>JBCCAQ010000017.1:0-35536 GCA_039814735.1 Cyanobacteria bacterium P01_A01_bin.15
GGGTCAGCGCGGGAGTGACACCGCCTACCTGGAGGACGGCGATGACCGTTTCATCTGGAATAACGGCGATGGCAGCGACTTTATCAATGGGGGTGATGGATTTGATGTTACACAGGTTAACGGGGCCGATGGTCCAGGCGATGAGTTTGACCTGAGCCAATCCGAGGGACAGGCTATCTTTAATCGCCTCAACCTGGGTCCATTCACCCTAACCAACGAGAGTATTGAGCAATTTGAGATTAACGGCCAGGGTGGGGATGACTCACTCACCATCGGGGATCTGACCGGTAGTGCCGTTGAATCGGTTATCTTCTCCGGTGGTGAGGGCAATGACTTTTTGAATGCTAGTGGTAGCTTCACCCCAGTAGTTGCTGATGGTGGTGCCGGTGATGACATTCTGATCGGTGGCGATGGTGCTGACTTACTGATCGGTGGTGCCGGTAATGACATTCTGATTGGTGGCAATGGTGCCGACTTCTTTGGTTTTGATACCGGTGCTGTCTTCAATGCGGCGGATGTCGGTACAAATCAAATTCAAGGCTTTGAAGCTATCGACAGTATTGTGCTGGATGTCACCGTCTTTGCCGCGCTGACTAGCGCCGTTGGCGGAGCCCTATCTGCTAGCGAGTTTGCAGTGGTCAACAGCATTGAAGAAGCGGCCATGAGCGATGCCACCATCGTTTACGGTGCCAGTACTGGGAACCTGTATTACAACCCGAATGGTGCCGAGGGTGGCTTTGGTAGCGGTGCTCAATTTGCAACCATCGAAGGCGCACCGACATTAGATGCCAATAGCTTTGTCATTCAGGCATAACATCCTGGGTTAGCGCAACCAATTACATCACCCCCAGGCAGGGCTAGTCCTGCCTGGAGGTTGAGTGCTTTAAATCAGACTGATTTCACTGCGGTCTCATAATCCGGTACCTCAGATTTGATAGGTTGAAAGCACTCTATTTTCTTATCAGGCCATGGAAAATCTGCCCAGTGCCGAACGCTATCTCTACGAGCTGTTTAGCTTTATTGAGGATGGCTACTTGAGCGTTACCAACCCCAGCGGTCAGATCTTTAACTTTGGTACGCCTGAGACAACGCCCCACCTACAGCTCCAGATCCGCGATCAGCGCACCTACGCCAGCATTATCACATTTGCCTCCCTTGGCTTTGGAGAAGCCTACATGGAGGGCTGGTGGGACGAAGCTGAAAATCGGCTGACGGAGCTGATTAGTATGCTCTATCGCAACCGAGTCTACTCCAAAGCTAGCCAAAAGCTAACGGTTCCCCTCGCGCTCCAAATCATTTCCCAACGGCTCAAAACCATACCGCTGCTGATTCAAAACAGCCGTAAAAATGTCCAGTACCACTACAACTTGGGTAATGATTTTTATCAGCTATTTTTAGATCCTACCCTCACCTACTCCTGTGGCTACCAAGTCCAGCCAACGGACGATCTAGAAACCATGCAGCGCCAGAAATATGAAATCATCTGTCGTAAGCTAGCCCTGAAACCCGGAGAGTCGCTGATTGATATCGGCTGTGGCTGGGGTGGCATGCTGCTCTACGCGGCTGAAAACTATGGCATCACGGGCACCGGCATTACCCTCAGCGAAGAACAGGCCGCCCTCGCTAAAAAGCGAATTGCAGAAAAAGGGCTAACGGAAAAGATTACCATCCAAATTAAAGACTACCGCGAGACAACGGGAGAGTACGATAAGTTTGTCAGCATTGGCATGTTTGAGCACGTGGGTAAGGGTGATTTTTCCACCTTTATGGAGAAAGCTAGAGCCCTGCTAAAACCCCACGGTATCGGCATGCTCCATACCATTACCACCGAAAGCTCAGAGCGCAACGGCCCTTGGATTGACAAGTATATTTTCCCCGGTGGCTATGCTCCTCAGCTCTCTGAAATTTGTCGAGACCTGCGGGCGGCAAAACTGACCGTAGCCCACTGTGAGAACCTTAAACCTCACTATGCTGAAACCTTTAGACGCTGGAGTGAGAACTTTACGGCTAACCGAGAGATTATTGCCGCCCTTTCTCCTGACTATAATGAGAGATTTCAACGGATGTGGTATCTCTATCTACAGTCTTTTGAGGCGTCCTTTAGGGATGGCAGCATGCATATTTACCAGGTTTTGTTCTATGGCGACAAACAGTGGAAGCTGCAGGTACCCCTTCCTGGCTTTTTGCCAGAAAAAATGAGCCTGTAGAAGTTGTAGCCATGTTTCTTCGGAGGCGATCGATGTATCGGCTGGGGCGGCAGCACTCTCGGCTCAAACAATGCGCTTGGGGGAGTTTGCGATCGCAAACAAAACCATCAGCTACCAGGGCCAGGGGTGAGTATCCATACCCCAGTACCATCGGCAGACGTTATTCACCCCTGCCGATGGCTTTACCCCCGCGATTCTCTAGCAACCGCGACGGCAAGGGTAGGTTACCCTTTGCCATGCCAATTTGCGTCATACCTTAGCGGAGTGACTGGTCTGATTGGGGGCTGAGCCACCGTTGAAACCCGTCTGGAACGGTTTGCCCGCCCCCACCGTATTTCAAGACCCTTAGTCTTTGAGCCAAATTTCTATCTGACCCTGGGGTACCTCATACCCAGTGCTAGATAGATTGATCAATTGATCAATAGTAATGTCTTGATCCGTCTCAAGTTTAGTCTTTAAATTTTCAGCCAGGTTTCTATCGCTACGGTTGGCATAGCGAATATCATTGAGGGCGATATCCGCCGTTTGTTCAATAGCTGGAACGGATATGCCCTGATCTTCTAAGTAGGTCTGTAGCTGTTCTGCCTGGGCGCGATCGCTACGGTACTGAATGTAGGCAATCTTAAGAGCATTTGGGGCGGTTATTTGTGTCGATACGGTCTCAGCGGCGGCGGGCACTGGCGTGGCAACCACTTCTGCAATCACTTCAGCTGCTGCCGTCTGACGGGTTACTTCACTCTGATCTGGTCTGGCGGCTGAGTCTGGATTAGAAGTTGGGCGGGCAGATTCTACAATTGTTGTTTTCAGCTCGGGCTGTCGCTGGACGGCTGTGCTCAGGGCCTCGAGGGCAGACTCGGCCACCTGCTGGTTTTCATCATCAATGGCAACTAGAGTCACCACCGGCACCAGCTCCTCGGGCAGCTGTCCCTGATTGGCTAAATAGTTAGTAACAGTAATCGCTAGCTCCCGCTCGCGGGGCACATCACTGGATAAATGATCGATCAGCGATGTCAGGCGATTGGCGTTGTCCTCTAGCTGTTGCTGTTTGTTCTGACGAGCATCATAAATTCTACCGACAACGAGCAGCGCGACAGGGAGAAAAATGGCGGATATCACCTGCGCTACAATCTCTACCTTTGACCAGTTATCTCTAGATTCCATGGGGTTTGATTATCGTTTTCTAGCCGATGGGATAAACACGTTTACTGTTCTATTAAAGGATGCTGGCAAGCACACAGGCTATCGATTACAACACGGATTGTTTGAAAATTTCCAGACCCTAGACCTAGGTTATTCCACAAGCTTGAACTCTATGGGTAAGCTGTAGTCAGTTAAGTCAAGGGCAGCTATGCGCGATCGCATCGATCAAATCGTCCAGAACCTGAATAAAACCATCGTTGGCAAGCAAGATCCCATTCGGCTGGTACTGGTGGCGCTGCTGTCCGGCGGTCATGTTCTGCTCGAAGATGTGCCCGGTGTGGGTAAAACCCTGCTAGCCAAATCCCTAGCCCGCTGTATTGATGGTAAATTTCAGCGGGTGCAGTGTACCCCCGACCTATTACCCAGCGATGTCACCGGTACCAATATTTGGAATCCCAGCAGCGGCAGGTTTCAGTTTATGCCGGGGCCGGTCTTTGCCAATGTGCTCCTCACCGACGAAATCAACCGCGCCACCCCCCGCACCCAGTCGGCCCTGCTTGAAGTCATGGAAGAAAACCAGGTCACCCTGGACGGCATTTCCCGACCGGTGCCCGATCCGTTTTTTGTCATTGCCACTCAAAATCCGGTGGAGTACCAGGGTACCTTTCCCCTACCCGAGGCCCAGATGGATCGCTTTGCCCTCTCCCTCAGCCTGGGCTACCCCGATGCCAATGAAGAATTGCGGATGCTCCAAAACCTGGCTCAGCCGATCGGTCCCTCCGATCTGCAACCCTGCATTACCCTAGATGAAATGCACAGCCTGCAGCAGCAGTGCCAACAGATCAAGGTAGAAGACTCCGTGCAGCAGTACATGATCGCCCTGGTGCGGGCCACTCGCGACCATGACGATGTGGCCCTAGGTGTGAGCCCACGGGGAACGGTGGCCCTCTACCGGGCGGTGCAGGCCCTCGCCTTTTTAGAAGACCGAGACTATGTCCTACCCGATGATGTCAAAGCCCTTGCCCTCCCTGTTTTGAGCCATCGACTGATTGCCAGCGGTGGCCACAAAAGCGGTCCGATCATCGCCCAGCTGTTAGATACAGTGGTCGTACTATAGATAGGCTTGCTAAAATTTTATACGTCTAGTAGTGCAGCATCAAGCCTCAAGATAAGTACTATGTGGTCTCTGAAAGGCTCTTACGAAGGTGTTTTTAGCAGAATTTAATCCTAAAGTCAAGCTTCAACACTTCACTGACATTCAATATTTAGACAAAATTGGTTTCTATAGATCAAATTAACTATTGACGTCTAGTGATAAGCAATATTATGAATATGGGAAATAATTTTTTGAAAGATATTCCTTGGTGGGTTAAGTCATCATTTAGCTTCCTATTTATCGTTCTTGGAGTCTCTGGATATGATTATTTAACTCAGAACTCCGTTTTTCAGTATGAAAATGCTACAGATTTTCTTAGCCAACAAGAAAATCTGCAAAAAGTACAGATCACTGTGCGTGACAGAGTAAGCCAGGAGCCTATAGAAAATGTCAGTCTAGATTTTATAATCGATGGCCCTTCCGTTGAAAAAGTTACCGACAGGAAAGGCTATGTTGAGTTGGAAATGCCTCCAAGAGACAGTGTTGAGGTTACCTTCAATAAAAGCGATTATGAATTGACTAGAGAAACAATTAACTTAACAACAGACCCAAACGCAACTCGAGTTATCTATTTGGATCCAAAGGCTCCCTGACCTCAGATTCAAACCTCTATTTTATTTTTACTAAAGTCTCACAGTAGAAGTATTGTGAAAATACTTTACATGCCTTTGTCATTACTACAATATGTCTTCGGAATATAAAATCTGGAAAGATATTGAGGAACGATTTAAATTTTGTCTTATGCTCGCCGTGTTGTGTGCATGTGGTTATCTAGTCTGGCATAAGCTACCTTACTTTATCCTAATCTTAATTTTCGGAGGGATTGCCGCAGCCATGGTTCCTCTATATCAAATATCTCAAGAGAAACTTGAAGAATTACAGTATTTGGATGAGGGTGAGCTTACTGAAGCTATACATACAATTGAGAAGGCGAAGCAAATAATAATGGAGTATCAGTTTGACAACCCATTTGTAGCTTCTCAATTAGCTCAATTTGACACCTATCTACAGAGAGAAAATCTTACTGCACAAACTTTTTACAGGGAACAATATCAAGAAAGGAAACGGTATGAAGCCGATCAGCATGCTCAATACCAGAAGCGTGAAGCAGAGCTTATTGAAGAACGTCAGAGGAAAGGAGTATCTTACGGTGCTCCTCCTCATCCCATAACTAATCTATGCCCTGCAGATTTTCCAATCAGGGCGACTGAGAATTTGCGTCGTGAGATGGGTGAGACGCGACGTGGCATTTACTATTTTCCGGATGAAGCCGACTATAACTCGAAGGCTTCATGGTGTTTTGATTGTGCAGAACATGCTGAAAGAGACGGTTACGGTCGTTCAAGAAAGGGCCAACCTAAACATCCTCGCCGCCAGTGAATTGTATGTATCCACCACAGAGTGCTGTAAATTACATACATTTTTATCAATGCTCAGCAAGGTATTTAGACATCAAATCTTTCTAAGGCTGTCTTCGGAAATATAGAATATCCTTTAAGCATCGCTTTAGAGTCTTCCAGCAATGCGAAAATTATTAGGTTTTGCCTTATTGACGGCCTTACTCGCTGTTAGCTGTACCCTGGTCAATCCGTCCCTATCTAGTCAAACCCCGGCTGAGAGCCAAAGCGCTCAAATGGCAGAGCTGCACCAGGATGACACCCCGGTGCCCTCTCCGGTAGCCCAGGATGTTGCCCCCGATGCGGTTACCACCGAGGAGATTACCTACGGAACCGATGGTGAAACGCCCTTTACGGGATATTTGGCCCAGCCCACCGACCGATCGTCGCCGCTGCCAGGGCTGATCGTCATTCAAGAATGGTGGGGCCTCAACGACAATATCCGCACCATGACCCGCCGCCTCGCCGCAGAAGGCTATACGGCCCTAGCGGTTGATCTCTACGACGGCCAGGTAGCCGACAACCCCGACGATGCCAGGGCCTTGGTCCAGGCCGCCATCCAAAATTCGGAGCGCCTCACCCAAAACGTGGTAGCCGCCTACAGCTACCTGGCGGACGAGCGACAGGCTCCCACCGTTGGCAGCATTGGCTGGTGCTTTGGCGGTACATGGTCCCTAAATACGGCCCTGGCGCTACCCACAGATTTAGACGCCGCTGTCATCTACTACGGCGGCCAAATTTCCACCGATCCAGCCATCCTCGCCCCCCTAGAAATGCCGATCCAGGGCCACTTTGGCTCCCTGGATACCAGCCCTTCTCCCAGTACCGTACAGGCCTTTGAATCAGCCCTTGACGATCTAGGTAAAGATACTGAGATCTATCTGTATGAGGGAGCCAATCACGCCTTTGCAAATCCCTCTGGCACTCGCTACAATGCGGAAGCCGCAACCCTTGCCTGGCAGCGAACAACGGCATTTCTAAAACAGCATCTACAGGGCAACGGTTGAGCCCGTTTGACAGACTAGCGCCTGGGACCAAGGGTAATGTATACAGTTACACATACGCGGGCCAAGCTATCGATAGCCCATGTCCCAATCTTTGGCCATGCCAACTGTCCCCCATGCCCACCTCCCAAGATCTGCTGCCCGAGCTAGAAACCGCCTGTGAAAATTTGCTGTGGCGCAGTGAGGCAGACTACCCCTTTGAGGTGGTTGTCTTGCTTCTAGATCAGCAGTCGTTTACCGTTAAAACGCTGCTGGACAATGGCGACTATCCGGACAATACGCCCGTGACTGTCGTCAGCCTGGATGATTTTTTTAAGCAAGCGCTTGTCGAACGGGCCTGGTTTGACTCTAGGGAGCTAAAGCGGGTAGAGCGCTATCGCAACCTCAGGGACCTGCTAGAAACTACCTTGGAAAATTTGCAGGTTTATCGCCTTGGCGAAGTGGAAATAGATGTGTACATCCTAGGCGGGACAGAGGATAGCCAGGTTATCGGTGTAAAAACCCAAACGGTGGAAACTTGAGCGGTCTAGTTTAGAAACCTAGTAGTTACTGCGTCTGGACTCTAGCCCGGCCTGGATCGCTTCGGGCACATCCGACAGGAGGTCATACCCCGTCGCTAGCTCGATGCGATCAATTGAGGTTTGGTAGGTTTGCCACTGCGGCTCGATCCGGGTGCTGTTGGGCATATCCACCGCAATCGTCTCAGTCCTGGAGGTAACGTTGTCCACGGTGGGGTCGCCATCAAAAATCACAACCACCTTCCAGGTACGACTGGGGGGAATAACGCTATTGTTGGCGATCGGTCGCTGCTGACCGTAGATACCACCGATGATGTAGACGGTTTTTCCCTGTTGATAAATCAGATCGCGACAATATTCTTCTAGTTCTCGCCACGGACCGCGGTTATTTTCAGCGGTCTGGGGAAAAATGTTGCTCATCAAAAACGTGGCAGAATTGTCGCGTTCAGTGGCGGTGCGATCGGCGGATGGTACCATGTGTCCTCGATCGTAGCCGCTGTTGGTATAGTCTCGCGGTGTGACCTGATAGGTCCCCCCAGGGAGACCGCCATCGGGACGAAAGTTGTTTTGTCGCTCGGTACCCCCCATCCAGTCTCGGCTTACAATCCAGCTGGCCCAGCGCAAACGACCCTGGCTTTGGCTGTAGCTCAGCACGTACTGTTCCCTATCAAGCAAATAGTTATCGATGTTCTCCTGGCCAGCGTGGCTAGGGTTTCCCAGGGCGACATGGGGATTGTTGGAAAAGTAGGTTTCCCAGTCTAGCGCTGGTGTGGTTTGGGGCAGGCGCTCGCAGGCACGACCGTTGCCGTCGCCGTCCAGATTGTGGGGATCTCCCCAGCCGTCATCTAGGACAAGCTGGGCCAGGTCCTGACTAATAAAATCGCCACAGTCACAGCTTTGCTCAACACAAGGGGGTAAATGGGCGTTGGGGTCAACTAGCTCGGTGACGACGCGATCGCACCCCATCACCCCCGTTACCGTCAATAACAGCACAAATACCTTGGCAGGATAGGGTCGCCACCAGTGTTGCCCCCCCGGTTGCCAATTTTCTGATGTTCCCAATGTCTCCGTTAGTCGGTTGTTTTTAGCCAATGACCCACCCTTAAATAGTACAAAAATATTATCAAATAACTCCCTATCTAATACCCCATGGAGGCATCGAAAACGGCAGTATACTAATAACTGCACTGGATCGTTTCGCTGAACGATTTTTCCGGCGGAACGCCTAACAGACGACCCATCAACTATTTAACCGATTGGTGACTATGCTCAACAACGCAATTGCATTAATAAACGCTTGGTTTCCCCCAGCTGAGGTCCATGCCCACTGCGATGGTCCCTGTGGTGTTTATGATCCGTCTGCTGCTCGCATTACAGCTGAGGCTGTGCTGTCGATGACAAAGAAAATCATTGCCCTTGAAGAGCCGTCCGATGCGGCTGGTAAAGTAGCCTATGCCAATACCCTGTCTCGCTACATTGCGATTAAGGAAGAGCAGGCTCAAAAAACTAAAGACGATCTGCTAATTCTCTGGACTGACTACTTTAAGCCGGTTCACCTAGAGTCCTACCCCGACCTACACGATACCTTCTGGAAGGCGGCTAAACTCTGTTCTGCTTGCAAAGTAGAAGTTAGCCAGCAGCATGCTGAAGAACTCATGGCCGCTGTTGAAAAGATCCATACAATCTTCTGGGCTACTAAGGGCCGTGACGTGGCTTGGTACACCGCTAGCTAGTGGTCGTATAGTCAATGGTTTTTGAAAACCCCGCAAGCTCTAATCTTGTGGGGTTTTTTATGGGGTGGGGCAGTGGGTACAAAGGAGACCGCAGCACAAAAACCAGACGGACAAATCCCTGAGGCTGGATGGACAGAGTATGCCCAATGGCTGTTGGGTCGACGACGACGGTTTGTGGTGCGCGATCGATCGATGGTCCCCACGCTGATGCCGGGGGATACGGTTTTAGCCGCCATGGGCAGCCCGATACGGCTGGGGGATATTGCGATCGCAGTATCCCCCATACCCTCGGACACCGCCTCTGCGCCCGAGCAGCTGATCGTCAAACGGGTCCATAAAATCTTCTACGACGGGGGAGTATACCTAATCAGCGATAATGTAATTGAGCCGAGTGTTCGTGATAGTCGCCACTTTGGCGTATTGGCTGCCAGTCGTATTATTGGTCGTATCACTAGCCGTTTGGCAGCGGCCCCATAGCAGTATCCTAGTTAATTTTTGATCGCCCAATGGCAGCCCCCATTACCATTAGCCCCGCTACCCGTGATGATGTCCCCTTGCTTTTTGAGTTAGTAATGGCCCTGGCCGAATATGAAAACCTGGCCCACGAGGTGACCGGTGCCCCCGAAGACTTAGATAAATACCTCTTTGGCAAGACTCCCACCGCCCAGGCCATCGTTGCCCGCATTGACGGTGCCCCCGCTGGCTTTGCCCTCTACTTTTTTAACTTTTCCACATTCCTAATGAAGCCAGGAATCTATCTCGAAGATCTGTTTGTCCTCCCTGGCTACAGACGTCGGGGAATCGGCACCGCCATCTTTCAATATCTCGCCCAGACTGCCCTGGTCAAAGGCTGTGGCCGTTTCGAATGGAGCGTTCTAGATTGGAACCAGCCCGCCATTGATTTTTATCGCTCCAAAGGGGCCGTCATGCTCGACGACTGGCGTACCTGCCGTGTCACGGGTCAAGCCCTAGAAGCTCTGGCCGCTCCGCGCCCGTAGGCTGGCCACACCGCTAAACATCCACTGCAAAATACTGCTGCAGTGAGTCAAACATGGGCTGTAGCTTAGCCGGCAGCCGTCGGGTAATTTTGCGCTTGGCCATATCAACGGGCACCAGCAGCACCTGACCCGTCACACAAAGCTGCCGTGACGCCAACCTGTAAATCTCATAGCGCCAGGTTAATCGCACGCCTTTACCAAGGTCTAACCGAGTTTTGACTACCCCCGCTTCCCCCAGGGTAAGAGGCTGATGGTAGCGTAGCTGTAGATCCACAACCGGCAGGTCATATCCCGCCGTCACAAAGTCTTCAAACGCAAAGCCCAGGTGGCGCAAACACTCTACCCGTGCGGACTCCATCCACTGAATGTAGGTGCCATGCCACACCACACCGCTATAGTCTGTGTGGTGCGGCTGAACCCGAAAACCATAGTCAAACCATCGGTCAGCCATAGATAAATGAACTACCAAACTACGAATTGTGAACCGTGTTGAAATTTACCAAAACAGCTTGCGTATCATAGATATTTATACATCTTTAAGATTCTATCTAATAGGGTTTAGTCAATGATCGAAAAGATTTTGCTAGCCAGTTCCGGCCCTGGTAATACCGAGACCATGTTTAAGGCCCTGCTGGCCATTCCCATGATCCAGCGATCGCAAGTAACCGTACTAAACGTAGTTCCCCCCAAAGCAACATCGGGGAAAATGGACGATCAGCGTGCTGACAGTGAACAGCAGCTTGCCGACACTGTTGCCCGACTTGGCATTGAAGCATCAAAGGTAACGCCGATGTTGCGCGAAGGCGAACCCAAGGATGAAGTCTGCAAAGTCGCCGATGAGATCGATGCAAACCTGATCATTATGGGGTCCCGTGGCATCAAGGGCCTAAAAGCCATTTTTGCCAATTCAGTTAGTCAGTACGTGTTTCAGCTATCGTCGCGACCCATGCTGTTGGTCAAAGACGATCTCTACAGCATCCGCCCCGTCAAACGAGTTTTGGTAGCGCTCGACAAGTCAGACATGGCAAAAGAGTCGCTTAAGCTTGCCATCGATCTAACCCGCGATATCAAAGACAGTGAGCTAGTGTTTGTCCATACCCTGTCCAATTTACGCAGCTCCATTGACGAGGCTATTAACGCCAACCCAGAAACCGACCCAGTTTTAGCGCCTGCTATTGCCGAAGCCAAGCGGTACCGCATCAATTATCGCTGTGTGGCCCCCGAAGGTCAGCCCGGTCAGCGTATTTGCGCGCTAGCCGATGAGCTCAACGTCAATCTACTCATCCTGGGTTCCCCCGATCGTCGACCGTCCATCGCCAAGGGCCTGCCTGATATTGATCGACTCCTGGGGAATTCCCTGGGGGACTACGTGCGCATCAATGCTCCCTGTCCGGTATTACTCACCCGGATCGAGACCAGCTAATTCAAGCGCCTCCATAGCGCAAGGGCACCCACAGGGGATGCCCTTGCGCTATCCTTGACCAGCGGATCGTACGGGTTTATAGCTATGGCGCAGTCATCCCATCCCTTGACCCACACCATTGAGGCAATTTTGTACCTCAAAGCAAAACCCCTCACCATTGCCCAGATTGCTGAGTATGCCGCTTGTGACAAAGAGGCGGCTGCCGCAGGTCTGATTGACCTGATGGGGAACTATGCCCACCGCGAGGGGGCACTGGAGATTGCCGAGACTGAAAGTGGCTACAGCCTACAGCTGCGCCAGCCATTTAAGCCGCTCCTAGATGAACTAATTCCATTGGATATCGGTCTGGGTGCCCTGCGAACGTTAGCAGCCATTGCCATGCGTGGCCCCATTTCCCAAACAGACTTAGTTGATTTACGGGGGTCAGGGGCCTACGGGCACGTCCACGACCTCGTCGATCAGGGCTTTGTCCGCCGTCGCCGTCAGTCGGATGGGCGTTCGTTTTGGTTACAGGTCACTGAAAAGTTTTATCAGCGCTTTGAGATTGATAAACTTCCGCAGATTAATTTGCCTGAGATTCAAAACGACACCGTCCCAGCCATTGAGGTCGGTTCGGCTGTCGTGGCAGAAACCACAGCCGAACCAGCGATAGAATCAGTCCCCCAAATCGTGCCGGACGCTGCTCCTAGCCCGGAAATAGCCAATGACTACATGGTGTCATCCGAGGTCTCCTAAATTTACCAAGGTGTTAAATTTTTGTTAAGCTAGCGTAATGTGGGAGATAGGTTAGAGCACGTTAAGTGCATATCGTTCACACTGATATTCGTGTAAGTTCTAGCTGAAATCGGCTTTATCACGCTAAGGTAATTAGAAGCAATACATAACCCTTTTATGTTTAACCCCGAAAGCGCCCAATTTATTGGCATGGGTTCAGAGGATGGGCAGGTAAACCAGCTACTGAAGTATCTGCAACACCAGCCTCCCGAAGTTCTAACCCGTGTTGCCCAGTCGGTGAGCGGTGAGATCAAACAGATAATTTCTCAGAATGTTCAGGGGTTAATTGGGGTACTGCCATCCGAAGGGTTTAACGTTCAGGTGACAACCGACCGTGAAAACCTGGCTGGTCTGCTAGCCTCAGCGATGATGACAGGCTACTTTCTCAGGCAGATGGAACAGCGCATGGAGTTAGAAGCCAGCCTCACCGGGCTATCAGCCCTAGATGGAGAGCTAGGCGGTGAATTGCCAGATTCAGATAGCTAAAAGGTTTAACAATTAATTTTGGAGAGGCGTTCTATGGAACGCCTGTACTCTAAGCCTTAGATAGCTGATTGCAGCGCCCGAATCAAGGAGCTGCCCTCTACGAGTTGCTTAGATCGCCTCGCTGTTGATGAAGTGCTCTATTGCGAACTCTGGGGCATCTTGGTCGGTCTAACGTCTAAGACTCTGGTTTCGCCCTCGCGACTGACCTCTACCTTTAGAACTTTACCAATATCGCTTGACTCAACCTGGGCCTGCACATCGGTGGCGGTTGACACAGCGGTTTCATCAATCTTGCTAAGAATATCGCCCGGTTTGAGGCCAGCGGCGGCGGCGGGTGTTCCTTCCATCACCCGGATAATCATCACGCCGGAATCCGCATCAACCGTAAAGTCGATATCGTCATCGCTGTTGATACGCTGACGCATTTCCGGGTTGAGATTGACCATCTGGATACCCAGATAGGGATGTTTGACTTCGCCATTTTCAAAGAGCTGGTCGCCAATACGCATGGCGGTTTCAATCGGGATAGCAAAGCCCAGACCCTGGGCTCCGGCACGAATCGCTGTGTTCATGCCAATCACTTCACCCTGGGCGTTGAGCAGTGGCCCTCCGGAGTTGCCGGGATTGATGGCCGCATCGGTTTGAATAAACTGTACGCGCTTGTCGGAAATACCCACCTGGGAACTGGTGCGCTCCAGGGCACTGATAATACCAGCGGTGACCGTATTGTCTAATCCCAGGGGGTTGCCGATGGCAATGGCCCATTGCCCCGCTGCCAAATTGTCGGTTGAGCCCAGGGGAGCGGTCGGCAGACCGTCAGCATTGATTTTGATGACGGCAACATCGGTGACCGGGTCGGTACCAACCACTTCTCCTTCAAAGGTACGGCCATCATTAAGGGTGATAGTGACGGTTTGGGCACCCTCTACCACGTGGGCGTTGGTCATGACTTGTCCGTCAGCACTGAGGATAAAGCCAGAACCGGTTCCCTGCTCAATGCGCTCCGGCAGCTCAGGTTCTACCGGTAGCTCATCAGTAAAAAAGCGTCTGAAGAAAGGATGCTCAAAGGTATCTGACATCCCCCTAACCGAACGGGAAGCATCGATCCGGACAACGGCAGGGCCCACCTGCTCGGCAGCGGCGGCAATAAAATTGGGGTTGTCAATGGGGGGATAGGCACGAGCCTGGGGCTGAGGTGCCGTTTCCGCAGACTCAGTTGTTGTGCGTAAAATTGAAGTGGCAATTGGCAGCTCGCTATCCTGGTCTTCGACAGCGGGTTTGAAAAAATAACTATGGCTGGCCCAGCCAGCACCGCTACCGACTAGCAGCAGACCCACATATAAACCGAGCTGTTTTGGAGAAAATCCCATCGCTGTTTCCTCATTAAGTTAGAGATGAGAGCCCTGATGACCTTACCTTAACGAAGATTAACTCGAAAATGCATTGGCTCGGCTTACTCCGCTTACATTGCATTATCCATGGTCCTGAGCACTGGTGCAGTATCCAGACTAGTTTTTCTATAAAATTTCGCAGTAACTTTTATCAGAATACTGAATCTACTTTTGTCCATACCCTTTGGGTTGTCCTAGCATGCACGTATTTCAAAGATTTTATAAATATCTGACATTGGCTGGTTTGGGGATGATGCCCCTGGGCCTGACGCTGCCTGCCCAGGCATCACTCTGTCCAGAGGGCGTGCTGTCCCAGGTTGTTAGTCATCGTATTGAGGCTGGAGAAACGGTGAGCACCGTTGCAGCCCAGTATGGCCTGCAGCCCGCAACGCTGACGGCGATGAATCCTACCTTGTCAGACCAGGGTGTGCTGGCAGCGGGAGACGTCATTGAAATACCGCCCTTTAACGGTGTCACGACCCAGGTGGATGGTGGTCAAACCTGGCAGTCTTTGGCCGAGCGCTACGGTGTGAGGGCCGATGTGCTGTTTGAGGTAAATGGCTGTCCCACCGATCTGCCTAGCCAGGTGTTTATTCCCGGTGGCGAGCCTTTGAGTGCGGTAGCCCCCACACCCCTGACCTACCCATTGCCAACCCCGGCCAAAATTGTTTTGAGCTATGGTTGGCAACCCCATCCCCAGCGGGACGAGCTGGTTTTTAACAGTGGTATTGCCCTGGCCACCGCCCCCGGTACCGAGGTGACATCGGCTGCTAATGGCACGGTGGCATTTGCTGGAGAACACAACGGGGCCTTGATGGTGGTTGTCAACCATCAGGATGGTCTACAAACCCGCTACGCCAACCTCGATACGGTGGTGGTGGAAATGGGGGAAACCGTGGCTGAGGGGACAGGCTTGGGCACTGTAACTGGGACGTCGCTGGAGTCGTTTATGTACTTTGAGGTGCGGACCAACTCTAATGAAGGGTGGGTGGCTCGCGATCCGGGCCAATACCTGTCTGAATTAGAGCTGCAGCGATAGGTGTCTGCTTCGCAAACTTGCAAATATCCGCCAAACTGCTCCATATCTGAAGAATTGCAGAGTAGCGCTAGTCATCTCGGTAAAGTCATTCTACAATGCCGATATTCTGTATCTTACGGGCGAGGGTGCTGATTTAAGGAACGTGTTGTGCTATGGCTGGGCTATTGTCTGAACAATTGGCTAATAGACTGAAGAAGCTGTTTAAGCGCTCTTCGGAGCGTGTGACCCGCAGTCGTCGTGTCGACCGGGCGGGTAGTAAGTCGCCTGCAAAACCCAAGGCTAGCGCTCAGCCGTCGGCATCGGCCCCTAGCGCTGTTAAGTCTGTCCAGACGGCTAAGTCCCAGGGCAAGTCGACGGCCAGGTCGGGTCTGTGGAGCGAATTGTTTTTGGTCCGGCCCTGGCTCTTGGTGGGCGGACTTTGGCTGACGTCGGTCATGATGATTGCGATCGCACTTGCTGGCCTTTCCAACCCCGGTCGTGAAATGGCAATCAAACCGGTGGACAATAGCCTTCTGGGTCAACCTCTGAGCGCGCCGGATGCGGCGGCTGTTTCTCGTCTAGCCATTGAAGATATCTCCCTAGCCCAGCACGATCCGGCGGCCACACTGCCCGGTGATGCCGAGCAGGCCATGCCCGCTTGGCCCCTGTTGCTGATGGTGGCGGCCTGTGCGGGTGGCTGTATGCTCATGTCAAAGCAGGGTGTGTTGACCGCCCAGTCCCGGCGCGGACGACGGCGGGTACTGGGTCAGCCAGCCAAGCCGCGTCCGGCGCGCCCGGCCAGCAGCAGCAGACGCCGGTCTAAGCATCGTCGGCTTGGCTCCCAGCGTCCGGCCTCCCAGGTGATGACCTTTCGCGCCGGGCAAAAGACCATTCAGCATACCGCGCCCCAGCGTCCATCGGTACAGCCGGTTTCCTTTAATGTTGAACCCGCTAGGACTGTGGCTGTGGTACCCACCCACGAAACATCGCCCCTAGACTGGAAAGAGGGCAGTCTGGCCCATCGGTTAGACGTACGCCAATCGCGGTCGATCAATTCGTTTTTGTAAGCAGCGTTATCTGAAAACGTCCTTTATTAAAAACGGTTATTGCCTGGTCTGCCGGTTATTTATCACCCTGACTATGTCACCCCCCTGCCTGCAGGGCATCGTTTTCCGATGCCAAAGTTTAAGCTGCTGCGGGATTTGCTAGTGCGGGATCGAGTCATTGATGAAAACCAAATCTACCAGCCCGGTCGACCTCCCCAGAACTGGCTAGAGCTAGTCCACGACAGTGCCTATGTGGCGGCCTACTGCGGCGGCGATTTGGATGCTAAGGCCCAGCGACGCATTGGTCTACCCTGGAGCGAAGCGCTGGTGCGGCGCACCTGTACAGCGGTGGGGGGCACAATCCTCACGGCAAAGCTGGCGCTTAATCAAGGTCTGGCCTGTAATACCGCCGGGGGAACCCACCATGCTTTTCCAGGGTATGGAGCCGGATTTTGTATTTTTAATGATATTGCGATCGCAATCCGCCTGCTCAGAATCCAGAACCTGCTCCAAACCGTTCTGATCGTCGATTTGGACGTCCACCAGGGCGACGGCACCGCCTGGATTTTTCGCAACGACCCCGGTGTCTTTACCTTTTCCATGCACTGTGCCGTCAACTTTCCAGGCCGCAAGCAAATCAGCGATCTAGATGTGCCCCTAGCAGCAGGCACCGAAGATGATGAGTACCTAGCCCGGCTGGCAGCCCACCTCCCAGACCTGTTGACCCAGGTAAAGCCGGACCTGGTCCTGTACGATGCCGGGGCCGATCCGCACCGAGATGACCGGTTGGGTAAGCTCGCCCTGAGCGATCAGGGACTCTATCGCCGTGATTGGTATGTATTAGAAACCTGCACCAGGGCCGGGTATCCGGTCGCCTGTGTGATTGGCGGCGGCTATGGTAAAGACATGGACGCCCTGATATATCGGCATTCCTATTTACACAGGGCCGCCAGCGCGGTCTATCAAAAATATTGCTAAAAATCATTGCTAAAAATCTAAGATAGACTTACTCAGTCTTGTTTTAAAGGGACGGTAGGTCAGTCAGTTTATGTCTTGGTCCGTTATCACCTTCTATAAGTTTGTTTATCTAGACAACGTTGCCGATCTTCGACAGCCGCTGCTCGATGTCTGTCATGCTCGGGGCATAAAAGGAACAATCTTACTTGCTCAAGAAGGGATCAACGCTACCGTTGCAGGTCCGGAGATGGGGCTAGCAGCTGTTCTTAACCACCTCAAGCAGGATCCGCGTCTGGCCGATCTGACCCATAAAACCTCATGGGCCAGGGAGCAGCCCTTTGAGCGCATGAAGGTAAAACTAAAAAAAGAGATTGTCACCCTAGGACAGCCCCAGGTCAGCCCGACCCAAAAAGTCGGCACCTATGTGGATCCGCAGGACTGGAACCGGGTGATTTCTGACCCGGATGTGATGGTCATCGACACCCGCAACAGCTATGAGGTGGATATCGGCACCTTCCAAGGTGCGACCAACCCAGAAACCGTCTCTTTTCGAGGGTTTCCCACCTATGCAAACCAGCAGCTAGACCCAGCCAAACACAAGAAAGTGGCCATGTTTTGCACAGGGGGTATTCGCTGTGAAAAGGCATCCTCCTACCTGTTAGAGCATGGCTTTGAGCAGGTTTACCATCTCAAAGGTGGCATTCTCAGCTATCTAGAAACGGTCCCCGCTGAAGAGAGTCTCTGGGAAGGCGAATGCTTTGTCTTTGATGAGCGGGTAGCCGTACAGCATGGATTAGAACCAGGCAGCTACGCCATGTGTCACGGCTGCGGGCATCCCGTTTCTGAGGAGGATGTGCGGTCGTCCCACTACGAGCCGGGAATTACCTGCCCCCACTGTTACGACCAGCTCAGCCAAGACCAGCGGCTGCGATTTACCGAACGGGCCAAACAGCGCCAATTAGAGAGAGATCGAAAACCTCTTGGATAGTAGAACTGATACAGACCAGGAGGAAATTCCTGGACTACCCCGACGCCAATCAATCCTCACGCGCCCGATCCGCCATCACTTTACTGGGTCGACTGCTAGTGGTCGACAACGTTCGCGAAATCGTCGGCCCAAGACCATAAGTATTGCCAATGACTTTTTGAACATCTCTTTTGAGATATGCTTAGATATCCTATGGGATTAAACTGACTGGTTTAAAGGGTGCTTGTTATCTTTAGCCTGGGTCTGACTGTCACTAGAGCTTGCCAGTCGTCATCTCACCCTGTAGGTGCATAGCTGTAACCAAAAGGAAGAGGTTGAAAAAACTCTTCTAGGGGCGTGTCGGTCGTGGGTGAATGTTTTGCTTAGAGCTTACAGACCGTACATTGAAGTTTGTATTGTGGCACTCTTGTATTGGCTGTTTCTGGGTTGTAAAAACTTCTGATCCGTTGAGGCTGTGTCCAATTGCATAGCGTCAACTCTGCCGTCTGGCAAAGTGCTGGTTAAACGTTGGTCTGAGGGAGTGCAAAATGCCCATCCATATGCTCGATAGTGTTGCCTGGAATACACTTGTTCGCACTGAAAAGCCTTTACAGAACTATCCCCATTATCAGTGGAAGACACAGTTGAATGTGTCAGGAAAACCTCAATTTGAAGCCCACCGGACTGTATCGCGACATTTGGTGAGCTACCAGGGGCCTAACCCCAAGGTGTGCCCTTACGGAGATTCTTCTGTGCCCGTGGCGATCGTGCAAAAAACAGAATCCTGGCAGCAGCCACGAGATGCCTATACCCTATCTGCCCTCAGGTTTAAGCTAAATCCCTTTAGCCTAAAACAGGTTAAAAGTCGTCCTAGCAATCAGCCCCTTGGGATCCCCAAAGCGGTCAGGCACTTATATAAGATTTCGGCTACCCCATCCCATCAGGTTGATACGGAGGTTATCCTCAAAGCATCTTCTTTAGCAAGATTTGATAGCGAGCTGGATAAAGTGCAGCAGAAAATGCGCGCGTTGTTTATGCAGGAACTCGTTCCCCATATGAGCGCCAATCCATTGGATGTGAATTTGCACAGACATGAACTTACGTCTGATTTTGCCGATGATTTAACAGCCTATGTCGCGCTTCAGAATCATCCTTGTTTGTTTTTTGATTTACTGCAGTGGTTAGAACGGGATGTGGCTAAATATCGCCGGACTGCTGCGCTGGCTAATGAACCTTTGACCAATGAACAGGCGATGATCCAAGTGATGAGAAGTTGGTGCGATCGCGACGGCTATCGACGTAAAAAGCCCATCGTATTTCCGATTGGCGTACCGATTGACTACATCCAAACCATTCGTCGTAAAAACCAGCCATTTATGACTAAAGAGTTCGGGCATCATGCCCATGGAGCCCTAAATCACTGGTTACAAGAACATGTGTGGCGACGATTCTGCTATCGCTATCCAGAGCGACATCGGCTACATCCGTGTCAGTTTCTCAAGACATTAGGATCGGTCCATTTTGCCTTTCCTGATACCATTTACGAACTCCATGTGGAGGATGTGGCAAATCCGGCTAACACTAATTTTTGGGCTATATTACAGTACTATTTGCCACTCTTGTCCCCCTGGCCATAGGTCGATAAGGCTCTCTCAAGATGCTGGCAGCTACGACGGTGTTCAGAGAAAAACTAGGGATCTCCATATTCGCTCCTCACCTCTTCAGGTATTTCTGTAGGGTCTAAAACAACATTTTCGTACAGCTCGGCAAAGGTGCCAGTGAAGTCAATACTCTTTAACTAAAATATCTCATCTTCTGATGTATAGAACTGCAAAACCCATAGCCCGGAATCATCGCGACAAAAGATTTCTAGTTGCCGATGTCGAGTGTTGATGACCACATATTCCTGCAAGCTTTCTAATGCTCGATACGCTCGAAATTTATCTCCCCGGTCATAGGCTTCTGTTGATTTAGACAACGCTTCAACAACCAACTTCGGAAACTGCTTGAACATGGATGTTTCCTGATCGCGTGGATCACAGGTAACCATCACATCAGGATAGAAACAGCGATTTTGCGCCTCTACACGTGCTTTCATGGCAGAAATGCAGACACGACAGCCAGTACCTCTCATGTGTGCTAAAAGTGCCGCAAACAGGTTACCTGCAATTGTCACATGACTATCACTGGCCCCAGCCATAGCGTAGACCTGACCGTCAACATACTCGTGTTTGACAGGGCTTTCGGCCTCTAGTTTAAGATAGTCCTCAATGGTTAGATACTGAGGTAACTCAACCACAGCAACAGCAGTAGATTTCTACATAGCCATTGTAGCTTCGGTCGAACTGATTAGCTGTCCTTCCTATTGGCCATAGCTATGGTGCTGCGCCACGTCTAAGCCAGCAGCCAATTCACCATATCTTCTATGGTCAGTTTCACTCCTGTCGCAAAAGCAGGCACTGGCAGCGTCTTTTCTGAAGTATCCATATCAAATACCTGTACAGAAAAATCAACGTCGTAAACGAACACTGTCTGTTCATCGGGATCAATTAGCCAGCCCATCTTGCTACCATGAGCGAGGCAGTGTAACAATTTTTTAGTTACCTTTGTCTGACTCTGATCCGGCGAGAGAATTTCAATCACCCAGTCAGGTGGCATTAAAAACTGGTTCGCAATGGTCCCATCGGGTTCACGGGGAATATTACCCTGTTTAAACACAGCTACATCGGGCACAATAGACCGATTGCCAAAGGTGCAGCGTAGTTCTGGAAATGCACGCCCTGCAGCCTGAGGTTTGAGGACCATTTCTATCGCCAGGGTCAAATCTCGTTGAATTGTGCTGTGCTTCCCCTGAGGTATGGGTTTTTGGATAATCTGGCCGTCAATACATTCAGTGGCGGGCTTGGTTTCAGGCTGGGCCAGAAATGCGTCTAGGGTAATGGGTTTAGCAGGAGCTTGAACCATGGCCGTGGCTATTGGATGCTAGATTTATCTACTGTAGCGGTAGTTAATTTTTAAAGGAGCGACAGGCTAGCTGAGTCAGGCTGGTAATATCTTCTTCGTTTAGGGCTTTTTCGGTTTCATCTGCTATTAGCCAGAGCAAATATTCGGTGTTGCCTGCGGGTCCGCGGATAGGTGACCATGTGAGACCTTTAGCGTGCCAGCCCAGTTGCTGCGCAGCCATATACACCTGCCAGATCGCCAAACTATGGTCTTTAGGATCTCTGACGACACCTTTTTTACCAATTTTATCTCTTCCTACTTCAAACTGAGGTTTCACTAACAATACGCATTCTCTTTTGCCTATCATGAGCTGCCAAAATGGGGGGAGAACTTTGGTAAGAGAGATAAACGACACGTCCATCACACCCAGATCGGGGCGCTGGGCGTTTTCCTTGTATAGCTCTTCTGGGGTGAGGTGGCGGAGATTAGTGCGTTCTCGTAGGATGACTCTGGGATCCTGACGTAGTTTCCAGGCGACCTGACCATAGCCGACGTCGATGCCGTAGACCTGTTGGGCTCCGTTTTGGAGTAGGCAGTCGGTGAAGCCGCCGGTGGAAATGCCGCCGTCGAGGCAGATGCGTCCTTGTACCTCCACGCCAAATTCTGTAATGGCCTTAGCTAGCTTCTCTCCACCCCGCGACACATAGGGCGACTTTTGCTTCAGCACCACCACTGCATCGTCTTTAATGGTGGTTCCAGGTTTATCGATGATCGTCTCATTCACCTTGACCTCACCTGCTCGGATACAGCGCTGGGCCTGCTGCCGCGAATCGCACAGGCCTTGCTCTACCAAATACATATCCAATCGTTGTTTGGCCATGGCAGGTGGCTATTTATTGAGAATGGTGCGGTGGGGTATTACCCTACCATTTCGCCGGGGCTGTGTGGGGACGTGCCATGGAACGTCCCCACACGGGGGAATAGGACCCTACATGATTGATTTAATGGGCGCTCATATTCTTCAGCTTCTCGGGCTTATCGTGTACCGCTAGCTTCTCCACCAGGGATTCACTGGCTTCATTCATGCCAATGAGCTTGGTATCAATACCTTTGGCTCGGAATTTCAACACCACTTTATCAATGGCGATCACGGCTGACTGATCCCACAGATGGGAGTTAGACAGGTCAATCACCACACTATCGAGATCTTCATGGAAGTCAAAGGTGCTCAAAAACTCATTAACTGATACAAAGAACAGCTGGCCGTTGACGTAGTAAATCCGGTCGTTGCCCTTTAGCTCTGTGTCGATGCGGATGATTTTGGCAATCTTACGGGAGAAGAATAAAGAGCTGAGGCCAATACCGACAATCACGCCGATGGCTAGGTTATGGGTAATGACGGTTGTAATCACGGTCACGATCATTACGGTGGTTTCGCTCTTGGGCAGCTGCCGGATATCGGTGATAGATGCCCAGTTAAAGGTGCTGATGGAGACCATAAACATGACGGCCACCAGGGCCGCCATGGGGATCTGGTTAACCCACTGGCCCATGGCCAAAATAAAGAAAAATAGCAGTATGCCGGCGCTTAATGTGGACAGCCGCTGACGACCGCCGGAGGTAATGTTAATCACCGACTGACCGATCATGGCGCAGCCTGCCATGCCGCCAAAGAACCCGGTTACTAGGTTAGCAATGCCCTGGCCCTTGGCTTCCTGGTTTTTGTTGCTGTTGGTGTCGGTCATGTCGTCGATCACCGATGCGGTGAGGAATGACTCCAGCAGCCCTACGGCGGACAAGGTTAACGCCACCGGCAGCAGAATGCTGAGGGTTTCAAAAGTAAAGGGTATTTGGGGAATGTGGAATATCGGTAGGGTGGTGGGCAGGTCCCCTTTGTCTTGGATGGTGGCCAAACTGCCAAAGGGAGCGGCTAGGTTGCCGAGTGTGGCCAGGGGTCCGTCGGCAAATGCCCCATTAGCGGCCATGCCCAGGGCGGTCAGTACCACAATGGCGACCAGGGGGGAGGGCACCAGTGTGGTCAGCCGAGGCAGTAGGTAGATGATGGCTAACCCAAGGGCCACCGCCAGATACATGGTGACTCCCTGTCCGCCAAATTCGGGTATCTCGGCCATAAAGATCAAAATGGCCAGGGCATTGACAAACCCTACCAGCACCGCCCTGGGTACATATTTCATCTGGCGACCTACCCTCAAAAAGCCCCAAAGAATTTGCAAAGCGCCTGTTAATAGGGTGGCGGCAAAGAGGTATTCCACACCGTGGTTTTTGACCAGTTCGACCATGAGCAGGGCCATTGCGCCCGTGGCGGCCGATATCATGCCGGGGCGACCGCCGACAAAGGCAATGGTGACGGCCATGGTCAGCGAGGCATACAGGCCGACTTTGGGGTCCACTCCCGCAATAATGGAAAATGAGATCGCTTCTGGGATCAGTGCTAGAGCAACGACAATTCCAGCTAACAGATCCCCACGAATGTTAGCAAACCAGTCGTGTTGGATTGAGTCCCAACTAAAACGTGTACTCATAGTTCGTTATAAATGGCTTGGGGTTCAGAAATGCTATTGCAGCAATAGACTTTAGCCTATTATTCAAATTAGTCAAGACTACGGGAATACCCATTCTGTCTTCGCATTGCCGTTTGCATCTGTCCCTAGACACTGCTGCCAATTTGCCCTTAGATAGGCATAGGCAAAGAAATGTTAAGTAGATATACTCACGGGCTATGGCGCTCTTTCTCAGGCATCCTCAATCTAATCGACAGGCGGCCAGCCCTCCATAGATAGGCGGGAGTCATGTCTTAGTCGCCACATCGCGACTCCCGATTTTCCCGTCACACCGTTGCAACTGCTTCTAAGTCTCATGAGTAGACTACTGTGGTCGGCCTAGCTAACCGGGGAGCTAGTTCGTTTGTTTTACTTGTCAAAAGTTATTGTTTCAGGCTTAAGGAGACCCCTTGAACATTCCCAATCTCAACGTTCCTTCCCTCAATTTGCGTGCCTTTAAACGGGAGTGGTTGCTCAATCCCAAGGCCGATCTTTTGTCTGGGGCTGTGGTCGGTCTGGCGCTGATTCCTGAAGCGATCGCATTTTCGATCATTGCGGGGGTGGACCCTAAAGTAGGTCTCTATGCCTCGTTTATCATTGCGGTGATTACCGCGTTTCTGGGGGGACGACCGGGGTCGATCTCGGCAGCTACGGGGGCCATGGCCTTACTGATGGTGGATTTGGTCAAGGTCCATGGGCTGGAATACCTGCTGGCAGCTACCTTTTTGACCGGCATTTTTCAGGTGATATTTGGATTTCTCAAGCTGGGCCGCCAAATGAAATTTGTGCCCCGAGCGGTGATGATCGGCTATATCAATGCCCTGGCTGTGCTGATCTTTTTAGCCCAGCTGCCCCAGCTGACTAACGTACCTTATACCGTCTATGTGCTGACGCTGCTGTCCCTGGGGATTATCTATATTCTGCCTCGCTTTACTAAGGCGGTGCCGTCGCCTCTGGTGGCTTTGGCGGTGATGACGATTGCTGCGATCGCACTTCGCCTAGACGTCCCCACCGTGGGCGACATGGGTGAACTGCCCACCGCCCCCCCACTGTTTGCCCTGCCCCAGGTGCCCTTTACCCTGGAGACGCTACAAATTATCCTGCCCTACTCCCTCACCCTGGCGATTGTAGGTCTACTAGCCTCCTTTCTGACCGCTTCGCTGGTGGATGATTTGACCGATACCCCTAGCGATAAGAACCAAGAGGCCAAAGGACAGGGCATTGCCAATATCGTCACCGCCTTCTTTGGCGGCATGGCCGGGTGCGGCATGATTGGTCAATCGGTGATCAACGTTCAGTCCGGGGGGCGGGGTCGCCTCTCCACCCTAGCGGCTGGCGTATTTTTGTTGATGGCCATTCTGTTTTTGCAAGACTGGGTGAAACAGATGCCCATGGCTGCCCTAGTGGCCGTCATGATCATGGTTTCTATCGGTACCTTTCGCTGGTCGTCTTTTGCCAATATTCGCCGCGTTCCTAGAAGTGAAGTGGCCGTCATGTTGACGACGATGTTTGTCATTATCTTCACCCGCAACTTTGCCCTAGGGGTGGCCACAGGCATCGTTATGAGTACGGTGTTTTTCTCTCGTAAGGTGGCCAAGCTGGTATTTGTTGATAAGGTACTGACGGACGACGGTGCCCGCCGGATCTACAACGTGTCTGGACAAATTTTCTTTGTGTCTCGGGATGAATTTGCAGAGTCCTTTAACTATGCGGAGTCCGTTGACCAGGTGACCATTGACCTCACCCATGCTCAGCTGTGGGACCAGGGAGCCGTGGAGGTTCTAGACAAGGCCGTGCAGAAGTTTCGTCGTAAAGGTGTGGAGGTTACTGTGGTGGGCCTCAATAAAGCGACGGCCACCCTGCTTAATCGTCTGGCCACCGAAGAGGATCTCGTGGCCAACACCCGGTAGGGGCGTTCCATGGAACGCCCCTACAAAATTGCGTCCTGATAGACTACTAGCATCGCTGCGATTTCCCAGACTTCATTCTTTCAAGAAAACACACCGCATGAAAACGATTCTTCTGTGCTCCGACGGGTCTGCCTTTGCGGAGGGCATTTATCGATATGGTGCCTGGTTTGCCCGCAAATTTCAGACCCAGACAAAGGTTCTATTTGTCACTGATATTCGTAGCCAAAAGGTTTTTTCCACCGGTAATTTTAGCGGCAGCATTGGTCTGGGGGCCTCAGATCAGCTGTTGAATGATTTGGTCAACCTGGAGCATGAACGGGCCAAACTCAATAACCAGCGGGCGCGGCTGATTTTGAAGAACGCTGATGAAGTGCTCAAGGCTGAAGGTATCAGCGATGTGGAACTGCTTAACCCTACCGGGTTCTTGGTGGACTGCTTCCATGACTTTGAAGCGGACGCTGACATGGTGGTGCTGGGCAAGCGAGGGGAGGCGGCAGACTTTGCCTCAGGGCACCTGGGGGCCAACATCGATCGAATTGTGCGCAGCAGCACCAAGCCCTGCCTGGTTACCCCTCAAACCTTTGCCCCCATTAAGCGGCTGCTGGTGGCCTATGACGGTAGCCCCACCGGTAAGCGAGTATTAAACTTTCTGGGGGACAGTGCCCCAGGGTTCAAAGATATTGAGATTCACCTGGTCACGGTGGCTAAGTCGGCCTCAGATGCTGGCCGCGCTCAGGAGTTAGCCAAGGCTCAAAATACTCTGCAACAGGCTGGGCTCACGCCAACCACAGGCCTGCTCAGCGGTGACCCGGAAAAGGTGATCGCCAACTATATCGACCAGCACCAGATTAGTCTGCTATTGATGGGAGCCTATGGCCACAACCGTATTCGCCACCTGGTTATCGGCAGCACCACGGTGCAGTTACTGAGAAGTATTCAGGTACCGGTGCTTTTATTCCGTTAGGGTTCGTCCTGCCCAAAATTTAGTATTTGTAGGAAAAACTGTGGGTTTGGGCTTGAATATTCAAAAATGTTCTCCAAAGGGCGCTGAAATACCCTTGCCGCCTATTGGTTGCCATGCCAACATTGCTGGCGACCAATAGGCGATTTTTGAGGATCAGGCGCTTTGGCAACAGTGGTGAGCTGGTAAAGGAGTCCTAATATGGCTTTTACTGTTCAGCCTTAAATTAGAACAACAACAATTCCGGGAAACCCATCAAAATTGATGTAGAAGGTTCATAGCAACCTTGAGGTTTATTAGTATCACAGCATTGCTCTGGTGCAGCGTTGCTCAGCACTTAGCTAACAACAACCAATGGGCAATTGTTGTTTTACTGATAGCATCAGGGGATTTGTTTTGGTTCCTGTCTACTCCATGGGGCTACTTCCGGCGCTTTAAAGAATGTTGGATGGCGGCCATATGCTGATCAAAGACCCGCCTTTACGGGCCGTTAGCTCGTAAAGGCGGGTCTATCAATATTTCTAGAAAAAATCTCCTTTTATCGAGATAGCCTCTTTAAAGAAGAAATACCTAAGGGCTCAGGATTGTATAAGATCCAAAGGTTAAGGCTGGAGAAACGTTGCATACAACGTCTCTACGTCCAGTAGAGGAGCCTAATAAATTTTGATTCCTAAGCTATCTGCTGTACAAAATCATTTAGCCGTTCCATGCCACGCTCAATGGTGGTCATGTCGGTGGCATAGGAGACCCGAATACCGCCATCGACCCCAAAGGCTACCCCTGGAATCGTTGCGACATGCTTTTCATTGAGCAGGCGCGTGCAAAAGTCTAGGGACCCCAGACCCGTTTTACTGATATTGATAAATAGATAAAAGGCCCCGTCGGGGATAGCGCAGCTCAGACCGGGAATCGTGTTGACTAGCTCGATAATGGCCGTACGCCGCTTGGCAAACGCCTGACGCATGGTTTCAACGCAGTCCTGCGGTGACTCTAGGGCTGCGATCGCACCGTATTGGGCAAAGGTACACACGTTTGACGTGCTTTGGCTTTGCAGCGTACTGGCGGCCTCGATCAGTGCGGCAGGTCCTGCCAGGTACCCTAGCCGCCAGCCGGTCATGGCATAGGCTTTGGCAAACCCGTTACTGACAATGGTGCGCTCAAACATCGCATCGCTAACGGCCCCAATGCTGAGATGCTCAGCGTCATCGTACAAAATTTTTTCATATATTTCATCGGCGACGACCCAAATATCGTTGGCCAATACCACCTGGGCCAAGGCCCGAACTTCATCAGGGCTATAGACCATACCCGTTGGGTTAGAGGGAGAATTAAAGATCAGTAGTTTTGTCTTTGGGGTAATTGCCCGCTGTAGCTGCTCAGGGCTAATTTTGTAACCGTTCTGAGCCGTGGTCGGCAGGATCACAGGGGTGCCCCCAGCCAGCTTGACCATTTCTGGATAGCTGACCCAGTAAGGAGCTGGGATGAGTACCTCATCGCCCGGTTCAATGGCGATCATCATCAGCGTATAGAGAGAATGCTTACCGCCATTGGTGACGATTACATTTTCAGCATCGTAGGCCAGGCGATTTTCAGTTTGCAGTTTCGTTGCGATCGCTTGGCGCAGCTGAGGCTCACCCGCTGCCGGTCCGTAGCGGGTCATGCCGCTATCCAGGGCCTGTTTGGCAGCGGCACGGATATGCCCTGGAGTATCAAAATCAGGTTCACCGGCACTAAAGCTACAAACATCTAACCCTTCAGCTTTCATTGCCTTCGCCTTGGCAGAAATTGCCAGGGTCATTGAAGGTGTGACTTGCTGCACCCTAGCAGCTAACTTGATACTCATTAGAACGCCGTCGGCCTCCCGGCTCAAAACCCTATCCTGACTAGCTTAGATCGATTTGTAATAGAGCGTACAAATCTTTATGATTTGCTTGAACCTAGCCTATGAAAAAAAAGCTCCCCTGACAAACGCTAGGGGAGTTTAGAGTTTTGATCTGTGTTAAGGAAACGATGTGAGAAGAGTTTGTCAAGGGCGTAGCCCCAACAAGATCCCAAGTCAAGGAGCACAGCCCATGGGATAACCGCAATAGCTGTGAGTGATGTTTTTCAGGAACTCCAATTATTGGATTGACTCCAACTATCGGATTGCTATTATCATCTCCCACAAGCGCCTCTATCCATGTGATTCAATCGCTCAAACCCCGTGATATTAGCAACTTTAAGAGGTGATATGGATAATGCCCTTCGGTGATATCAGTTCTTTTTGATTGTGAGTGAAATCACCAAGCGCCCAATCAGATGCTCGTCTATTGATATCCCCTAGGCCTCGACCATGGGCTTTGCTTCGCTCTACCCTACGGCCTACATAGCACCAAAACCAAGCGTGAAGAACCTTTGTCAGCCCTGGATAATTATCTTAGGGATGGGTAATTACATGAAGTACCCCCTTAACTACATGAAGTATTCTGTTCCCTTCAGCCCCTTCCAAACGGATACCGATAGCTCATGTTTTCGCGCCTCCTATAACTAGGAAACAAAATTACCTAGGGTCCACTATTGGATGTACAGACGTTCCATGGAACGTCCTTCCAGCATTAATTCTTAGACCTTATAAAATTCTTATTCCCTACTATCGCTACAGGAGATATGTTGCTATTTTCAGAAAAGCCTCAAAGCTATCTGCTTCTGACAGCAATAGAATGACTAAAATCCTTGCCGTTTATAGCGTTTTGGTGTCTTTTAAAAATCTTTCTGATGCATCACTGTGATTGTTGTCACAAGTATCTGTGATTGTTGTCAGGTGTTTGACACGTATTTGAAAACCCCGTGAAGTTTTGGGTTACGGCTATTTAAGAAGAACTTTAATCTTCTTGAAGCTATCCTGAAATCTTCTAGTGATTCCTGTTTTTTTACATAAGAAGTTAAGTGATTTTGTCAGAATAGACTCAACAGTTGTGATGAGCCCGCCCCCGAATGTTCCCGTATTTTAATCCTTCCCACCATGGACGATATTCTCGTCACACTTCAAAATCAGCGACCGATGCAGCGACAGCTGGTTCGCAGACACCGGACCAGCTTGTAGATGCGGGCATAGCATTAGCAAAACAGCAGATACATGAGGAGTCTCTAGACTATTTTGACAGAGCGCTTAGCCTGTGTCCCAACCATCCAAAAGCGCTAAAAAATCGTGCGTTAACCTTTGTTCATCTTGGGCGAACCCGAGCAGCGTTAGTAGATTTAGATCGGCTAATTGATTTGGATCCCAAAAATCTATGGGCCTATGCCAATCGAGCTATTATCTTTCGCGATTTAGGCCACTATGGTAATGCTATTAGCGACTTTAGTCATCTGGTTACCCACGATCGTCCCAAACGCTGGCAGTGGCTGATTTCCCGTGGCACCACCCTAAAGCTAATGGGGCAGTTTGATGATGCCCTACAGGACTTTAATCTCTCCCTAAAGTTAAAAGCCAATAACAGTTGGGCTATCAGTGCCCGTGATGAAATGTTTCTCCAGTCCCGACACTATTCATGATGAGCTGTTGGTTCCTACAACAGCTCCACCTCTGAGCAAACGTTTGGGGTAAGAGCCGGCGCTAGGTGGTGTATTCGGCGTTGATTTTTACATAGTCGTAGCTAAGATCGCAGCCCCAGGCCCTGCCTGTGCCGCTTCCGTTTCCTACACTGACCGTAATCTGTACCGGATGGGCCAATGCCTCAGCCGCGATGGCCTGGCGCTTAAGGGGTGAGGCGGGCTCATCAGTGCTAACTATTTCGTTTGCCTGGTTTATGCTGTGCAAACTTGTTTGGGGCATGGCTTGCGAACTCAGCTCTGAACACTGTTTGAGATAGGTATGGGCGGCCATGGGGTCAAATGTTTGGGGCTGCCCTCGGTGTAACAGCACAACATCCCCCAGGGTAATGGTGAGCTGCGCTTGATCTAGGGTGACCCCTGCTCTGCCTACGGCCCCAGCAATGCGTCCCCAGTTGGGATCGTGGCCAAAGACAGCTGATTTAACTAGGGATGAACCGGCTACTGTCCGGGCAATTTGTCGAGCATCTTGAGCGGTGTCTGTTCCCGAAACACTGACCTCCATCAGACAGGTTGCCCCCTCGCCATCGCGGGCGATACTTTTAGCCAGATGAATACATACCTCGGTCAGCATTGCTTCTAGCTGCTCGGCTACGGGTCCGGGTGTGGTGATTGCCGGTGTGCGTGATTGACCATTGGTCAGGGCGATAACGGTATCGTTGGTGCTGGTATCGCCGTCGACGGTGATTTGGTTAAAGCTCTGGTCTACAGCCTGGGTCAGCATTGTCTGCCATAGGTTGGGCGAAACGGCTGCGTCGCAGGTGATAAAGGCCAGCATCGTTGCCATATTGGGGTGAATCATGCCCGACCCTTTGGCAACGCCGCCGATCCGCACAGGTCGACCGTCGATTATGGTTTCTAGGGCATAGGACTTGGTGACGAGGTCGGTGGTGACGATGGCTTGGGCAACGGCCTCTCCATTTTGTTTAGATAGCTGTGTCACTAGTTTAGGCACGTGGGCTAATAGGGGCTCCATTTTGATCCGCTGACCGATGACCCCGGTGGAGGCCACTAGTACTTGGGAGGACTTAGTGCCTAGGGCGTCAGCTGCTGCAGTCGCCATGGTGACTGTATCTTCCCACCCCTGTTGGCCGGTGCAGGCATTGGCCTGACCCGCATTACATAGAATGGCGCGGGCTGAGGGTTGGTCCTCCAACTGCTGCTGGCAATAGTCGATGCAGGCCGCCCGTACCTGGGACTGGGTATAGACGGCGGCTGCGATCGCATCATTCTCCGACACAATTAACGCGAGATCTGCCGCCCCCGACGTCTTGAGTCCGGCGCTGATACCGGCTCCAGTAAACCCCTTTGGAGCCGTTACCCCACCAGTAATCACCTGCCACTGAGCGTTGCCCATAGTCCTGTGTCCCTAAATTCTTTACTAAAATGCTGAGTTCGGTCGGACTGACCAACCATCGCAACTTGAAGCTATCGTAAGTCTCCGTGCATCACCATCAAAACCCTAGGGGCTATCCTTCTGATGTGCCGATGGGCCTATCGCCATCTGCTCCAACCGGCGGTCGTTCTTCCGCCAGTAGATCCCCCAGCAGCGCATCATAGGTATCGATCGCAGCCCCCAGGGAGCGTCCCCGTGCTGCCAGCAGCGCCAACATCTCCCCAGAGCCGTTATTCGACAGTAGACAAAAATGATCGATAACAAACTTAAGTGTATGACCCAGCTGAATGGCTTCACCTGCCAATGGTGCCAGTGCCTGGGGACGCATTTGAATCTGTTCGCCTCTCTGGGACTGATCCCTTACCCACCAGGCTAGAAACTCCAACGTCAACCAACCGGCTCGGTCGTAGGATAAGATGACGTCCGTGTTGGCCCAGGCTTCATGGGGCAGTCCTCCTTCGGTGCGGTGGAGGAGCGCATGGGGCAAGTCTCCCATTTTTCCCGGCAAGCGATACTCTTCTAGCGAAATTTTATCCAGTTGTTTGAGGCCGGTATTGACATCTACCACTCCCCGCAAACGATAGAGCGTCTGGTGGAACATCGTTACCTGTTCCGGGTAGTCAGCCATAAAACCCTCCCTTGCCGCTTGGAGACTCCACCGACTATCCCATCATTTGATTCACAAAGTTGGTGTACACCTCTCCTTTGAGAAATTCAGGTCGTTCTAAGACCTGTTGATGAAACCCAATGGTGGTCGGTAAACCCGTGATGGCACATTCCCGCAGTGCCCGTTTCATACGTTGGATAGCCGTGGCTCGATTGGGTCCCCAAACAATTAATTTACCAATGAGAGAATCGTAATAGGGCGGAATCTCATAGTCAGTGTATACGTGAGAATCCATGCGCACACCCAGGCCACCGGGTGCCAGGTAGCCGCTGATCCGACCAGGATTGGGGCGAAAATTATGCTCAGGATCTTCGGCATTGATACGACACTCAATAGCATGTCCCTTGAGAATAATCTCCTCCTGGGTAAACGCAAGGCGCTCCCCTTGGGCTATCCGGATTTGCTCACCGATGAGGTCAATGCCCGTTACCATTTCAGTCACCGGGTGCTCCACCTGAATCCGGGTATTCATTTCCATAAAGTAGAAGTTTCCCTGGTTATCGACTAGAAACTCCACTGTGCCTGCCCCCACATAGCTGATGGCCTTGGCGGCGCGGACCGCCGCCGCTCCCATTTTTTCCCGCAGCCCTGGATCGAGAGCAGGACTGGGGGATTCTTCTAGGAGTTTTTGATGGCGACGTTGAATCGAACAGTCTCGCTCGCCCAAATGCACCACATTACCGTAGCTATCGGCTAAAATCTGAAACTCGATATGGCGCGGATTCTCTACAAATTTTTCCAAATAAATACCGCCATTCCCAAACGCGGCCTCGGCTTCACCCTGGGCTGAGAGAAACAGCTTGGTCATATCCTCGGCTGCCCGTACGAGGCGCATCCCGCGACCGCCGCCGCCGGCGGTGGCTTTAACCATGACGGGGTAGCCAATGTCAGCGGCTAGGGCCATGGCATCTTCCGGGGTAGCCAACAGTCCTTTGCTGCCAGGCACCGTGGGGACATTGACCCGCTGCATGGTTGCTTTAGCCGTAGACTTATCTCCCATGGCTCGCATCGCCGCCGCCGATGGACCGATAAATACAATTTTGTGATCGGCGCAAATATCTACAAACCGATCGTTCTCAGCTAAAAAGCCATAGCCGGGGTGAATGGCGCTGGCTCCTGTCGTCATTGCCGCTGCAATAATATTAGGAACGTTGAGATAGCTGCGGCTGCTGGGAGCTTCTCCAATACAGATGGCTTCATCGGCCAGCTGAACATGGAGGGCGTGGCGATCGATGGTGGAATGGACGGCCACCGTTGCTATTCCCATTTCCTCACAGGTGCGCAAAATTCGCAGCGCTATTTCACCTCGGTTCGCGATCAAGATTTTTGAAAAGCGCATCAGCTAACCACTACTTTAAGGAAACCGTCGTATCTATTTGCATCAATAGGATGGTAGCTGATCGTACCATGCGAGCTATTTTTCCCTAGGGTGGGTCACCCAAATTGTCTGGACAAAATCTCGTAGCTAAAGGGCCTGTTTATGGTTTACTGTTAAATGCCGTTGGGCAATCTTTAACGTCAGTTTGCGGATGTGGTGGAATTGGTAGACACGCACGCTTGAGGGGCGTGTGGCTTATGCCATGCGAGTTCGATTCTCGCCATCCGCATTAATTTTTTGACTCTCCTTAAACGTCGTAGTGGGTAAATGTGTACCCTTTGTTCCCTGCTGACTAGCCTTGTGGGTTCCCTCTTTTTCATGCATAAAATCCATGCACAACAGAGGCTAGGGCTAGGCGTGACTTTGGTCTTTTCGTCGGACTGTTGATCCTAGCTCTAGAGGCGATCGCTGCATAGCTAAGGTCGAGCGTTTATGATGAAACTAGTCATAAATTTTTGTAAACAGCTTTGACTTCAACGCTTGAACCCTCATCCAAGGCCCAAACAGCGGCCAGCTGGCATTCTTTAGAAATGCTCTGGCAGGGAGACGAAACGGCTGTCAAACAGGGGCTGCCCCACGACCAGCTATCGCCAGCATGGCAAATTCTACTGCTGGGCGATGGTTCTCCCACCCGTCATCTGCAGCTGCTGACGCGGGAGCCCACCGAAGTTGATGTTATCGACATGTCCTTGGTGGGTATGGCCAATGACGGTGCACCACCCTTGATCGATCGTGTGCCTGGCCCCCGATTGAGGCGTCAGGTGTGGTTGCGGACATCCTCCGGGCAGCGGCTAGCCTATGCCACCTCCTGGTGGGAAGCCAGCCACGTGGATGAATATCTGAAGAACCGTTCTTTGCCTATTTGGGCTAACCTTGCTAACCTGCGCACCGAGCTATACCGAGATATTCAAGGAATCTACTATGGGTGGAGCCCTCCTTTGGAGACGGCTTTTGGCCAAAAGGGGCCGTTTTGGGGGCGTCACTATTTGTTTTGGCACAATGGCAAACCGCTAACGCTGATCTATGAGGTGTTTTCGCCCTATTTGATGCGGTATTTAGGGCCGATGCGCTCGGAAACCAGCCATCGGTGAGGTTTGAAAACTTGCCCAGAGCGCTTAGGATTTGAAGATGCGGTCCGTCTTCCAGCCTGAGCATTTAGGACCATTTTTGGGGATCCATCTAAGTTGATGTTTGGTTTGGGGCGTTGCTGCGTCGTCTGCGGCAGCGATCCGAGCAATACTTTACCTGGTCCCAGCAGTCGGCCCATTTTTTGCGCCAGGTAAAGGGGCGCTGACAGACAGGGCATGTTTTTTGGGGCAGGTCAGATTTGCGGCGTTGGCGGGCCATAGCTTCCATTCTTTGATGGTAGTGCGCAGCGTGCGCGGTATGCTCTAAGACTAGTCTAACGGGCCGCAGCGTCGGTCTAGTTCCATCGGATCCTACGTTTTTTTGCGATCGCATGTCCCCCGACCAGGCCACTGCTCAAATACCCGCTGCCCACCTCCGGATTGTGCTAGTTGAACCAGCTGGCCCTCTAAATATTGGTTCAGCTGCACGGGTCATGAAAAACTTTGGCCTATCCCAGCTTGTTTTAGTCAATCCCCAGTGTGACCCCCACAGCGACGATGCCAGACAGATGGCGGTCCACGCCTACGACATTATTGCGGCGGCTAAGATAGTAAATAACCTGCCAGCCGCCCTGGCTGGCTGTCAGCGGGCCATTGCCACCACCGCCCGCAGCCGCGATCTGCAAACGCCGTTAGAATCACCTGAGCTAGCGCTGCCTTGGTTAGTGGACCCTGCGCCTGGCGCCCTGATCTTTGGTCCCGAAGATCGCGGTCTCAATAACGATGAACTCCTCCAAGCCCAACGCTATATTAAGATCGGTACTCGTCCTCCCTATGAGTCTCTAAA
>JBCCAQ010000027.1:0-30415 GCA_039814735.1 Cyanobacteria bacterium P01_A01_bin.15
CAGCCCGGCAAATTGAGCATTTAGATGCCAGTCCAGCTGCATCGTTAGCGGCTGGGGCGATCTCCAGGGCATTGCCCCGGTTCCAGCTAACGCTTGTAAAAACACACGGCGCGACATCACCATCGGTACATTCCCATAACCCTCTATAGTTTGACTGCCATAGCCCCCCATAGCCACAAAAAAAGGATGCCCCATGGGGACATCCCTACTGTTCCAGCAGCGCTGGCTAAGGTGTAGCTGCGCCTACTTATTGGGCTGAGGCGTCATGCGCAAATAGGGCTTGACCTCAGTTACCCCTTTGGGAAACTGCTGCTGGGCATCGGCTGTGGAGATAGACGGGACCACAACGCAGTCGCCGCCGTCCTGCCAGTTGGCGGGAGTAGCCACCTTGTGATAATCGGTCAGCTGCAGCGAGTCAATCACCCGCAGAATTTCATCAAAGTTACGACCGGTGCTAGCGGGGTAGGTAATGGTGAGGCGCAGCTTTTTATTGGGATCAATCAAAAATACAGACCGCACGGTGAGGGTGTTGCCCGTGCTGGAGTTGGGGTGAATCATCCCATACAGCTCAGACACTTTTTTGTCCTCATCCGCCAAAATGGGATAGTCAACACTGGTGCTTTGGGTTTCGTTGATGTCGCTAATCCAGCCGGTGTGGGAATCAACCCCATCGACGCTAAGGGCAATGGTCTTGACATTGCGCTTGTCGAACTCAGCCCGGTACTTAGCGACAGTACCTAGCTCCGTGGTGCAAACGGGGGTATAGTCGGCTGGATGGGAAAAAAGAACGACCCAGCTATCACCGGCCCACTCGTAAAAATTAATATCCCCAGCGGAGGATTTCTGGGTAAAATCTGGGACCTGATCACCGAGTTGAAGAGCCATAACCGTATCTCCTGATAGTTTCCTTACGTCAAAATGTTTGCAGTAAAGCCTTGCAGTGGGGCTTATTTAGCTAACCATCTCATAAACCCCGGTATTCCGGTCGGAGTTTAGATGATTCTTAATCATCCTAACCTGAAAAGACCTAAATGGTATCAACTGCAGCAGCTGTCTACGGATAATTATGTATGTTTCTTGACTTTGGCGCTTTTCCGGTGATGGAGGGGGAGGCATGATAGGGATTGCCCGATACCGATTAAGCTTAGAAACTGTAGCATCAAAGGAAAAGCCATGGCAGAGATAGCTAGACGTGTCCTGTTGGTCGATGATGAACCCGGCCTGCGTGAGGCGGTTCAAGCCTATTTAGAAGACAGTGACTTTCAGGTCCGCACCGCCAGTAATGCTACCGATGGTCTGGAGCTACTGCAGCAGGAGACCCCGGATGTATTGATCTCTGACATTATGATGCCTGAGGTGGATGGCTATACGTTTCTCAAGCAGGTGCGAGACGATCCTCGCTATAAGTCACTACCGGTTATTTTTTTGACGGCTCGGGGGATGACGAGCGATCGCATCCAGGGCTATAACGCCGGCTGCGATGCTTATTTATCCAAACCCTTTGATCCAGAAGAGCTGGTGGCTATGGTGAGCAATCTGATTGAGCGTCAGGCGGCGCGTACCCCCGAGGCCGGGGCTACGCCAGATATCGCAGCCATGGCCCGACAGATTGAGGAGATCAAGGCGCTACTTACCCAGCGGGGTACGATCCCACAAAAAACATCGCCAATTCGCATTGATCTGACCCCCCGTGAGCAGGATGTGCTGAATCTGGTGGCCGAAGGTCTGATGAATAAGGAAATTGCCAGCCGGCTGGGCACCACCGTACGCAATGTGGAGAAGTACGTCAGTCGGCTATTTGGAAAGACCGGCACCAACAGTCGTACGGAACTTGTCAGGTTTGCCCTTGAGCATGGGCTGGTCACCACCTGACCTTGACCAGCCATTGCGCCTGAGTGGCTAATCAAACAGATCCAACGGAAATGGTCCGTAGGTGCCATTTACCAGGTCATATTTGGGATCACTGGCGTGGAATGAAACTAAAACGCCCCGGTTAGGGCCGACATAGTCATCTAAGTACCAGGCACCCTTGAGGGTATTGAACTTTAGATAAACTGCGCCGTCTCGCTCAGGTAGGTCGAGGTTAATAGTGCGGCAAAGACGTCCCACATAGGCCTCTGTGGCCGCTTTGCCAGCGGCTAGGGTATCTGTGCAAATCCCTAGGGTTTCATAGTCAGCGAGATCGCTAAACCACAGCAGCGCATCCCCCAGGCTTTGTTTTTGAGCTTTAGACATCTTAGGCGGCACAACGAGGGTACTAAACTGTGCCAGCTGTTGGCGAACCTGTTTGATGTTGGCGGGGGTAGGTGTGAGGTTAAGCATAGTGATCGGATTCGCAATAGTTTGCGTTGATGGGTCGCTAATCGGTTTGCGAATGGGCTCACTAGGCATAACGATGCCACCGCACCCAACAGCGGCGCGTTGATTATTATGCCACTGAGTGAGTACTAAGTTTATGGCGTTGGCCTGCAATCTGCCCCAAGTCCACGAGGGTAATCACGCTAGCTATAATCTGCGAGTTAAGGATATGCCGACGGAGCAGCGTCCCCGCGAGCGACTGATGGCCTACGGTGCAAAAAGCCTCACCCCGGCTGAGCTGATTGCAATTTTGTTGGGGACAGGGGTGAGCCGGGGCAATAAGCTATCGGCCGTTAACCTGGGTCAGTCTATTCTCAATCAGCTCAGCCAGGACGGTGCGTCATCCCTAGAGGCATTGCGGACGGTCACCCCCCAGGAATTGATGAAGATTCCTGGTATTAAACAGGCGAAGGCGACCACAATCATAGCGGCCCTGGAGCTGGGTAAGCGGGTTCTGCAGCATCGTCCCGCCGACCTTACTGTGGTGGATGATCCCGCCGTTGCCGCCGCCGCCCTCAGCCAAGATTTGATGTGGCAGTCCCAGGAGAGATTTGCGATCGCGCTGCTCGATATTAAACATCGGCTACTGGGTACAAAAGTCATTTCCCTAGGAACAGCCACGGAAACTCTTGCCCACCCAAGAGAGATTTTTCGTGAAGTAATTAAACAAGGAGCTACCCGAGCGATTGTGGCCCACAATCACCCGTCCGGTGTACTAGCTCCAAGTGAGTCGGATCTGGATCTGACCCGACAGTTGCTGCAGGGAGCCACCCTTTTGGGGATCCCTCTCCTAGACCACCTTATTTTAGGCAACGGAGATTTTTTGAGTCTGCGTCAAACAACCGAACTGTGGGACAGCCAGCCCGAATGAGGCTAACCGAAGAACCTATGTTACACAGACGCTACTAGCTATGCATAACTCAATAAATGTTGACAAAATATTGTCTAAGATCGCAATCCAATACTTGTTTCACATTCGATGATAGGTTTGAACATATCTGGCACACACTTGCTATCGGCACACAGCATTTGATCTACGACAGCTATGGACGCTAGCTTAATTCTTGCCAATGTTCTACTGCCTCCCATGTAACAGCTCGTTCCTTTCTTATCTGCTTAAATGTGCACTTCGGTGGTCCCATGGTAGTGGCCTTGGCACCCATGGAGTCACTTGCTATCATCGTGGGTCTTTTATTGGTGAGAATCTTTGCTGACCGTAGTGACGGCAGCGACTAGTGAGAAGAGTTTGATCAAGGCGATGTGCTGCGGGAATTCTGGCTCAATAGCTCGGTCTCAAGGGATGCGCCCCCTTGCTCGGTTTTCCAGTATTTATGCCGATCTTTAATGTACTGATCGGTGTTGACATCGCAGCATTGTTGCCGATGGGATCGGGGGACACCCTGCTGTGTGCCAGCGTTTCCTATGTTGCCGCGCCCGCCGTGCTGACCTTTCCGAGGCCAATCCTAGTCTCTATGGCCCTGGCTCTCAGGTTTCCACTTATCATCATCGGTATTCCTATTTACTTTCAACTCATTCATTGCTTTTGGGGTTAAACATCGACCATGACCATCTCTCCATCTGGTCTATTATCCGGACTTAAATTCAACAATCTGCGGGGAGACATCTTTGGTGGGATTACAGCAGCCGTTGTCGCCCTACCCCTAGCCCTAGCATTCGGTGTGGCTTCCGGTGTCGGACCAATTGCCGGTCTCTATGGCGCCATGTTTGTCGGCTTTTTTGCTGCCTTGTTTGGTGGTACCCCTGCCCAGGTATCAGGACCTACGGGACCGATGACGGTGGTGATGGCCTCCACCTTTGCAGCTCTGACCGCCAAAAATCCAGAAACGGGTTTAGCCATGGCCTTTACCGTTGTGATGCTGGGGGGCGTGTTTCAAATCCTGATGGGGGTGTTGCGGCTGGGCAAATACATTACCCTGATGCCTTACACCGTTATTTCTGGCTTTATGTCAGGTATTGGGGTGATTATTATTTTGCTGGAGATCGGTCCGCTGCTGGGCCATGAAACCAGCGGTGGTGTTGTGGATGTGGTACGCCAATATCCGGCTGTTTTTAGCAATATTGATCCCATTGCGACCGGCATTGGCCTACTTACTCTACTAATAGTATTTGCCGCTCCACCACGACTCAATCGGATTTTACCCGCTCCCCTGATTGCGCTGGTGGTCTGTACCTATATCTCAATGCAGTATTTCCCCGACAGCGGTATTCCAAGGATTGGGGATATCCCGTCTGGGTTACCTAGTCTGCAGCTGCCCCAGATTACCCTGGGCAATCTCAAGGACATGTTGGGTTACAGCATTATGCTAGGGGTGCTAGGGGCTTTAGATTCCCTTCTAACATCCCTGGTGGCAGACAGCATTACCCAGACCCATCACAATTCTGACCGTGAGCTAATCGGTCAGGGGATCGGTAATTTTATCGCTGGGTTATTTGGCGGGCTACCGGGGGCCGGGGCTACGATGCGGACTGTAATCAACGTTCAGTCCGGGGGCAAAACCAATCTTTCCGGCATGATCCATGCCATCGTACTGGCAGTGATTGTGCTCAGGGCCGGAGCTTTGACCGAACCCATTCCCCATGCGGTTCTAGCTGGCATTTTGATCAAAGTGGGGATCGACATTATTGACTGGGGCTTCTTGAAGCGAGCCCATCATCTGTCCACAAAAGGGGCCGGTCTGATGTATCTGGTGCTGGGTCTGACGGTGTTTGTGGACTTGATCACCGCCGTGGCGGTAGGGGTATTTGTAGCCAACCTGCTCACCATTCAGACCCTCACTGCCATCCAGGTACAGGATATGCGGGCTGTAACCCATGGCGACAATGAAACCTGGCTTGCCCCTGAGGAGCGGGCGCTGTTAAAAGCTGCCAAAGGCCGCATTTTGATGTTCCATCTGAGTGGCCCTATGAGTTTTGGGGCCGCAAAATCAATCTCTCGACGGCTAGCCATTGTGGAAAACTATGAGATCCTCATCCTAGATTTGACCACTGTCCCTAGATTAGGGGTAACGGCTCTACTGGCTATCGAAACCATGATCAAAGACGCCCTCGCAAAACGCCGTGGGGTGTTTTTAGTAGGTGCCAGCGGCCAGGTTAAACACAGACTTCAGCGGCTAGACGTTCTAAAAAACCTGCCCCTTAACCATCAAGTCTCTGAGCGTATAGTTGCCCTAGAACGCTCCATGGCGCTGCTCCGTAGTTATGCACCTCCGGCAGAAGTTTGAGTTGATTCCCAATGGGTGATGGCGAGTTTTACCTATGGGTGTCGTCAATGGCAGTGAATTTATTCAATTGATTTGTAATGAAATCACAATTTATGGTGAAAGACCGTAGCCGCCTCAGTATTGTCAAAATCATGCCTAAATCTAGCCCGTTCAATTTAGAAGACATCGCTTGAAACCTAGGAATAGTAAAGCATCTGGGGTCAAGATGACGGCCCTTATCCGTAGAACACCATGGGAAATCTTGGTGGCAGTTCTCTAAGAATGTCAGGGAAAATTCATCCGTGGAGTAATTTTTTTTCATCTGTAACTTGCAATACTTTTTGACAAGCTGTAAAAATTAGATGAATACAGAAGCGTATAGTTTAATACCGAACCGCTCAGTGCTATCAGTCGAGTCTCCATCGAGCCTCTATTCCTAGAGTTCAGCCACGACTGCATAACAAAACACCTCAGTTCTTGAATCTCAGCTCTATCTCGAATAGTTCAACAGGTATAGTTTTCAGGCATTCATTTCTGGCTTTAGCGGAATTCCTGACTCTCTGCCTACGCTTGCCATCACCCTCACTAGTGCAAAGCTAGATTTTGTCATGCCTCATCTTTCTGATACGCGCCTGATTGCATTGCACAGCCAGCATTCTATTCAGAGTCATGATCTATTGACGATCTGTAATCTAGCCAAAGCTGAAGATTCTGTTGAGACGATTGAATCTTCAAATTTTGATCAGTTTCTTGGGTTTGCTGTTCATTTATTTGTGACAACTCAATCGCAACATACGCGAGAACAACTCTCTCAAAAGCTTCCTACATTTGGCAGCGCCGCTGTTTTGCCGTTGCTCAAAATTCTATGGCATGGGTCTTCACCAAGTGACCTAAAAGCTTTGGCAAGACAGAGCTTGGAGAATATGACTCTATATTCCTTGATTATTGGCCTAGGTCGGGTTTTAGACCTTGAAGTAGATGCTGGATTAAGGGCGATCGCAATCCAGATGTTGCGGAAAATTATTCAAGAAAACGACCAGTATATTCTGTTGTTGTTGCCTAAGCTGGTGTCACAAAAAACCTGGCAGTTGCTAAAGGCGCAGCTGCTTGATGAGTCCCCCTACCCTGTTTTCAACACAAGACTTGTGGAGGATCGGTATTTTGTTCAAGTACGGGTTGTTAACGAGCGAGATGAGCGCTCACGATTCTTAGCCCAGGCTGACTACAGCGAGGGAATCAGCACGGTTTCTAGTACAAGATCGTAGTCCGTCCTTGGAGGGTAAAGCTGATTGGAGACATTTAAAATACCAATGTCAGATGGTGTCTTCTCCGAGTCTGATTTAAACACGCACACAGAATTTTCTCGCATTTGTCAGCATTCTCACCATCAGAATGCCCCTGTGCAATTATTGAAGTTTTGTAACACAATAAAAGAAAAAGTGATGTGCCTCCGGCTATTCAACGTATATGACAGCCACCCACAATCCAACTGCCACCCAACGCCTGACGCCGCTTGCCGCTGGTGGGCCCGATCCGGATCGTTTTGACTGGGCCGAAGCCTGGTATCCCATCCACTATGTGGTGGACCTAGACAAAGCTAAGCCAACCCGATTTACGCTACTGGAGCAGGATGTGGTGATCTGGTGGGAGCCATCCTCACAGACTTGGCGGGTGCTAGCCGACCAATGTCCCCACCGTCTGGCACCGCTGTCGGAGGGACGCATTAATGAATCTGGGCAGCTGGAATGTCCCTACCATGGCTGGGCGTTTTCAGGGGATGGTGTCTGTCAGCATATTCCCCAGCAGTCGTCCGAGGGAGAAGCGCATCTATCGAACCGGGCATGCGTCAAGGGCATGCCCACAGACGTTCGTCAGGGCATGCTGTTTGTCTATCCGGGTAAGGCGGAGAATGCGGCCCGGGTGAATGTGCCCATCATTGAACCTGTGGAGGCAGAGCCAGAGGGCTGGGTTATGCTCAACACCTTTCGCGATTTGCCCTACGACGCGCTTACACTGTTGGAAAATGTCTTGGACGCTAGCCACATTCCCTACACCCACCACAAAACCGTAGGCAAGCGAGAAAATGCCGCACCTATGCAGATGGACGTGGTCACATCTGGTAAATCAGGATTTCAAGGGATTTGGCCAGAAGGTCCACGTAGGGGACAGCTGGGAACACAGCATACCGCTTTTGTAGCGCCGTCGCTGATGTACCATGACCTTACTTCCAAACAATTTGGCAGAACGCTGACGGTTGTTTATGCCACCCCGATTCGAAAGGGGGAATGTCGGTTGTTTGCCCGGTTTCCGTTTAAGTTTTCGTCAAAGTTGCCGGGTCTTTTTATCAAGCTGACGCCGCGCTGGTACAGCCACGTTAGCAACAATCGTGTGTTAGAAGATGATCAAATCTTTTTGCACATTCAGGAGCGGCGGCTGGAGCGAGAAGCCCATCGCCCCTATGCCCAGAGCTGCTATCTACCGACCCAGGCGGATCGCTATGTGATTGCCTTTCGTAAATGGGTGGATGAGTTTGCGGCTGACCCCTTCCCTGGAAAGCTCCTACCACCCGAGCGTTCAACGGCATCGCTGATGGATCGCTATCATTCTCACACTGAGCACTGCGGTAGCTGTGGCCCAGCCCTCCAGCGGATCAAACAGATTCGGACAGGGGCGCTGATTGTGAGTGCGGGCATTTGGTCATCGGTGCCGTTGGTGATAGCGCTTTCTGAGTCAGTTAGCTGGCCAGTGGGGGCGTTGCTAGGGGGTATCCCACTGCTGTCGGGCGCTCTCTGGCTGTGGCTAGGTAAATTTGAGCAAAAGTTCTACAAAGGTGACGCCACGCCTCCGCGCAATTTGCCAGGATAGCTATATATTTCTTGTGTACAGAAAACGTTCTGACTCTTTGGGGCGTTTGCTTATTCTATTTGAGTGAAAGCTAGACACAAAGGTAAAAAGCCTCGGTCCATATTGTTTTTGCTGGATTGAGAAAGATGCCAAACTACGGTTGCAGCTGGCTGCAGCGGGTTCTATGAAAATTTGGGTGGATGCAGACGCTTGCCCCAATGTCATCAAAGAGATTTTGTATCGGGCGGCTAAGCGGTTACAGATTCAGCTAACTTTGGTGGCAAATGCGCCTCTCCAAATTCCGGCGTCTGCTTGGATTGAGTCGGTGCAGGTGCGCTCGGGTTTGGACGTGGCCGATAGCTATATTGTGCAGCACATGGCACCTGACGATCTGGTGATTACAGCGGATATCCCCCTGGCGGCCAATGTGATCGAGCGGGGCGGATATGCCCTTAATCCCAGGGGAGAGTTTTACGATGACGGCAATATTCGAGAGCGGCTGTCGATGCGTAACTTTATGGAAACGCTGCGCAATAGCGGTGTGGAGACAGGGGGCCCGCCAGCGCTGAATCGTCGCGATCGCGAAGCCTTTGCCAACCAGCTTGATCGGTTTCTCGCTAAAAGCAAAAAATAATTCCCTGGGAAACCTGAGACAGTTTTTTATCGAGCCGTCACCTGGTGGGCCTCGGGGCTATCCCTCAAAGCTATCCTTCAGAGGGCCATTTATCTGCCAATTTTTTATCTAGAATCCATAGGACCAGCGGGCATAGTAGCCGCGAGCATCAATGTGGGTAAAGACGGTAGCGCTGGCGAGTCCTCCTTTTGACCCCCACCAGCGGTTTAGCCGGTCGTAGACATTGTAGGGATGCAGGCCAGGGGCAACAAAGTCAACGGCGTCACCATTTAGGTGTCGCGATCGGCTAGCGCCACCGACGCGTCGATTGGTTACGGGGTCGCGGTACCAGGAGTTAATGGTGATGGGTCGATCCCCCAGGCGGTCGCGGACGTCCTCCATGACGCGGGCAATGCGGATGATGCCATAGACCACATCGCGACTGACTGGAATGCGGCTGCCGCCGTGGGTCGCCTCTCCCCAGGTAAAGTTACCACCGGGAATAATCGGATTTGATAGGTAAAAGTTGCCTCGAAAACCTGGCAGCTTGATGTAGGGTCCGCTAGGTGTGGGGCGTGGGGTTTCATTTTTGGGCTGGTTATTGGCCTCGTTACCTTCGATTTCAATATCTGGTTTATAGGCGTACCAGATCCGCTCGGGGCGGTTGCTAAAACTTGGCTCGGCCAGCTCTAATTTAACGTGGTTGGAGCGGGCTAGCTCGTGGCTAACCAGCTCTAGCTCGGTGGAGTTTCTGACAAAGACCTTGTCGCTGTTGCTGAGCTGGGACGATAGCTGGGGTGATGTTTTGAAGAGGGTGTCGCTGCTGACCGTGAGGGTGATAGTGTCACCCAAGATGCGGATATCTGGCTTATAGGCATACCAAACGGTGCGGTTTTCGGGACCGAGAAAGTCGTTTGCGATCGCAACCCTCACATGCTGCCCTTCCGCTGGCAAATATGACTGCAGGTAATACTCTGTCCCATTGGCAACAAACACCTTTTCCCGCTCACCCAGCTGGCTAGACAGGACGGGGCGCTGCTTAAACAGGGTGCTACTCAATACCGTCAGTTTGATCTTAGTATCATAGACCCTGACATCTGGCTTGTAGATGTACCAGACATCGCGTTTAGCGGCCCCCAGGGGCTGGGCTAGAGTCACCTTAAGATGGCTACCGCGAGCAACCTCAGAGGTTTTCAGCCCGAACTCCGTCCCGTTTTTAACAAATTCCTTCTGCTGTTTAGTCAGTTCGCTCGACAGACTGGGACTTTGCTTAAACAGCGTATCGCTAACGACCTTTAGTCTTTTCATATAGTTTATATACCCTGAGCGCTAGATAATCTATCCAGCCAGCTGCCATCACAACGACCCCTGTGCCACAGGTTTGCACCGATGAGCTTAGGGATAGTTGCTCAGATAGATGACCCATATCAAAATACAGCTATACCCTCTAACCCGTCCAACACCTGGGGGACGATGGCGGCTGGCCACGCGCCTTCGCCACCACGACCATTAAGTAAAATAAATCGCAGACTGTAGCTATGGTGAAACCCATCGGCCTCTACCCAAAGCTGTGACGTTTCTTGCTCACAGGTAATCCGCTCATCCGGCATCAGCTCAGCGGCCATCGCCGCCATGGTTGTCGCTAGCTGCTGGGCGAGTCGGTGTAAAGCCTCAAATTCATCCTGGGTAAGCTCTAAAGCCCAGTGCTCACCCCCAACCAGTGCCTTAAAGGGCTGGCGATTTTCATCCCAGCCTAGTCGCCAGCCGCTGCCCTCCTTGAGCAGCGCCGTCATTGATTAAAAAGCTGCTCTAATGTGCGTACCAGCTCATGGCGCTGCTGACGGCTCAGGGTCTGCATGGTCTGCTTGTCGGCGTCGGCTACCGTGGACGGGCCGTTGCGATCGCCATAGGAAGCATTCAAATAGTCGGCCATGGACAGTTCCCAGTCGAGGTGATACTGGGCCGGTCGGGCCTTGGCATCGAGGTGATAGTCAACAAACCGACTCAGTAGGGTGGTGTCTGCCTGCTTGGCCCTAGGAATGTCGGGATACTGAGCGTAGAGCTGATTTGCGATCCTGTTTGCGTGGGCTGTCTGGGCTGCCATCAGTGGCTCACCCACCTGGAGAATACTACCCGTCACAATCACCAGGGTGGTCAGGGTGACCAAAAACAAAAACTTAAGCTGCTTACCCATACTGCTGAGCACTAATGCAATTAGTAATAACTAAAAAATACCTAGCTTTTCCATATATCGGCTGGGAAATGGCCCCAGCGGCCATTTCCCAGTGCCAAGGAGCCCTTATTCGCCAATAATTTCCGGCTGAGTAAGCTCATCCGACATTTCCACTATGGCACGAAGGACAGGCTTCATGCGGGACTCATCAAGGCTATCAAACTCTTCAAAACGACGGCGCTGTGCTCGATTGGCCACCTGAACCGTAATCCGATAGCGATTTGATGCCGCGCTAATCAAATCCTCTGTGCGGCGCATCAGCTGGGTGGTATCGAGGGACAGACGCTTCATCAAGTTAATCCTATGTAGGTGGGTTCTATAGCCTACTTATACTAGCGCAGCTTCCCCAGAATAATGGCGCTGCAATTTCCCATTGCCCTCCCCCTCTCCTTAATAAACTTTTACAATAGTCAATACATAACCGTTTTTTTGGCCAGTTCTCAATTGGGTGACGCCGTCCCCGCTCACCGGAGCGACCAAAAAAATACCAGCCGTATTGCAATCCTGTTGTCCGATTAGAGCCATGCCAGATACACTTACAAAACTTGCCTATCAAACCTTTCAGCAAGGTAAACAAGCCTTTGGATTTACCCATAAAGCCTTGGCCAGCCGAATACGGGAAGTCGTTTCTCCGGTTGATCCGGATAGCACATCAGAGATTCCCCCATCCACCTTGGCTCTGTTAAAGCAGCGACTAGATGAGCTGACCGATGTCGACTGGCAAGATGCCGAAGCCGGGATATATCCCAAGAGTTTGCTGTTTGATAATCCCTGGGATGACTTTTTTAAGTACTACCCAATGGTGGTGTTTGATACACCCAACGTGTGGGAGCGCTCAAAAAATAAGCAATTTCAAGACTTTGGGGCCAATGTTAAGCTCAACGGCTACCCCAGCTACTACGTACAAAACTTTCACCACCAAACCGACGGCTATCTAAGCGACATGTCGGCCAATCTCTACGATCTGCAGGTGGAGATCCTATTTAATGGCTCGGCTGATCCCATGCGTCGTCGAATTTTAGCGCCTCTCAAACGTTATATCGATGGCTTAGCGGGCACTCCCAAACTTCTCGACATTGCCTGTGGCACCGGACGTACCCTCAAAATGATCCGTGACACCTTACCCCAGGTGTCACTACACGGGGTAGATTTATCCCCCACCTATCTATGCAAGGCCAATGAGCTACTCAGTCGAGAACTAGGTACCCTACCCCAGCTGATCCAGGCCAATGGCGAGGCCCTACCCTATCTCGATAACTACTTTGAGGCGACGGTCAGCGTTTTTCTATTCCATGAGCTGCCCGCAGAGGTGCGCCAAACGGTGATCAACGAAGCCTACCGCGTTACAAAGCCTGGCGGTATTTTTATCATCTGCGACTCGATTCAAAAGATGGACAATCCTGAGTTTGCCCCCATGATGGAAAACTTCCCCAGTGTTTTCCACGAGCCCTACTATCGTCATTACAGCACGGATGATATGACGGCTCGTCTGGAGTCAGCAGGCTTTAGCGATGTAGCCGTATCGAACCACTTTATGAGTAAGTATTGGGTAGCTAAGAAAGCGTAAATTTGGTTGGGAGTCGGTCACTAGCACTTAAAAAAAGGGGATGGCTACAGCCATCCCCTTTTTGCTTATGTATTTACGACGTCAGCTCGAAGCGTCACTGCAACCTAAGCAGTAACTGCAACTTTGGCGTCAAGCTCACCAGCTTCGTACTTGGCCGCGAAGACATCAACGCCAACCTGCTTAATTTTGGTTGCGTTGCCAGCAGTCCCAAACGCTTCGTAGCGATCGGAGCAAACTTTCTTCATGTACGTAATTGAGGGCTTGAGGAAGTGGCGAGGATCAAAGTTAGACGGATCCTTCATGGCCGCTTCGCGGATAGCCGCTGTGATGGCCAGACGGTTGTCGGTATCGATGTTCACTTTGCGAACACCGCTCTTGATACCCTTCTGGATTTCTTCAACGGGTACACCGTAGGTTTCAGGGATGCTACCGCCGTTGGCGTTGATCATATCCAACCACTCCTGGGGAACGGAAGACGATCCGTGCATTACCAGGTGAGTATTGGGCAGACGCTTGTGGATTTCAGCAATGCGGCTAATGGCTAGAATTTCACCGGTGGGCTTGCGGGTGAACTTATAGGCACCGTGGCTAGTACCGATAGCTACAGCAAGAGCGTCAACCTGAGTTTGCTCAACGAACTGTACAGCCTCATCGGGGTCAGTCAAGAGCTGATCCTTGCTCAGGGTTCCTTCGAAGCCATGGCCATCTTCTGCTTCACCGGCACCGGTCTCTAGGGAGCCAAGACAGCCTAGCTCGCCTTCAACACTGGCTCCGATGGAGTGAGCCACCTTCACCACTTCAGCGGTGACGTTGACGTTGTAATCAAAGCTAGCGGGTGTTTTGGCATCGGCTTCAAGGGAGCCGTCCATCATTACGCTAGTAAAGCCGTTGCGGATTGCGGAGTAGCATGTGGCAGGGCTATTTCCGTGGTCCTGGTGCATTACCACAGGAATGTGAGGGTAGGTCTCGATAGCCGCCAGAACCAGGTGGCGCAAGAAATTTTCACCAGCGTACTTACGGGCACCGCGGGAAGCCTGCAAAATTACAGGGCTATTGGTCTCATCAGCAGCCTGCATAATTGCCAGGATCTGCTCCATGTTGTTTACGTTGTAAGCGGGAATGCCGTAGCCGTTTTCAGCGGCATGATCCAGCAGCAGCCGCATAGGTACAAGCGCCATATAATCCTCCTAGTACTTTTCGCCGTTTGGCAGCTTTTAATCAAAGGGTTGAATAGGTATCCCTACTCATCAATATTAGGTCACAACCCTGTATTTATGACGAGTTGTTTCTGAAACCTGAGGGTTTTGTTAAGGATAACAGTAATTACCGGATAGCTATGGTCGGTAGATGACGCTGTTAAACCGCCCCTCTAGAAAACCTGGCAAGATACACTCTCGCCAGAAATTATTCTTTTGCCTGCTATGGGTCGCCTGGGATTCGAACCCAGGACCAATCGGTTAAAAGCCGAGTGCTCTACCGCTGAGCTAGCAACCCGTGTTGAAGAAATCTTCCAAACACAGTTACTTAATATAACAGATAGGTTCCTGCTTTGGATGAATGCTCCAATTTTGTCTACTTTGGCTGGAGTCTGCTAAAGTCACGCCTTGACTCGTTCTAGGTAGCGGCCATCAATCAGAAAGGTTCCGCGTTCAAACCTGACGGCCCAGTAGCCTCCAGACTTTTGTTCAAGGATAGTGCCTTCTTCGCCCAGGGTGACCAGGTCGGGGGGGCGTAGCATGGGCATAGGGTCAGCGGTTTTGAGATAGGGTGGCTGGGTGGTAATGGTGACGCGATCGCTCACCGCGAATAGCTTGTCGGCCATGGGAGAAAAGTTGAGAGTGCAGTTCTGAGTTTGGATGACCTGGCCAGCTAGCGTCAACTCTGGCATGCAAAACTCATCAAGACGGAATCTATTACACCATGGTGGCTGAGCAATCAAAAAATACGCTACGGCAGCGGATACGGGCTGAGTTGGAGGAGGCGGAGACCGGGCTGGGGCTGGGGGTGAATATTGCGATCGCAACCCTGATCCTACTTTCAGCCGGAATATTTGTGGCTGAGACCTATCCCCTACCTGGGCCACTGGCTGCGGGGCTCCGGAACGTTGACTGGCTGATCTTAGCCGTTTTTGTTCTGGAGTATGCTATCCGGCTTTGGGCGGCTGAGCGTCCCTTTCGCTACGCTATCAGCCCCTATGCCATTGTTGATTTGGTGAGTATTTTGCCCTTGCTGACGGGGGTATTTGATATGCGATCGCTGCGACTAATTCGCTGGCTGCGCATTCTCAAGCTAGCCCGATTCTTAGAGGAGGAGCACTGGCTAGGTCGTGAGGGGCTGATCATCGCCCGGATCGTTTTTACCTTGTTTTCCATTGTGTTTATCTATTCAGGAGCCATCTACCAGGTAGAACATCCCCGGGCTCCCGAAGTATTTGGCACATTCTTAGATGCGATGTACTTTGCCGTTGTCACCATGACCACCGTTGGCTACGGCGATGTTACCCCTGTTTCTGAGGTTGGGCGCACCCTGACGATAATGATGATTTTGACAGGTATTATTCTAATTCCCAGCCAGGTTGGCAGCCTGATTCAAAACGTTAATCGCATCCAGACAGTTAATGCCCTCCGTTGCAAAAGCTGTGGACTATCCAATCACGAAAGCGATGCTATCTACTGTCGCCGCTGCGGCACGCAGCTGCCAGAAACGCCGTAGGCGGCCCTAGCCCAATGATTGAAACGCCTTCTCCACCAGCTGTTTTGCCTTTTGATCGAGGGCGATCCAGTCCACATCGCCCATTTCTGAATCCAGCAAACTAGGGTCAATGGTAATGGGTGTGTCTGTCGCCGCTTCATTGCGACATAAGCGATAACACAGCTGCCAAATATTAATTTCCTGCTGCTGTTCCTGTTTGCTTAAACACAGGGTATAAATGTGCTGCGGTTCCGGCAGGTCAGCAAGGGTGGCTTGTATTTGATCATGCTCATTGGGGGTCGCGGTTTCGAGCATTTTCTGGAGAGCCAAATACTGCTGCTTTTGATCGGTGGTTGTATCGGTGGGCCAGCGCAGCTCATCACGGTAGGAGCCCCTCCAGTCAGAAACCTCTAGCTGCTTACGAATGTTGTCGATAATGCGAATTAGAGCAGGCTGCATCAGCGCCTGGGCATAGCGCTGATCCTGAGCGGTGGCAAACTGAGGCATGGCAAACGGGGGCGGCAAACACGGTGATTAAACCAGTCTACGTGAACAGCGTCAGCTGCCCTGCAGCCCCTGCGGTGCCCTCTGCTTTAGCCAAAGCTGCAAAATATCGTTAATCCAGCTAACTTCTAACTGGTTTAGCCCCTGGGCCTGACCGGACAGCCTATACTCCAGCTTGCTGATGACAGTGCGGTTGCAACGCAGACGAAACGTAATGACAGAGCTACCCGGCTGCAGGTCAATATCATCGATATCCTGCTTGTAGGTATTGATTTGATAATTGACCGGACGACAGGGAAATCGATACCCTAGCAGGATAATATCCGGCAAAAGCTGAATACTCACCTGCCGAAAAAGGGTAATCAGCAGCCGCTTTAAGCCTTGGTACCCATAACAAAGGCTGAGATAGGTCCATCCTAGACCGATCCCAGTGGCGAAAAGTTGTTGCCCTATGGCCAGTTGCGGTCCCAGGGATAGGGTGCCGTAAATTATTAGTCCTAGGCCCAATCCCCCGACGGCTGTTTGCAGCAGAGCCCGGCAAAACTGGCTCGTTTTCCAGCCTACGGTTGGCAGCAGTACTTCTAATGTTTGGCTATATTCCATCAGCTTGAGCTGTGTATTAGCTGGGGCCAGAGTTTCTAGCAGGGTGCGCTGACAGCGCTGGCCAAGACTGGCTGATAACCGGTAAGCCGGAGCAAAAATTTCCTCAACCCGCTCTAACCCACGCAGTGCCGTACGAGCTGAGGTTGGCCGTTTGTGTTGTTTCGGCTGGGTCAGCCACCGTAGCCATGCCTTGAGTGGTCGGTTTATGTGCCCCAGCTCTTGGCTGAAAAGCATGCGTAATCCCCGTTGAGGCAGGGTAGTAGGATGCTGTCCGGTGGCCAGATGCACCAGAGTCGCCCCAAGGCTATACAGATCTGTCGCCGGTACTGCCCGATCCCCTAGCTGTTCGGGGGGACGATAGCCGGGGGTACCTGATATCAAGATTGTTTCGTTGGCCCCAGCCCCAGGGTCATGGGCTGTCTGTACTAGCCCAAAGTCAACCAGGTAAACCTGCCCTAGTTTGGCCCCTAATTTGGTGTTGAGAGGCTTGCTCAGCACCAGGCTGCTGGGTTTAATGTCGCGGTGAATGATCGCGGGTTCTTGACTATGAAGATAGTCAAGGATTGCTAACACCTGGCCTGCTAGGGCACGCAGATCTGACTCGGAAAAAAAGTGTCGTGCATTTATTAGGGCATAGAGGGATTGTCCTTCAATATAGTCTTGCACCAGCATCAGACCGTGGTAGCCATGATCGTTGATATCGAAGCTGTCACAGTAGGCGGGAATAGCAGGATGGGCCAGGGTTTGCAACACCTCTGTCTCTTTGCGAAAACGTCTGATATCCGATGGCTGGAGAGGATCTTCGTAGCACAGATATTTGATGATGACCTGACTGTTACGGCTATGGTCGTAGCCAAGCAATGTTCGCCGTCCCAGTCGTGCTCCTAGGGTTTTTTTGATACTGTAGCGATTGAGTAGTCGAGGAGGAGTCTGGGGTAGGGCGCTGGGATAGACCATTAAACCGTTGATGGTGTAGCGTATCACCCATTAGAATTCCCGATTGGAGTGCTGAGGTAGCGGGTTAGGGATGGCCTGCTGCTGAGTGAAGGAGTATTGGGGAGTTTGGCAGTATGGTTCAGCCCAGGGTGTTTATTGATGGTGAAGCGGGGACAACCGGACTGCAGATCTATTCTCGCCTATCCCAAAGGGAGGATGTCACTGTTGTCAGTATTGACGCTGCCAAGCGCAAAGATGTGACAGAACGAGCCAAGCTGATTGACACTGTGGATGTGGCAATCCTCTGTTTGCCCGACGCAGCGGCCCGTGAGGTGGTGGAGCTAGTGTCTAGTCCCACGGTCAAAATTTTGGATGCCAGCACGGCCCATCGCACCAACGGCAGCTGGGTCTATGGGTTTCCTGAGCTGGCACCGGAACAGCGGGAAGCCATTGCCAAGGCCCACCGGGTTAGCAATCCGGGCTGTTATCCAACCGGTTTCTTAGCTGCGATCAAACCGCTGGTAGCCGCCGGATTAATTCCAGCTAGTTTCCCGGTGACTATCAGTGCTGTCTCGGGCTATTCCGGGGGAGGACGCAGGCTGATTGAGACCTATGCCGATTACTGGGATGGCACTGAATCGATCTACCCCTATGGTGCATACGGTCTCACGTTTGGCCATAAGCATGTACCAGAGATGCATCAATATTCGGGACTGACCCATGCCCCCTTGTTTGTGCCAGCAGTAGGTGCCTTCGAGCAAGGCATGCTAGTTCAGATACCGCTACCGCTGTGGACCTTGGACAATCCGCCTACAGGCCATCAGCTGTATGGAGCGTTGGCGGATTACTATGCCAAAGAACCCTTTGTACAGGTTCATGCGTTGGGGGATATGGATTGTCTTCGCGATCGCACCTTTCTGGATGTTAAAGCTGCCAATGGCACCAATCAGGTTCAGCTATTTGTATTTGCTAATGACGATACCCGCGAAGCCCTAGTGGCGGCCCGGTTAGATAACCTGGGCAAAGGAGCCTCCGGTGCCGCCGTCCAAAATCTAAACATTATGCTGGGGCTGCCTGAACATCGGGGATTGGGTTAGACCCAACGGGGAAAATAAAAAAATAGACAAATAGAAAGAGGAGCTGCTAGAAACTAGAAACTCCTCGCTTAGAGACATATTTCCACTGGAGAAGACCGCGCTTACTGTTGCTCCTTTGAGGAAAGCTTTTGCCACTATGGCTGACAACAGGCGGCTCTGGATAGTACCCCTTTGAGTACTTTGGCTGTGGACCGCTTAGGGGCTCGATATGGGGCTGTCCCCATATCGTTTGGGCCGGTCTTTCTTGAGGCTGTCGGTAGCAAGCCATCACCTATATAATTAACAGTTTAGTATTGAGACGCTAGCCATGAGCTAAGCCTCGATACTTGGGTGTGCTTTACGAGTGAGGGCAGATGGATAGCTGGATAGATGATGACATTGACTTTGAGGAACTGCGATCGCAGATTTTTGATGCCTATCAGCATCAGTCCCCATTGCAAAAAAGTATTGTCCAGCTATTCTCGATATTTTATGGTCCGACCAGTATTACCAATGCGGTGGCGGCCCTCAACCACATTGGTATCACAACCAAGACCGGCAAAAAAATCACCCCTGGCAATCTCAAACCCCAGATTGCCGGCCTGATTGAAGATCAGCTGTTAATCTACGGTTCAGGCTATCTGCCCCAGTGCCATCCGCTGATTGTAGAAATAGTCACCCGGAATACCGTTGAGCTAGATATTTTTGAACCCATGGCCCAGGGGGTCAGAAGCGTATTCCAGCCTCGTCGCAACCACATCAATCGGGTACGCCACATCTGTCGCACCAAGGATGAACTATTTCGCGAAGCTCGTCTGGCCCTATATCAGCAGGACTACGAAGCCTTACCCCAGCTGTTTCTCGACTATGGTAACTACAACTACTATGCGACCCCCGTCACCCTAGACGAGTTTCTCCTAGAAGTGGCCAACAATCCCTTTGACGCTGGCTGGTTGGGCACTTTACCGGCTGAACACTACGGCACAGTGTTGCGTATGCTCCTCATAGAGTCAACGGCCCTGTTAGAGCCCGCCGAGGATCTTCTGGAACTATTAGAGGGATATGCAAAAAAATCCGATGACCTCAACGTTTTACTCGTAGAGCAATATCTGTTGCGTAATCGACTGGCCGATGCAGAAGCCATTCTCGATCGGGTTGTTGATGAGCGCTCCCAAGTCTATGCAACAGCTTTGCGTGGCTGGCTAGCACTATTGCAGGGATCGATCGAACTTTCACTGGACCTCTATGCCAGTGCGACTAAGCTGGCCCGCAAGCAGTTAAGTAAAAAAGCGGTTATTGGCGGCATTGCCGGTCTGTTTTATCTGCTGGTATTACTCAAGTCAGGGCAGCCAAAACATCTTAAACAAGCCATTACGGTAAGTACTCCATCAATGCAGGGCTCCAGCCATTGGTTGAGTCATGCCTACGGATTGTTGCACCAGATGACGCTACTGCAGCAGGGACAGCTGTCTGCTCGTTCTACGCTTTTAGAACTGATCGAGTCCTATAGAGATGACGAGGACGATAGCTTTGGCATATTTTTCAGCCTGCTGTGTCTCTATTGGCTAGATGAAGATGAAGCCAAAGCAACGGTGCCCCGTCCCCTGGCCCTATTTGCGGAGCAGGCCCAGGAGGCTCAGCTAAGCTGGTTTGCCACCGAAGCTGCCGAAATTTTGAGTCGTCTAGTCCCTGAGAGCGACTATGGCCAGTGGTCCGAGCAGCGAACTAGCGTCTCAATTGTGGATACGCTGCAGCCCCAAAGTACTTGGGAACTAAGTTTAAAGGCGCTGACCAACGTTGCTGGTCCAGTTGTCACCAACAGTCCCAAAAGTGAGCGACGGCTAGCCTGGTTTTTGACCCTGTACACCAAGCACTGGCTGCTCCAGCCCAAGGAACAAAAGCTTAGCACCAAGGGTGTCTGGACAAAGGGACGAGCAGTCGCCCTCAGTCGCCTGGCAAAAAACGCTCCGGATTTTGACTACCTCACGGCTCAAGATCTCCAGGTCTGTAACCAAATCAAATACGACTATTATTCTGGTTCCCAATACACCCTAAAACGCGATGCTATTAAAGTCTTGGTCGGCCATCCGCTGGTGTTTTGGGAAGACTCACCTACCGTCCGTGTTGAGATTTTATCCGCCACCCCAGAGCTGGTGGTTGAACAAAGTGGCGATGGCGCGCTCTCGCTCCACATGGAGCCTGCCATTAGCCCCTCGGATGGGATCACCCTGGTGAAAGAAACCCCAACCCGAGTTAAGGTCTTGGAGGTCAATGCCGAGCACCAACGCATTGCCGAAATTTTAGGCAAACGTAATCAGCTGACGGTGCCTGCTGCCGGTCAAGAAAAGGTGCTCGCGGCCATTCAGTCGGTATCCAGCTTGGTGACTATTCATTCTGATATCGGTGTTGAAATGGACGATGTGGAGTCCATTGCAGCCGATGCCAGACCCCATGTGCACCTGATGCCGGCAGGCGATGGTTTAAAGCTGTCGATGTTGACCCGCCCCTTTCCTAATTCTGGTGCTTACTATCCGCCGGGGGCTGGTCGCAAGACAGTGATTGCCGAGATCGATGGTAAACGCTCCCAGGCTACTCGAGATTTGGAGATGGAAAAGCGGCTAGTCCAGGATGTGCAGCAGGCCTGCCCGGCCCTAGATCTAGGAGAAGAGACCGAGGGAGAATGGATTTTAGATGAGCCGGACACTTGTTTAGAGCTGTTGTTACAGCTCGAAGCCGTAGAAGATAACATTATCCTAGAGTGGCCTGAGGGAGAGAAACTTAAAATTCGCAACAGGGCCGGTATCGATGGCTGGCGTCTACAAATCAAACAGGAGCAGGATTGGTTTTCGGTCAGCGGTGAGCTGGAGTTAGATGACGGCAGCGTCATGGATATGCAGGCCCTGTTGTCACTGTTAGATCAGACCTCAAGCCGGTTTGTGCCCATTGGTGACGGTCAGTTTTTGGCCCTGACCCAGGCCTTTCGCAAACGGCTAGATGAGTTTCGAGCCTATTCAGAGCGCCACGGCAAAGCATCGCGATTTCATCCGTTGGCGGCCCTTGCCCTTGAAGAAACCTTGGATGACGTGGGGCAGCTAAAGACTGACAAAAAATGGAAGGCCCACGTCAAACGACTACAGGAATCCAAAACCATTGATCCAGAAATACCCTCTACCCTCCAGGCTGAGCTGCGGGACTATCAGCAGGAGGGATTTCGCTGGCTGGCACAGTTAGCTCACTGGGGTGTCGGAGCCTGTCTTGCCGACGACATGGGTTTGGGTAAAACTCTCCAGGCCCTGGCGGTAATTTTACTGCGAGCTTCTGAAGGACCCACACTGGTGGTGGCTCCCACCAGTGTGGGTGCTAACTGGATTAGTGAAGCCCAGCGGTTTGCGCCTACCCTCAGCATTCATCAGCTGGGCAGTGGCGATCGCAACGCTACGATCGCTGCTCTGGGAAAGTTTGACCTGCTAGTCTGCAGCTATGGCCTGTTGCAGCAGCCGGAGATGGCAGACCTGCTGGCTACCGTCGAGTGGCAAACCATCGTGCTGGACGAGGCCCAGGCGATTAAAAATAGCGCTACCAAACGCTCCCAGGCGGCCATGAAGCTAAAAGGTGGCTTTAAGATACTTACAACAGGCACCCCGATTGAAAACCACCTGGGCGAGCTGTGGAATCTGTTCCGATTTATTAACCCCGGTTTGCTGGGTTCCTTAGATAAGTTTAATCAGCGGTTTGCCACCCCGATTGAGCGCTACCAGGATAAGCAGGCGCGGCTACAGCTTAAGAAACTTATACAGCCCTTTATGCTGCGACGCACCAAGTCCCAGGTGCTCGATGAGCTGCCCGCTCGAACTGAAATCACCCTCCAGGTAGACCTCAGCTCTGAAGAGAAGGCGCTGTATGAGGCCCTGCGTCGGGATGCGATCGCAAAACTCACCACCACCGATGCCACAGCCGGGGCCAAACATCTGCAGGTTTTAGCCGAAATTACCCGACTGCGGCGCATGTGCTGTAACCCTCAGCTGGTTATGCCAGAAATGGCTCCCCCTAGCGCCAAGCTACAGCTGTTTGGAGAGGTGCTCGAAGAGCTGCTCAGCAACCGCCATAAAGCATTAGTCTTTAGCCAGTTTGTCGATCACCTGAAAATTTTGAGACAGTATCTGGACGAACAAAAAATTACCTACCAGTATCTAGACGGCAGCACCCCGGCCAAAAAGAGAAAACAGCGCGTCGATGCGTTTCAAGCAGGGGAGGGCGACGTGTTCTTGATTAGCCTTAAAGCGGGGGGGACCGGTCTAAATCTCACCGCCGCTGACTATGTTATTCATATGGATCCCTGGTGGAATCCAGCGGTGGAAGATCAGGCCTCAGACCGAGCCCATCGTATTGGCCAAACCCGTCCGGTAACAATTTATCGATTAGTGGCCCAGGGCACCATCGAGGAAAAAATCGTTGAGCTACACAACAAAAAACGTGACCTAGCCGATAGTCTCTTAGAGGGCTCCGATATTAGCGGTAAGCTATCCACCGATGCGCTTTTACAGCTTATGAGTGAGAGCTAGAATAATGCTCTTTTTAGTGTTCTAAGAGCCAGCGTACCCAACAACAAAAACTGTTTTTGCCCTACCCCAAACGGATGTCCCCTTAGAAGAGACTTTGAGTGTTTAAAGGCGATTGTTAAACCATCTCAATAGTGGGAACTATAGGCTTTTAAAAGGGAGCACTCAAGACGATGTCTTGGATGTGATTATGATGGCCATAAAGTATGGTGTATGGGCCTATTTGCGAGCTAAATGAGCCTTAAATCGACGTTTAATATTTTTGTTCGCATGCTTATTCAAGCTATCCAATAATCATGGATCCCTCAAAAAGTAAGTCCTTTATTCAATCAAGTAGCGGTTTTGCTAATCGAGTTGAATTTGATCAAACCCCCCTGGTTGTTGAGCCTGATGTTGCCCTGAGTCAGGTCTTGATTTGGATGTCGCAGGGAAAGAATAATCAAATCGTGGATAAGGTTGTCAAGGCACCTCAATCAACTAGCTACTGTCTGGTGATGTCACAGGAGCAGCTGCTGGGCATTTTTACTGAGCGCGATGTCGTCAAAATTATTGCCCAGGGTATCGCCCTAGACTCTGTTGCGGTTACTGAGGTGATGACTTGCAATCCTATCACCATCGCTGTTACCGAGTTAGAACAACCGTTTGAGGTAGTAGCCCGCTTCAAGCGGCATCGCGTTCGCCATTTGCCTGTTTTAGATGACTATGGCCAGCTCCTTGGGGTAGTCACCCATGCCAGTCTGCGTCAATCGCTGCAGGCCACCGATCTCTTGCGTTTACGGCGGATTCACGAGGTCATGTCCACCCAGGTGGTAACGGCTCTCCCCGGCGCATATCTGCTGAGTGTGGTGGGACTGATGGCTACCCATCGGGTTAGCTGTGTGGTGGTAGCTGAGGCCAGTGATGATGCCAATGTTCAAAAACCAATTGGTATCATCACTGAGCGTGACATTGTCAAACTACAGGCTCAAAATCTGGAGCTATCGGAGCTATCCGCCGCAGCGGTCATGAGCGCTCCCCTAGAATGTGTTGTTCCCCAGGATACTCTCTGGAATATCCATAAACAGATGCAAGCGATGGGGGTGCGCCGACTGGTTGTGGCTGAGAACAATATCCTGGTCGGGATTGTGACTCAAACCAGTATCTTATCAGCCCTGGATCCGGCGGAAATGTATCACACTATTCAGAGTCTCAGGGATGAGGTACAAGAAAGCCAACGTCACTATGCCAGTCTGGCAGCTGTTTCTCCAGTGGGACTCTTTCGCACTGATCCACAGGGAGACTGTTTATATGTCAACGAACGCTGGTGCAAGATCTCTGGGATTTCGGCTGAAGCAGCCCTAGGAATAGGCTGGACCACAGGACTGCATCCGGAGGACCGTGAACATATCGTTCAAGCATGGTATCAATCTGTTCAAAACAAACAGTCGTTTCACGCTGAGTACCGCTTCCAAACCCCTGATGGGATAGTGACATGGGTCTTTGGTCAGGTAGTTATAGAATATGACGCTACCAGTGAGCTACCGAGTGGCTATGTCGGCACCATTACCGACATCACCGAGCGTAAGCAGCTAGAAATAGCGCTAGAGGCCGAAAAGGAAATGGCTCAGGTTACCTTGGATTCGATTGGAGATGCGGTGATTACCACCGATGCCGCAGGCAGGGTGTGTTATCTAAATCCGGTTGCCGAATCTATGACAGGGTGGACTGCCCAAACAGCCCGCGGACGTCCCCTGCCCAAGGTATTCAACATTATCAATGAAGCCACCCGAAAGCCAGCTGTAAATCCGGTAGACCAGGTTTTGGCTGATGGACACGTGACGGGGTTAGCCAATCACACCATATTGATCCGGCGAGATGGCGAAGAATTTAGTATCGAAGACTCCGCTGCCCCCATTCGAGATCGCAATCAGCAGCTAATTGGTGTTGTCATGGTGTTTCATGATGTCACCCAGTCTCGCAATCTGGCTCGGCAGCTGAGCTGGCAAGCCACCCACGATGCTTTAACCGAACTGTACAATCGTCGCTATTTTGAAACCAAGTTAGAGACCATGGTAGCAACAGCGGTTCAACAAAATCAGTCCCATGTTCTCTGCTATTTAGATCTTGACCAATTTAAGGTGGTCAATGACACCTGTGGTCACCTGGCGGGAGACGAGCTGCTAAGACAGCTAACCCGACTGCTCAAGCGCTATGTTCGAGCCGCTGATACCCTGGCGCGGTTGGGCGGTGATGAGTTTGGTATTTTGTTAGATCAGTGTCCCCTCGATCGGGCTGTCAATATTGCTGAGGGGCTTCGCCAAGCCATCGCAGACTATCCGTTTATCTGGCAAGACCAGGTTTTTCGCGTCGGTGTTACCATTGGCCTGGTCTCCGTAACTGCCAATAGTACCGACGCGACTACCGTGATGAGTGCCGCCGATGCAGCCTGCTATGCGGCCAAATCTCGCGGGCGCAATCGCATCCAAATTTATCAAAAAGAAGATGCCGAACTCAGCCAGCAGCGGCAAGAACGACACTGGAGCGTCATGATCCGTCAGGCGCTTGAGCACAATAGCTTTTGCCTTTATCGTCAGGCAATTGCACAAACCATGGAACCTGAGACCACACTTAACTTCTATGAAGTCCTTGTTCGGATGCTGGATGATTCGGGGCAGCTCATCTGCCCATCGGTATTTATTCCAGCGGCTGAACGATATGGGCTGATGCCGCTCCTAGACCGATGGATTGTCCGGACATGTTTAGCGAACCTAGAACAGGTGCTCCAAAAGACAGCTGACAACATCCTCTACAGCATCAATCTATCCGGTACGAGTCTCAATGATGAACAGTTCTTTGAGTTTGTTAAAGCTCAGTTTGAAATTTTTAAGGTTCCTCCCCAATGTATCTGTTTTGAGATTACTGAAACAGCGGCAATTTCCGATTTTACGAGTGCAAATTCATTTATTCGAGAGTTGAATCAGCTGGGATGTTGCTTTGCCCTAGACGATTTTGGTAGCGGCATGTCTTCATTTGCTTATCTCAAGGCACTGCCCGTTGATTTTCTAAAAATCGATGGTGATTTTATCCGAGACCTTACGTCCGATTCGGCCACCCAAGCCATCGTTGAATCTATTCACCGAGTTGGTCATGTGATGGGTTTACAAACAATTGCTGAATCAGTAGAAAATGAATCCACATTGAGCAAGTTACAAACCCTTGGCATCGATTTTGTCCAGGGCTATGGCATCAGTTCTCCATCCTTGTGGTGTTAGTTGAGAAATAAAAATGGCTAAAAGGGCTGATCCAAAAAATTAATGCTGGAGAGACGTTGCCTGCAACGTCTGTACGTCCGCCCCATAAATTTTGTTTCCTAAGGAACGTTAGCTGTGAGCTTATGGGTTTCTTTTGTCAACCTGTGAGCCAGGTGTTGGCTGTGACACCTGGGAGAGTTCCACAGCGATCTGTTTTGCATGGTCTGTGAATCGTGAGGTTTGGGGCGATAACCATTAAGTGTCGTCACGGACACCTGATGAACTGATATAGTTTCTAACCGAATGGGCAAACTTTCTCGGAAAACTACATAGATACCGATAGGTAGCAGTTGAGAAACGCCCACAGACAGGAACCAATAGACAGGTATCCAATTGACGCCTAGTCTGTTTTTACCTGATTTTTTAGATAGTTTGCTGTTGCCTACCCGCTACCCCCAGGGATATGAAATCACTCCTACGTCAACTCACTACACTATCGGCTGTGGCTGTCACTGCCTGTGGTGCGGTTATGTCGTTACCGTTTAGTTCGTCGGCCGCCCAGTTTGGCCAGCAGTCAATTACCGACGATCGGGTCGTGGCAGTGGCAGAACCCATTAGCAACGGACGGTTTTACAGACTGTTGATCATTGAGCAGCTGAGTTCGGTGAGGCGCTGTTGGCAGGAACAAGCAGGGTCCCCAACAACAATTGAGCCGCTGCTGCTAACGTTCGATTTTACGGGTATCTGTGGTCGTAGCTCTGATAGTAACGGCTATTCCGTACGTATCGGTGGAGAGGATCTAGGAACACGCTATCGTCTCCAAGTAGAAAAGCAAGGAAATGTTTTGGTCCTAGTGGCTGCTCCTAGTCCACTGCAGCGGGGATTGCCAAAGCTGGAGCTGGGTCGCTCCAATGGCATTGCCAATGACTTTGTACAAATTGAATTAGATGCGGGCTGGAGCATGGCTCGGCGGGTGTACAACGGTCAAACCCTGGGCCATATCTATCTGGCTAATAATCAATCTTTGGATGCGGTGGTGGCCGCCGCAGGCGGTGAGGTAGCGCAGCCCGACCCGAGCCCGGCTAATCCGGCACCGCTACCTACGCCTCCACCCAGCGTTAGTCAGCCGTTGCCGCGTCCTGGAAGTCCCTCCCCAGACAGCAGCTCCATTGACTACCAGGTAATTGTGCCAGGCAGTTCTAATATTTTGCGATCGCGAGTCAATGCCGTCGAGCCGGGGGCATTTCGCACGACGGTAAACGGCCAGACTGTCATCCAAGCCGGGCGGTTTCGAGAACAGGTCCGGGCCAGTGAGCTACGGCAGCGGCTAACCCAGGCAGGACTCTCGGCCCAAATTGTGGAAACGACCCAGGCGGCCACACCGGCTCCGGCTACACCGGCTCCAGGCACACCCTCGGGAAGTTTGATTTACCAGGTGATTGTACCGGGGAGTTCTAATATTTTGCGCGCCCGCGTTAGCTCAGTTGCGCCCGGTGCATTTCGGACAACGGTAAACGGTCAGACCGTGGTTCAGGCGGGTCGATTTAGTGAACAGCCCCGTGCCGATCAGCTGCAGCGTCGTCTGCAAGATGCAGGACTTGATGCACGCATTGTGCAAACAACGGCGGCGAGCCCGTCCCCTAGCCCATCTCCTCGGACACCCACACCGGCTGCTCGGCAGGGAGAAGTGCTGATCATGATTGACCCTGGTCACGGCGGTCGCGATCCGGGGGCCGTCGGTCGCAATGGCTTGCAGGAAAAGGAAATCAATATCTTTATTTCCCGTCGTGTTCAGCGCACCCTGGAGCAGCGAGGCTACCGAGTTGCCATGACCCGCACCCAGGATGTAGAGGTTGATTTGCAGCCTCGGGTAGATATTGCGGAGCGTGCCAATGCCACCATTTTTGTGAGTATCCATGCCAACGCTATCAGCATGAGTCGACCCGAGGTTAATGGTTTGGAGACCTACTATTTTTCGACGGGTCGCAACTTGGCTCGGTCGATCCACAGCAGCGTGCTGCGCAGTATAGATATACGCGATCGCGGCGTGCGCCAAGCCCGGTTTTATGTGCTGCGTAACACGTCTATGCCGGCCGTCTTGGTCGAGACGGGGTTTGTCACCGGTCGCGAGGACGCTGCCCGTTTTCAAAGTAACGCCGCCCGTGAACAAATTGCCGACGCTATTGCCCAGGGAATTATCGACTATCTACGCTGAGGGTAAGTTCGGCTGGTGACCATTTTCAGAATACTTTCTAGAAAGTTGGATCATGTGCATGATCCACACATTCCTGGTTGAGCCACAGACCGCCGTTTTTCTCGCAATTGACCGGATCTTTACGAAAGGGTAAAACCGTAGAGTGTGTGGACTGCTCCTCCGTTTGCAGCGGGTGGGTGGTCTGGTAGCTGTAGCGCAATCGCATTAAACCAATAATGCACCCTGTACCCACCATACTGGCCGTGATACAGAGAGCGAAGGTGAGGATATTTTGGCCATAGGGCAGGCGATGAGCTGGTTGTTTGCTGCTGTGCATAGGGCTGTCGCTAACAAGCGACCATGGCTGAGGGCGATAGCTGGTCTATCTGTACAAAATATGTACTTTCTGTACATATTTATACTTTCTCCACCTAAGTATCGCCTTCGCTAAAACCACCAGCATCAGTCATGAGCTTTATGTAAATCTGGATAAAGCAATGGGGGGCTGCCGGGGTCAGGGTTGAGCTGACTGCTTTCGGGTTGGGTTCGGGCTGCCGTTGAGGTTTAACTGTACGGGTTGGGAACCATGGCGCAGATCATGTTGGCGGGCTAGCCAGGCTTGGCGTACCCACCGCAGACGACTTGCGAAGGGCAATATCTGTTGTGCCACGGCCAATTTCCATGGAGCCGAGCGGATCAGCTTAAGGCTGTTGGCTTCGCGCAGCTGTAGGGTTTGCGATCGCGTCACCTCCGGCAATCGCTCCATCTGAATCAATTGCAGCGCTTCATCAACCTCTGCCACGTCTTTTTGCAGTGCCGGCACCAGATAGTTAGTCGCTACAATCGCATCCCGCAAGGCTAAATTGATTCCCTGGGCGCGCACAGGGGACATGGGATGGGCCGCATCCCCGAGTAACAAGACTCCTGGTGCTGACCATTGGGGACATCGCCCCACCACCACGTTTAACCGCACTGGCTGAGTGACCGCATCCCGCTGGGCTAATATATGTGTCCTTAGCCACTCTGGTGCAGACCTGGCAGCAAGGTTTAGCCAGTCATTATCCCCCAGCTTGCCCAATCCCCCCTTCGGCAAAATCAATCCATACTGTAGCCGACCATCCCAGGAGGTGTAGCAGCTGGCCGGATGCTGCTGAGATTTTGCCATCAGGTAAAACTGACAGGTATTTTGCAGCCGTTCCGGTGCCGTTAGCTTAAACCACAGCACATCGTACTGGTCAGGCTGTAGCTTAATGGTCAGACCGGCCCTGCGCCTTACCAGAGAGCCGCGACCGTCACAGCCGACAACCAAATCAGCCCGGATTTCCGAGGAGCCATTTTCTGTCTTTACCTGCGTGCCAACAACTCGGCTGTTGTCCCATAGCAGGTCCTGCATCTGGCAGCCAGGCTTAAACTCAAACCCCTCATGGCTAGCTGCCTCAGCCACGATGCCCTGGAGCAGTGCCGGTTGGGAAACAATACTGAGCGACCTATCACCTAGATCTGGCTCAGGAACCACAAAAACTTCCTCACCACCCAAATGAATATTCCAAGACTCCAATCGGCGGTGGGGAATGCGGTGGAGCAGAGTCCCTAATCCCATCTGAGCCAGGGCGTCCATACCTGCTGGCATTAGCCCTTCGCCTCGAAATACCCGCTCGAACGAGGTTTCTTGCTCCAGTAACGTGACACGAATGCCACGGCGAACCAACAATAGCGCCAGGCTAGCCCCCGCTGGTCCTGCCCCGACAATAATGACGTGTCTGGCTGATGTTTCTAAATTTGGTCC
>JBCCAQ010000029.1:0-29586 GCA_039814735.1 Cyanobacteria bacterium P01_A01_bin.15
CACCTTCTAGATGGAGACATGCCAAAAGCTACGGCCTTAGACACCCAAACTACCTCCCAGGGTAGATACAGATAGTTGTTTACAATGCTTTTATGGGAGGGCTATCTAGTTAACAACAGCCGGTTTAAGGTCTATTACGAGATTTATGGCATCCCTAGTCGAAGAAGTACAAAGCACTCTGGTCGCCCTGGTGGGCCAATTTATTACTATATTGCCTGGCCTGCTGATGGCCGTCATTATATTGATTGCCACTAGTTTCCTAGCAGGCATTGTTCAGCGCATTGTGCGACGGGTTGCTAGCACAGCTCTCAACAGCCTATCTTTGCAATCTTTGGTGGTTCAAACCAGCCGCGTAGGTACCTGGTCCATCGGGATTTTGCTCGCCTGTGTTTTGGCGTTTCCCGATTTGCGTCTGGGGGATTTAGTCGCTTTGTTAGGTTTAGGTTCTGTTGCCATTGGTTTTGCCTTTCAAGATATTTTCAAGAACTTTTTGGCAGGTGTTTTACTGCTACTGCAGGAACCTTTCTCCATTGGCGATCAAATTATCGTAAGCGACTACGAGGGAACCGTAGAAGAGATTGCGCTCCGTGCCACGCAGATTCGCACCTATCAGGGGGAACAGGTCGTTATTCCCAACTCCGTTGTTTTTACCAGCCCGGTTCAGGTGCTAACGGCATGTCCCCAACGGCGGACGGACCTGGCTGTAGGCGTCGACTACAATACTTCTCTTCCCCATGCGACCAAGATACTCATAGAGGCGCTAAGGAGCGTTGAAGAGGTCAGGTCTACGCCATCACCGGAGGTTGATATCGTGGAGTTTGGAGATAGCTCCATAAATTTGGTGGCGCGGTATTGGACCCACCCTGAACAAAAGTGTGTGCGACGGATTCGTACCCAGGTGATGGTGGCCATCAAACAGGCGTTTGACCAGGCAGATATCGGTATTCCCTATCCGATTCGCACGCTTTACTTCTATAACCAGGATGAGTTTAGCGATTTTCAACCCCAGAACCGGGCCAATCCAAAACAGCTGGCCGCCACTTCCTAGACTACGCTCAAAGTGTTAGAAAACCGTATGCACCGCACCGCTCACTTGATTTTTAATCCGGTATCTGGGCAAGGTAACGCCCAAAGGGATCTGGAGTGTATACTGGCCCAGCTATCTCCAGAGCTGGATCTGAGTGTCCATGAGACCACACCTGATTGTGATGCTCGCACCCTGGGCAGACGGTCCGTGGAGCAGGGCGTCGACCTGGTTGTTGTCTCCGGTGGTGACGGTACCATCAACGCCGTTGCTGAGGCACTTACCCAGTCTTCTATTCCCCTGGCGATTATTCCAAGGGGGACGGCCAATGCGATCGCAACCGCCCTAGATATCCCCAGCAATCTAGACGATGCCTGCAAGGTAGCACTGACAGGCACCGTCCGCGCCATCGATACAGCCCGCTGCAACGGTCATCCCATGGTGCTGCTAGCCGGCATTGGTCTAGAAGCCGCCGTTATCGATCAGGTTTCGCGGCAGGCCAAGGATCGCCTGGGCACTCTAGCCTATGTGTTTTCAGGTATCCAGCAGCTCAGGGAGCTAGACTCCTTTGAAGCAACGATCGAAACCAGCGATCGGATTATTACCGTCAATGCCAGCGCCATCACCATCGCCAACATTGCCCCCTCAACCTCTGTATTGGCCCAGGGACCAGCGCAGATTATCGCCGACGACGGCCTGCTCGACATTACCATTGTGGCCTCTGAGGGTATTGGTCGTACCCTGGCCGCTTCCTACGAGCTTTTTCGCTCAGCCATTAGCAACCAGGCTGCCCAAAGGGACGATGTCGGCTATCTGCGCAGCAGCCAGGTAAAAATCACAACAAATCCACAGCAAAAAGTGGTTCTAGATGGGGAGATGATGGGCACCACCCCCCTAGAGGTCAGCTGTGTACCCCAGGGGCTGACGCTGGTTGTGCCTGAGCAGCCGATCTTGTCAAAAAGCGAGGATCTAACCGGACTGCCAAACATAAACATTGAGCCAAAGCCATAATGTCTGCGTTGGAGAGCCGATCAAAAGCTTCGCCGTCGCTCCAGGTTATATCTTTGGGAAGATTTGGAAATGTGTCGTTAAGTAAATAATGTTAGCTAGCCAAACCACCTTTAAAGGGTGTTTCTTCTTCTAGACCGACAGCTTTATTTACACAGAACCAGCCACCATGAAAAGCACTGCGACAGCGTCAACTGACTACGTCAAAACCTACTTAAAAGAGATTGGGCGGGTTCCCCGTCTCACCCATGAAGAAGAAATCACCTACGGTAAAGCGGTTCAGTTTTTGATACACCTGGAGGAGCTGCGGGACGCGCGCGCGCAGGAGACAAACAAATCTGTTGCAATAGAAGAATGGGCCGCAACGGCAGGACTGACGGTTAGGGAGCTCAACCACCACATTCGAGCCGGAGCCGCCGCCAAACAAAAGATGGTAGAGGCCAACCTGCGGCTAGTGGTCTCCATTGCAAAAAAGTATCTGAACCTAAACGTTGAATTTTTGGACCTTATTCAGGAAGGCACCATTGGTTTGCAGCGTGGCGTAGAAAAGTTTGATCCGCTAAAGGGCTACCGCTTTTCGACCTACGCCTACTGGTGGATTCGCCAAGCCATGACCCGCAGCATTGCTGAAAAAAGTCGCGCCGTTCGCCTACCCATCCACATTAGCGAAAAGCTAACCAAAATACGAAAAGCGCAGCGTCAGCTATCGCAACAGCTGGGGCGTTCAGCCACCCATCAAGAGATTGCCGACGCCACAAAAATTAAGGTAGAAAAGGTGCGACAGTACCTCTTACACTCTCGTCAACCACTCTCAATCGATGTGCGCATCGGTGAGGACCAAGAAACTGATCTGGGGTCGCTGCTAGAAGATGAAGGCCCAACCCCCGAGGACTATACAACCCAGATAGCTTTACAGGACGATATTCGCCAGCTGATGGCGACCCTAACCCAGCAACAGCAGGAGGTTTTGACCCTCCGGTTCGGGCTACGCGACGGCAATGCCATGACGCTAGCCAAAATTGGCAATCTTTTAGACGTTAGCCGCGAACGCGTTCGTCAAATCGAGCGCGCCGCGCTGCAGCGCATGCGACAGCAGCACGGCTCCATGAAGGCTTATCTGGCTGTCAGTTAGTCCCGATCGGCTGTTCTCTGTTTCAAGACATTAAATTCAGGACATCAAATTTCTCCCGTCCAGGTCAATGTCTGCTCCGCCGAGTTGTTTCCATAGGAGCGAATAATCGTTAGCTCAACCTGGGCACGGGTGCCACCGCTGAGTAGCTGGGAGCGAATCGGTAAGCGGCCTAAGGCTAGGGTAAAGCGATTGTGGTCCTGCACAATTAGGTCTGCTGGCACGGGGCCATCAAATTCTAGGTCATAGCGGCGACGGCGACCGCTACTACTAGCTGTGCTGTAGCGCACCTCAAACCGGGTCTCGAGCACATCAGACCGCTGGGCTAGGTCCACCACATTGACCTCAAAGGTGCGACTGCGGCCATCCACCCGGCCCAACGCTAGCTGGGCGACTTCTGCCACCGGGACAATGCCATCTACCCGATAGGTGGTCAGGGTCTCCTGCTCTACGGTCTCCCCCAGTAGCCAATAGGCTTCAGGAAAGTCTATGTCTATTTGCCCATTGGGCCGTAGCTCTAGGTCCAGGGGCTCAGTAAAGGTTTGAGCCGTCTGGGGTGCCTGCCAATCGAGGGTAAACTGGCGCTCGATGTGACCGGTATAAAATCGATAGCTGCTGGCAACCGTGGACCCAGAGGCCAGCAAATTTTTGGCATTGTCGCGGGTATCCCAAAGGTTTCGTGACAGGGTAACGGTTTGATTGGCCAAACTCGCAACCGCCTGCGACTGTTCTGGGGTTTCCTGGGGTAAGGGCTCTAGCTGATTGACGAGGACGAGCCCACCCAGGTTGCCACCCTCACCATTGCGACCGTTGCGGCCATCGGTACCATCGCGGCCGTCGTAGCATTGATACTCTTCATTGTGACAGGTGCCATCCTTACACACTTCAACGCTCCAGCGGCGATCGTGACAGTTACAGCCGTCTGTGCCATTACCACCACGACCGCCGCGACCGCCACGACCGCCAGCCGCCGTCACCAAAATCTGCCGCAGCTCATTGGAGTTGGCATAGTGTATCGTCAGGCTGCCTCCATCGCCCCCGCGACCGCCATCGCCCCCATGGCCGCCATTACCGCCAGCTGCCGCTTGTAAATTACGGCGTTCGTTACGGGGCTGCCGCCGACAGCGCACCCATTCGCCATCTTCACCGTAGCCGCCATCCTCTCCGTCGGTGCCCGCCAAATCGATGCGGACAGGATTACCCGTCGCCCGCACTGTTTGGTTAGCGCTATCGCGGCCATTGCGACCAGCTCTGCCATTACGGCCATCGCGACCATCACGGCCAAACTGATGACTTGCCAACGCGGCCGACCCGCAAACATCAATGGCCGCTAGCGACACCCAGCCGGTTAAAGTCAGGGTGCCAGCGGTCAGGGCGCTGATGCCCAAACGCGCTAGATAGCGCGCCCCACCCGGAAAATTAGAAAACATCGTCATAGGAACACTACGCATAGAAAAGTCCTGAATCGCCGTAACGATCAGGGCACAACAAACCATGGCCCATGGAATATATGGGCCATACCCCGTCATTATCTACGTAAAACCACGGGGACATTATCTAGATGGGGGAGTGGGACACTGTTTTCTTTGGCTACCTATTGATGATGTAGCCCAATGTGGGAGGGGAGTTGATAGGCTATAGGTTGCTTGCTTATATCGGTGTCCATGTTATCCACCCTCGACGATCTAAAACATCGCCTGCAAACGGCCCTCGTGAATGCATTTGGTCCCGATTTGGAGGGCACAGACCCGGTACTGGTACCGACGAATAACCCTAAGTTTGGTGACTATCAGGCCAATGTGGCCATGTCGCTGGCCAAGCGATTAAAGGATAAGCCGCGTGCGATCGCAACTAAAATAGTCGACCACCTCACCCTTGACGACCTCTGCGAACCACCCCAAATCGCCGGTCCCGGCTTTATCAACCTCAAATTCAAAACCGACTATCTCCAAACCCAGCTCAAAGCCCTTTACCCAGATAAACGCCTGGGTGTCCCCACCGCCGACCCGGTCCAGCGCACCATCGTCGACTTCTCTAGCCCCAACATCGCCAAAGAGATGCACGTGGGCCATCTGCGCTCCACCATCATCGGAGAATGCATCGCCCGCACCCTAGAGTTTCTGGGCCACGACGTGCTGCGCCTCAACCACGTGGGCGACTGGGGCACCCAGTTTGGCATGCTGATCACCCATCTGCGAGATGTGTGCCCTGAGGCCATCACCGAGGCGTCCTCGGTCGATATTGGTGACCTGGTGGAGTTTTACAAGCAGGCCAAAAAACGGTTTGACGAAGACGAAATCTTCAAAGCCACATCCCGCGAAGCTGTGGTTGACCTCCAGTCTGGAGAGGAGACTGCTTATAAAGCCTGGCAGCTCCTTTGTGAGCAATCTCGCAAAGAGTTTCAAAAAATCTACAATCGCTTAGACATCAACATTCAAGAGCGAGGCGAATCTTTTTATAATCCCTTGCTAGAAGATGTCGCCAACGATCTAAAATCTCTAGGTTTATTAGAAAAAGACCAGGGAGCCCAGGTTGTTTTTCTCGAAGGCTTTACCAACAAAGACGGCAATCCTCAACCGCTGATTGTCAGAAAGTCCGACGGTGGTTTTAACTACGCAACCACAGACCTTGCCGCCATTCGTCAGCGCACCATCGACGAAAAAGCCCAGCGGGTGATTTACATTACCGACGCGGGACAGGCCAACCACTTTGCCCAGGTGTTTCAAGTGGCCAATCGGGCCAGCTGGATCCCCGACGATGTGGAGCTGGTGCATGTCCCCTTTGGTCTTGTCAAAGGAGAAGACGGCAAAAAGCTCAAAACCCGCTCAGGAGAAACCGTCAAACTAAAAGATCTCCTAGACGAAGCTGTCAACCGCGCAGAAAAAGACTTGCAACAGCGCATTCTAGATGAAAGCCGCAACGAGTCAGGGGAGTTTATCCGCGAGGTTTCCACCACTGTCGGTCTTGGCGCTGTCAAATATGCCGACCTGAGCCAGAACCGCACCAGCGACTATGTTTTTAGTTTTGATAAAATGCTGGCCCTCCAGGGCAACACCGCCCCCTACATGCTCTATGCCTATGTACGGGTACAGGGCATCAGCCGCAAGGGCAACATCGACTTTACCCAGCTGGGTGACGCTCCTTTTGTCTTAGCGGATGATGCGGAACTGGCCCTGGCCAAACATCTGTTAGCACTCGATACGGTGGTAATAGAAGTGGCGCGGGATCTCTTTCCCAACCGGCTGTGTCAATATCTGTTTGAGCTGAGCCAAAAGTTTAACCAGTTCTACGATCGCTGCTCGGTCCTACAGGCAGAAGAACCCCAGCGCACCTCTCGACTGATGCTATGCGACCTGACCGCCCGCACCCTCAAACTAGGCCTATCGCTCCTCGGGATTCAGGTTCTAGAGCGTATGTAATCGCCATAGTCGCTGTAGAAACCGTCACGTACGTCCACAAGGGCCACGGTTACCCAATCATTGATTTTTAGCTATGGTAGGCCAAATAACTCATATATAAATGCTAGGTTAATTCCTATGAAAAGGCTTACTTACTTACGCAAACTTCGCGTACGTCCTGTTATGGCAATTTGGAAGCGCTCCTTGGCGCGGTTGCTAAACTACTACGAAGCCAAGCGGGGAAGTATAGTCACGTTCTTTCCAAAGTTATTTCTCTTTTTTACCCTGCTCAACATAGGCTGTTACTGGTTGGCGCTGCTAACTGCGTATCCAGAAGAAGCCTTTGGTAATGAGCGCGTACATTATTTACTCCTTCAATTTCCAGTAGGAATATTAGGAGCCCTGTTCGATAGTCTGTCGTTTTTTATTACAGTCTTGATTGCTAAACGGGCACTCAAGACCACCTCCCTAGGTAGCTACATTGCTCATCTAAGCGTTGATATTATTATTGCCATTGTCGCCACATGGTGGGTGTTATTTGTCTTTTCATTTTCCGGCTGGCTGATTAGCTTTGTACAACATTCACCAGAATCCTTCGCAGGCCGAGCCAATGAATATGAGGCCAGGGTCATGGCGGCAGTGGCTAACCCTACTAATAAAAATAGTCTTAAAAATATTTATTTTGGCATTGTTGTAGGAATTTCAGCCATGCTGCCTACGTTCACCCACCTTTTCTTGTCAGTACAGGCAGTTGGCATCTATTTACGAAAATACTCCCGGCGCTGGCGGTTAGATTGAAAATAGACGCATACACAAATTTGCAACCGTAAGAAGATAAATCTTGATCACAGATAAAGCAGACCAAACGTGCTGATCCTGTGTTTGATTGATGTAGCCTGTAACAGAAAAGTATGTTCCCATAAAAGCCACCAGATGAAGCATATTGTTACAGCCGCTAGCCTGATCTTGACCACAGTCATCGGTAGCTCACTACCTACCACAGCACGAACTCTTGAAAAGCAAACCTCAAAGAGCGAGACTGCCTGTATTGCCACAACGCCAGCAGAACAGCTCACCCTCAATGCGGCCAAAAACGAAGCGCGACAAATGGCAGAATTCACCAACGGTGGGTTAAACGTTTATCGTGCTGAACCGGCTATGCATGGCGCTGCGATCGCATCCCCCTGCGAAATGCTCGGACCCACAACCTGGCGATTTGTCATCAGAGGAGGCGAGCCCACCGCCGTTGCTGTTGCGGAGGAATACACTACGCTGAGTGTCATTATCATGGAGGGGATAGGCCGCGATCGCATAGTTACCGTAATCTACAATGGCCCCATTGCAGGCTATGGCCAGATGCGAGGCACTTCAGCCACACCGGGTTGAGAACCCACCGCTGACTGAGGCCTGTCCACTAAAGGAACAACGCTGGCTGTAAGACTCTAGATACAGAGCGTTCAGCGCTTTCCTAACCCCCTTTAGCGGGTTTTGACTCAATTAGCCCTGGCACGTTGAGTGCAGGGTGGGCTAATGCGATCTCTAACAGACAAATAATCTGAAGAGGAAAGGGGAGAAGCCTGGAGTTAGGTGCCCTAGGAGACTTTTCTCCCCAATACTGATAACAAGTGGGCAACAGGCCCAGCTTTGATTAATTTTCTGGCTGCCGTTGTGGCAATTGCTCAGTCTGGAAAATAGTTCAACAATTGCAGACCTAAGATATAAGCTTTTTTGACGACAGACAAAAGATAGACTTTGATCTATGAGACTATTAACTTCGATATACCTAATTCTATACTCAAAACTCTCTAGAACACCATGTATATCCATTCACTATGGACATTTTTTGAAAACAACACCAAAAGCAGAGCTTATGGATCAAGAGCATTTCTTTCGTTTTGATAATGCCAAATTGGCATCCTAGAGTGAGATCTATAAAGCAAAATACTGCACGAAAAGGGAAATAGACTGCTTGCGATCCGGCCCACAGGAGTCATCCCAGCTTTTCAAATAGGTCCATTAAAAAAGGGCCAGAGGTTGATGGTGCCCCCTTAGCCCTGCGGTGTATTGCGATCGCACTAAGGAAACAAACTTAATTAGGCTCCACTATGGAATGTACAGACGTTGCCTGCAACATCTCCGGAATGTACAGACGTTGCCTGCAACGTCTCCCCAGCATTAACCTGTGAATCGTAATCCCTATCCCTAATCAATCTGCCAGGCCGGTATTTCCCTAGAAGTGGCAATCGGCACAGTCCCTGGCGGATGACTGCAGCGGGAAATACCGCAGTACATTACCGACAGCAGCAGGCCCGCCCCACACCCCAACAAAAACGGCCAGCCGGGGGGCAGAGCCAAATCCCTCAGCAGGCGGCTATTTTGACCATATACAGAGACAGCCCAGAGGGGTGAAATAGGCCCTTCAAGTTTTTTGATGGCTTGCGCTCCAGACATAATGATGCGACGGGTATGAATACAGACAACAGCTAGGCTTGCTTATCGGCATTGGCAGACTAGGGTCCAGGGATTTGAAAAAGCAATCTCAAACTGCGAAGCGAAGCAACTTTCAAACGACAGCGACCTGTTTTTGCCGAATCGCGCTCTATTTACATCGTCGACAGATAGAACTGCGCTGTCAAATACTGATACCTGGACCGGTCAATAAGCCGTGCCTATATCCGCCGCCTCAGCAAGATTGACCAGGCTCTATACATTTGGGTAGCAAATAAAATATACCCGAAGCTATAAAAATTAATTATATTTTGGTTTGGGTATTGACATTTTACAGATCAGGATGCGTGGAGCAATCATGGAGCTATCGAGTTTGAAAGCAGGACAGATAGCACCCATGGTTCTTCTCACGGATTCACGTCTGAACCGTCAGCCATCCACCAGGCTCACCATTCAAACAGCTGCCATTGCTGAAGATTCTACGGCTATTCGCTGTCTTGATTGGGACCGCGATCGCTTTGATATTGAGTTTGAACTGTGCAACGGCACCACCTACAATTCATTTCTCATTCGCGGTGATCGAGTGGCCCTGGTGGATACATCCCACCAAAAGTTTAAGGCTCTCTATTTTGACTGCCTGCAGCGGTTGATTGAGCCAGCCACCATCGACTACCTGGTGGTCAACCACACCGAGCCTGACCACAGCGGGCTGATCGGAAATCTCTTAGCGCTAGCGCCCCAGATTACGGTAGTGGGTTCAAAGGTCGCTATCCAGTTTTTACAAAGCCAGCTCCACCAACCGTTTGAGTATCAGATCGTTAAAAGTGGTAATTCCCTAGATCTGGGTCAGGGCCACCAACTTGAATTTATCTCAGCCCCCAATCTCCACTGGCCCGATACAATCTTGACCTACGACAGCGGCACCCAGGTGCTGTACACCTGTGATGTGTTTGGTCTGCATTACTGCGACGATGCGGTCTATGACGAACGGCCCCAGGCATTAGAGCAAGACTATCAGTACTACTATGACTGTCTGATGGGACCCAATGCTCGGTCTGTGCTGGGGGCACTCAAGCGCATGGGCAAACTGAGCATCGACCTGGTCGCCACGGGTCACGGGCCGCTGCTGCTGCACCACCGGCACGATTGGATCGAGCGCTATCGCACCTGGAGTGAGGCCCAGGCCAAGGCCGCTCCCTATGTGGCGATATTTTATAACGACGACTATGGCCATAGCGATCTCATCGCCCGCGCCGTTATCCAGGGTTTGGCTAAAACCGGTACGGATCTAGAACTAGTGGATATGGACTCAGTGGACTCCCACGATGTGAGGGAGCTGGCCACCACAGCGGCGGCCCTGGTAGTGGGCATGCCGCCCCAAACCGCCGATAGCCCCACCATGCACCCGGTACTCAGCAGCATTTTGGCAGCGGTCCATGGCAAACAGGCGGTGGGTCTCTTTGAAACCGGCGGCGGCCACGACGAACCCATCTATCCTTTACGTAAGCGATTTTTGGAACTGGGGCTGGTGGAAGCCTTTGCCCCAATTTTGATCAAAACAGCTCCCTCGGAGGCCACCGAAAAGCTATGCGAAGAGGCTGGCACAGATTTAGGACAATGGCTGGGACGAGACCGCAGTCAGCGACAGGCTAACCTGGTGGATGCCGATCTGGACCAGGCCCTGGGGCGGATTAGCAGCGGTCTATATCTGATCACCGCCCGCAAGGGAGAAATGGCCAGCGCCATGCTGGCCTCCTGGGTAATCCAGGCTAGCTTTCAGCCCCTAGGGGTGGCCATTGCCGTGGCCCACGATCGGGCGATCGAATCTCTCCTACAGGTGGGGGATACCTTTGTGCTCAACATTTTAGAAGAGGGTAATTATCAGGCCCTGATGAAGCATTTTCTCAAGCGCTTTCCTCCAGGTACCGATCGGTTTTCAGGCATTGCCACCTACCCCACTAGCGGCGGCTCACCCATTTTGGCCGAGGCGTTGGCCTACCTGGAGTGCCAGGTCACCAGTCGATTAGAGGCAAGCGACCATTGGATTATTTATTGCACCGCCCAGGCGGGGCGGGTGGCCCATCCCAACGGGCTGACCGCTGTTCACCATCGCAAAGCCGGCAATCACTACTAGTTCCACAGCCGCCGACTGTTTTTAGGGTTACACCTGTTTTTGTTCTTTTACTAAAAGCATTGCCATGACAAATGCTACATCCATTCCTCCAGTCCCTGGGCCAGTCTCCGAGTCACCACCCGTGCGGCCTAAGGAGGTGCAGGTGGAGGATATCGGCAGCCACTCCCAGGTTTTGCGATCGCAAACCTGGGACCGTCTCAAGTTTGAAGTTGAATATGGCCGCCGCCGGGGTACCACCGCCAATTCCTACGTGATTCACGGAGATAAAATAGCCGTCATTGACCCACCGGGTGAATCATTTACCACCATCTATCTAGATGCCCTACAGCGCCGCATTAGCTTAAGCGACATCGACTACATTATTGCCAGCCATGTCAACTCCAATCGCCTAGCGACCCTAGAGCAGCTGCAGAAGCTGGCCCCCCAGGCCACCATCATTTGCTCTCGCCCCGCCGCTAACACGCTCCAAACCTCCCATATGGCCTGGACGCTACGACCGGTGCGCACCGGCGATAGTCTCAACCTGGGCCAGGGACACCACCTCAAGTTTGTCAGTGTACCCACCCCCCGCTGGCCCGATGGTCTGTGTACCTACGACCCCGCCAGTGAGATTCTCTACAGTGACAAACTCTTTGGGGCACATCTATGTGGCAACAGCCTGTGGGATGACAACTGGCGACAGTTAGACGACGACCGCCGCTACTACTTTGACTGTCTCCACGCGCCCCAGGCCAAACAGGTAAACACGGCCCTCGACCAGATTGCCGCCTTTGCCCCCAAACCCAAAGTTGTTGCCCCTGGCCACGGTCCCCTGGTGCGCTATAGCCTCAGCCGACTGCACCAGGACTATCGCCAGTGGTGCCAGGACCAGATGCAGCGCAGTGTGCGAGTGGCCCTGCTCTATGCCTCGGCCTACGGCAATACGGCCACCGTAGCCGATGCGATCGCTCAGGGCATTACAGCCGCCAATGTCACCGTAGAATCCATCAACTGCGAGCAGATCCCCGCTGAGACCATCACCGAGATTGTGGCTGCCTGCGATGGTTTTATCATCGGTTCTCCCACCCTCGGTGGCCATGCCCCGGTCCAAATCCAAACGGCCCTGGGCACCATTCTTGCCAATGTCCCCACCACCAAGCTAGCGGGTGTCTTTGGCTCCTATGGCTGGAGTGGCGAAGCCATCGACCTATTAGAACAAAAGCTCCGCAACGCGAGCTACCGGTTTGGGTTTGACCCCATTCGGGTACGGTTTAGTCCCGATGCGGATACCCTCAGCGCCTGCACCGCCGCTGGCACCCATTTCGCCCAACAGCTGCGCAAGCGCCACAAACAACAGATTCCTCGCCAAGCCACAACCGAGGCCCAGTCAGATCGCACTGCCCAGGCCATGGGGCGGATTTTAGGTTCCCTGGGTGTGGTTACCTTTGAGCAAGACGGCAGACCCGATGCCATTTTGACAACCTGGGTCTCCCAAGCCACCTTTACACCACCGGGCATTATGATGGCCCTGCCCCGCCACGCCGCCACTCAATTAGAACCAGGTCAGTCCTTTGTGCTCAACATTCTCAAGGAAGGCCGCACCATCCGTCGGCATTTCTCTTGTCAAAAGTCTTCTCCAGAGGCGCTGATGCACCTATCGACCCAAGCGACGGAGCGGGGCGGGCTGGTTTTGACCGAAGCACTGGCCTATCTCGAATGTAGCGTCAAAACCCAGACAGCTACCGGCGATCACCAGCTGATCTATGCCCAGGTCGATAGGGGGCATTTGTTAGTCAGCGAAGGGCTTAGCGCCGTGCAGTATCGTAAGTCGGGGATGCAGTACTAAGGCGCGGCACGGGGCAACAAACCGGTCAGCTCGACACCAGTCTTTCGAGGTCTGGCTTGAGCGTCAACAGCTGCCTCGCCGTCTGCGACTCCGGATCGATCAGCTTAAAATCAGCAAATTCAAACCCAGGAGCCACCGAACAACCCACCAACACCCGGCGCGCCATGGGCACAGCCGCCTGCCAATAGCCAGCAGGGATAACATGGCAAAAGTTCATAGACTGCACCGAGAGTTCAATGGAGTCAACCGTGGATGAACTCCCATCCCACTGATAGAGGTACAGACCGTCCCCCTGATACAGATTCCAGACCTCATCGTTGCTAACACGGTGAAACCGACTCACCTCGTGGGGCTCTAGGGAGAAATAGATGTGGGTTAGGGCCGTGCGCGTTTTACGATTGACGCTCACCGCTGTTGCAGAGCGATAAATTTCTAGATAGCGTCCCCCTTCTGGGTGTTCGAGCAGATCGGTATATTTCATGGTTTATCCCACAAGACAGGCCGTTTTTTTGACAATGCTCAGGGCAACAGCTTCGGCTACTTTGATACCGTCAACACCAGCGGAGAGAATACCACCGGCATAGCCTGCACCTTCTCCAGCCGGGTAGAGACCCTTGATGTTGAGACTTTGAAAATTATCTCCGCGTTTGATCCGAATCGGGGATGAGGTGCGGGTCTCTACTCCCGTGAGCACAGCGTCATCCATGGCAAACCCGCCGATCTTTTTATCAAAGACAGGAATGGCCTCGCGGATGGCCTCGATGGCATAGTCGGGCAGGCTCGAACTCAGATCGCATAGGTGTACCCCTGGGCGATAGGTGGGTTTGACCCTACCTAGCTGCGTTGAGGGCTTACCCGCCAAAAAATCCCCCACCAGCTGACCGGGGGCCTGATAGGTGCCGCCCCCCAGCTCAAACGCGCGGGACTCTAGCGATCGCTGGAGAGCCATACCCGCCAGGGGACCCTCTGGATAGTCCTCAGGGGTAATGCCCACTACGATACCGCTGTTGGCATTTTTGCCGCTGCGCTCATACTGGCTCATGCCGTTGGTAACGACGCGGCCCGTCTCGGATGTGGCCGCTACCACCTGCCCCCCCGGACACATACAAAAACTGTAGACCGAACGGCCATTGCGGCAGTGGTGCACAAGCTTATAGTCAGCCGCCCCCAACATAGGGTGGCCCGCCTGCTCACCAAACCGGCACCGGTCAACTAACGGCTGGGGATGCTCCACTCGAAACCCAATCGAAAACGGTTTGGGCTCAATATAAACTCCCCGTCGATGGAGCATCTCAAAGGTGTCGCGGGCGCTGTGGCCCACCGCCAACACCACATGGTCCGTGGGGATATACTCACCGCTGGCAAGCACCACCCCCCGCACCTGATGGGCATCAATGTCGATATCTTCGACGCGGGATTCAAAGCGCACATCTCCCCCTAGGGCGAGAATAGTGTTGCGCAGGTTCTCCACAATCTTGACCAGACGGTAGGTACCAATGTGGGGCTTGTTGATATACAGAATTTCTGGAACGGCCCCGGCATTGACTAGCTCTTGGAGGACTTTTCTGCCGTGGTGGTTGCCATCCTTGATACGGCTGTAGAGCTTGCCATCGGAAAATGTGCCCGCCCCGCCCTCACCAAACTGGACATTGGACTCGGGTTTGAACTTGCCCTTACTCCAAAAGCCAAAGGTATCGACAGAGCGCTCATGGACGGCTTTGCCCCGCTCTAAAACAATCGGCTTAAACCCCATCTGGGCCAATAGCAGCCCGGCAAACATGCCACAGGGACCATTGCCGATGACCACAGGGCGATGATCTAAAACCGGAGGGGCCTCAGCCACATAGCGGTAGCTAGTATCGGGCGTGGGTTTCACATGGGGATCTTTTTTGAAGCGGTTGAGCCGCTGTTTTTGCTTGGGTGTCTCAACATCGACGATGTACACCAGCTGAATATCGCCGCGCTTGCGGGCATCGTAGCTGCGCTTAAAGACGCTGTAGCGGGTGAGCTCGGCCGCCTGGAGACGCAGTTTTTTTAGGATGGCAGCGTGCAAATCCTCATCCGTGTGGTCGAGGGGCAGCTTGATCTCAGACAGACGCAGCATGGAACGCAATGGGCATGGATCACTGCCCATTTTGCCACGATTGTCTGGGGATGAGGGCTGGAGCAGACATTAGAACGTGATAAACGTCACAAACCACCGTTGGAAATCGCTAGCGCCCGGTTGTATCAACCCATACCAATTTAGCCATCGGCTGGCCGAGCGAATCAGATGAGCCACGCCGAGCTAGACGAGTCTGAAACCTTAGACGACGGCAATCCCCAGGATCTGGGCAAGCGTTTCTACGGCCTCAGAAAGCGACTGCCCCACCTGAATATTTTGGGGGGCTGCTGCGATACCGATCAGCGCCATATCGAGGCCATCTGCGACGCCTGTGGCCCGGTGGTGGCCAGCTGAGGCGGTAAACATGGTAGACAGAATAGAGCCACTTACGCTCTACCCGCCGTGCCGACCCTCAAGTCCCTATCCCATACCCGCTGGTTAGAGATCTGTTCCCTGGTGGGTGTGGGGATAGGCATCCTGGTGAGGTTGGTCCAGTACCTGAGCAACCGCTCCCTGTGGTTTGATGAGGTTGCCCTCGGGCTCAATCTGCTAGACCGTAGCTATCTAGAGCTGCTCGACGCCCTAGATTACAACCAGGCGGCCCCACCCCTATTTCTCTGGATTGAGAAATTTGCCCTCGATACCTGGGGTAGCCATGAATATGTCCTACGGCTGTTTCCACTGCTTGGGGGACTGTTGTCCCTGGGGCTGTTTTATCGATTTACCCAACGGTTTGCCCAGGGATGGGGCAGACCCATTGCCATTTTGCTCTTTTCGGTGCAGGGGTATATTGTTTATTTTGCTAGCGAGCTAAAACCCTACAGCTGGGATGTTGCGATCGCGCTGCTGTTGTTTATGGCCATCGCTGACCTGGCCGTGCTCAAACCCACCGCCAAACAGCTGTTGACAACCGGTGTTTTAGGCGTCGTCAGCATGTGGCTATCGTTTCCTAGCATTTTTGCGATCGCGGGTGTAGAAGCCGCCAATCTTTGCCAATTACGTCCGTGGCAGCAACCTAGAAAAGCGCTAAAAGACTTTTTGCAACGCCGTATCCCGCTTTATGGCGTCTGGATTCTCAGCTTTTGTGGTCTGTATTTTGGCGTTATCCGCCAGACCCTCTCAGATACTGGGCTTGCCAACAGCTGGGCCGGTCGCTACCCCGATAGCGGGTTAGACATCGGCTGGCTTTTAGACTCATTTGGCCGCTTCTTTTACCGTCCCCTGGGGTTTCCTGGCCCCAGCGATGGGGTGGCCATGGTCGCCTTTGTCACCGGCTGTGTTTTGCTATATCGCACCGCCAAATCTCGCCTGCTTTATCTTGTCGGCCCATTTTTAGCGACGCTGCTCGCCGCTTTTCTCCATAAATATCCTTTTCGAGAAAGACTCATCTTATTTTTGACCCCCTTTGCTTTTATTCTCTTGGCAGAAGGAATTGTCTTTTGGCTGGTACGCTGGCGAAAACAGCCTAGATTCCTGGGTGTCATTGGCCTAGTAATGACAATCATGCTGATATTAATGCCGTCGGGACGAAGCCTTCACGGTATGATTGTTCCTACCAGTTTGCATTTTGATCACGTGAGACCCACGATTCGATACATCGATACCCACTGGCAAACAGGAGATAAGCTCTATGTTTTGCCAGGGGCACAGCTGCAGTTTGAGTTTTACAATCGCCGTTTTGAGCTGCCCGACGACGATATTGTCCTGAGCCAGCTGCAAAATATTGGCATTTGGAAAGTGTCAGACGACGATGTCAAACAGCATTATCAAGAGTTAAACACCCTCAAAACAGCTCAGCTACAGAACCAAAAAAGAGTTTGGGTTTTATTGGCACGCAAACAACCTGAATCTGAAGAGGCCATCGTGGAACAGCTCAACCGCCTCGGGCGGCCGGTGGAAAGAAAACAATACCCGGGTGCTATGGTGGGGCTGTACGATTTTTCGTAGCTGCGATCTCATCGGTTAGCGCCATGGCGAAGACCCATCAGTCCTTACACCTCACCCGAGTCCCGTCCCCCATTGGCGATATGCTGCTAGTGACCGATGGCGATATTCTAGTATCCCTCGACTACAGCGGCTATGAGCATAGAATGATGCAGCTGCTCACCAAGCGCTATGGCACCTTTAGCCTCAGTGAGCATACCCGTGACAACAAGGGCCATCAGTGCCTAATTACCCACCTCAGCGCTTACCTAGACGGTGACCTCACCGCCATCGACAATATTCCCGTTAACCCTGGTGGAACCGCCTTTCAAGCCAAAGTCTGGCAGGCCCTAAGGTCGATTCCAGCTGGCACCGTGGTGTCCTATGGTGATCTGGCCCGCCAGCTAGGCAACCCGGCCGCCGTCAGAGCCGTTGGTACCACCAATGGCTTAAACCCCATTTCCATCGTTTTACCCTGCCATCGGGTCATCGGTGCCAATGGCAAACTCACCGGCTACGCTGGCGGTCTGGAGCGCAAACGCTGGCTGCTAGAACATGAAGGCGTCGCTTTAGGCCAAACGCCACAGAGCCAGCAGCTGTCCCTGCTCGAAAATTAGCCCTGCTGGCCAAGATTTCCGACGTACAGACGTTGCCCATGTACAGACGTTGCATGCAACGTCTCTCCAGCATTAATTTTTAGCGCTTATAAAGCCCCTATCCCTAGGGCACCCTGGCCGTACCCACGCTGGTATCATCCGCCGTTACCACCACCACCGTATCAAACAGGCTGATATCCGTATCCCCAGGAAACGACAGATTAAAAGAGCCGCTAGCCGCAGGCAAGGCCCCCAGCTCAATCGTCTGCTTAGAGAGGTCACCCCCCATGGTCAAATAGCTTTTTAGATCGCCCTCAGCATCCGTCGCAAAGTTTTGAAAGGCAATGTCGCCACCCACCCCAGCGATAATGGCAACGCCAACACTGCCGCTGGTGGTGTGGCTGCTAGTTCCCGAAAATACGCCCATAAGAAGTTCCTTTTATCTAATTGAGGTTACTTGATTGAGGTCAAACATCGTCCATTGTAAGTGGGGGTTGAAGCACAAAACCCAACCCACCTAACCGTGACGAATCCCTGGCGGCCTAAATGTTCCCCACACCGTTAGAGCTGTCCATACAGCCCCCAAATCGCCATGGGCCGCAGGTAGTGACAGGCGCGAAACGTGCCCATGGCGGTAATCGCCTCAGGGGTACGAAACTGTAGGCCATGGTCATAAATCTGCCGCACCACCGCTTCTGTAATCGCCATGGCCTGCTCCCGCTTGCCCATCTGGGCCAAAAATGCAGCCAGGCCAAAGTTAATACCGGTCCACACTTCTAGCTGATGGGTGTCGTCTGGGTTTTCTGGTGCGCCATTGGGCTTGACACCGTTGGCCGCACCGATGGCCATCCCGAGCCGAGCGGCGCTAAACAATCCGGTCTGGGAACCTTCAAATTTTTGATTTTGTGGCGCTGCGTGGCCAGCGGCATACTCGTTGAATTTAATAAAACAGGCGTCATAAATGGTGTCTAGGGCGATGTCGATATACTCTGGGTCCACAATGTCCGGCAGATCCATCAGCCGAGCGCAAAATTGACCGCACAGCTGGTCCGCCATCACCACATCAGAATTGCTTTCCGAGTCGAGACGATAGTAGCTGCCGGTCCATAGCTTGTTTTGATAGACGATTTTGCCCTGTTTGATCCAGCGCTGGTACTGGGATTTAACAATGGCAAAGCTGCCAGAGATTTTTTGCTGCTGCTGCAGAATGTCCCCCATTTTGATGGCCGCTTCTAGGGCCGCTAGCCACAGCCCCCCGCAGTAGGCACTCAGCCCCTGGAGCTGCCAGTCATCAAAGGTTTGGTCCGGGGCACCCCCATTTTCAGGGACGCCGTCACCATCGTGGTCAAATAGCTTTAGATACTGCAGGGTCTCGGTCACAGCTGGCCAGCACTCGGCCAAAAAGTCAGTGTCGTCGCCCCCCGTCAGCAAAAAGGCGCGATACACCTGCAGCACAAAGTCGCTGGGCAGATCCTTCCACTGGTTGCAGTCCTGGTAGCTGGTGTAGTTGGTGGCAATCCACGGATGCTCGTTGGGGGCACCCAGGTCGTGGGGGGTGGCTCCTTTGATTTTTCTGGGGGCGAGGTGCTCTCCCTGGCCAACGGTGTAGTAGTAGCCGATGATGCGCTGTTTAGAATCCTCGGTGGGAATAGCCCGAGCAAACGCACGAATGATGGATTTCTCCAACTCGGGCCACAGCATCAGCACCGAAAAGCCGCCGTACAGCCTCACATCTAGGCTTTCATACCAGCGGTAGTCCAAACATTCCAACACGCCAAACTGACCCACCGGATCCTCGGGGCTGGCGGCAGACCACAGGGTACCGCCACTGGCCAGATCGTATAGCTCATTAAACAGGGCCATTTTGAACCAGTCGGGCAGGTCCGAGCGCTCTAGAATGGGCCGCTGCCAGTCGATAATTTTTTGCTGCCAGGTTTGGTAGCTGGCCAGGGCGGTCCGGGCCAGCTGCCAGGCATTGCGACCGGAGCGGTCAAAAAAGTCCGCATACCGCCGATAGGCCCGTTTGCCGCTGGCAAACTCCGTCACGGGCAAATCCCAGCTCAGCACAAAGGGCAGCTCCTGGATTTCACCGGGGGCCAGGGTGATTTTTAGTGCGATCGCACCCCCCAACTGTTCATCACTACCTGCAGACGTTGTATCTACAACGTTTTTTAGTAAGCCGTCTTGGGCAAAGCCTTGCCACAGATCGGTGCCATCCCCAGCCGCATCCCAACGGCTGTGGTACGTCACCCCATCAGCCTTGGGCACAGCGATACAAAACTGACCATCCCCTTCGCTGGGGCTGCCGGTCCAGGCACCATCCATGACAATACCGACGGCGGTTTCATCCTGTACCACCTGGTTGACGTTGCCTGCACTCTGCCGCAGCCGGGGCACATAGTCATAAAACGGGCTACCATCCTCCCGCTGCCGAATATTAGGCGAAGCCTCAGCATTAGTAAACCAGCCCACCATATTCTGCCAGCTCAGCAAAATACTCAGCGTAATCGGTTGATCGGTGGGATTGTGCGCCGTCCACACAAACACCGCCACCGGATAGCTGCTTTCTTGATAGTTTTCTGGCCAAATCGGCGAAAACTGCTCACAGGTCAGCTCCGCCTGAAAAATGCCGTCATAACAGTACCAGCTGCGAGGATACAGAGCCTTGTAAGTTCCCCCTTCCCCCTTTCCCCTTTCTCCTGCTCCAAAATCATGGGCGGTGCCACCAGCCGGATACCAATCCCAGCCGCTTAACCCTGTCCCCGCCGTCGCCATGGCATAGGTCCGCGACTCCCCCGCCGTTTCCTCGTACACCGCAAACTGGCAGGCCGGAAAATGCTCAAACGTATGCTCCCCACCGTCTAGATGCCACAGGTTAAATACACCACTCGGGGCGCGACCAATACAGCCAGCCCCCATGCCCCCCAGCGGCACGCCGTGTTCAGGGCCATCATCTAAATTGCTAGCGTACCGGACAATATAGGGAGTTTCCCATGGAGTGCCAATGGGCCATGTCCACGCAACTGAGGGAATATAAGCAACAGCCATAGATTACCGTGCAAACAGCAACCAGCATTTTATCGGGGAGCGTTCGACCTCGAAAACGAAAAGCACAAAGAAACCACAAGAATCTCCCCTATCCGGGATCAATTTAGCAAGATTACGCTAGCTTAGTTTTTACGGGTGCATTGCAAGCAAGGAGGATAAGCGCAGGCAATCCACCAGTCGTTAGGGCGATCCATGCAATGCAACCCATTCAAAAAGCGATTAAACGCGCAAGTCGTTGGTACATCCAAGTTTGGGATGGGGTAAGCGGGAAAGACTACCGCCGGTTTAAACAACTGCAGCTAAACCTGGCGGCCTCCCAGCAAAACGAAGCTGAGCTCCGGCAGCACCTGACAGAGTCCCAAAACCAATGTGCTGAAATCCAAAGGGCATTGGCGGCGGCTGAAGAAACAGTCGTTGGACTGCGGCTGCAGCTGAGCGAAGCCAACGGCCAACGGACCCAGCTACAGCAGGTCATCAACACATCAACCCAGCAGCTGCAGCAATCCCTAGCGACCTCCCAGCAAAACGAAGCCGAGCTCAAACGCCAGCTAGCAGCCGTCGAAAACCAGTATGCCGACGCGCAAAAAGAGCTTAATGAGCTGGTGCACTATAGCGACAGTGAAATTCAAACCCTTGAAACAGAGCTGGACGCGCAGCGCTCTGCCCTGGCGTACTGTCAAACTGATTTGGGTGTGGCCATGGCCACACCGCCGCCAGCGCTAGAAACAAACCTTGCCGCACCGCTGCCAATTGATCTATCCGAGTGGAAAATTGCCTTGGTCGGCGGCCATGAAGCCACCAAACGAGGTGTCGGTCAAAAGCTACATCAGAATCATGAGCTGCGGACCCTAGTCGAGATACCCCCCATCCATATGTCGCAGCAGCAGCTCAAACAAAAGCTAGAAAACTGCGATCTGATTGTCTCCATCGTCGGTTACTCCAACCATCCGCTAACGCGCTCAGTCACCCAACTCAAAAATCGCGGCGCGCTCAAAGGAGAGCTGCTGCCGCTCAACTGCCGAGGCGTCAGCGGTGTCGTACGCGAGATTTTGGCCTTTGTAGAAGATTATCAGAATCGCTCCCCCGGCAAGACCAGCACCCCATAGCGGCCCCTGGAGGGTTGGAAGCACGGTCACGCCCAGCTATATTTACAGCCAGCAATTGGCCACACCAACAATTAAACCAACCCGAAACAGCTGCCAGCCAATAAAGGCGATCAGGAGAACAAAAATAATCTGATTTGTAATATCTTTTTTAGTACTCATGGCAGGGGAAGCGTTTTCTTCACTGTAATATTTCTTTTTGAAAAGCGTGCTGTCACAATCGTTGAGTTTATTGGAAAAAATCTAGGTTTGGGGAGCCGCAGCACTAGGATAAAAGGCGTAATTGATCTAGCCCACCTATGGCCGACCCCACACCGACCCTGAGCAGTCTCACTATGCAACCCTACCTGATAGAGGGCGAGCTGCCACCTGGATTGGCTGGCAAGGTTGGTATCTATGCCATCTTTGACCAGGCTAAAACACTGCAGTACGTGGGCTATTCACGGGATATTAGCGTGGGGCTTACCCAGCACCTGGTGCGTTGCCCAGCCCAGTGTTATTGGTTTAAGGTCCATACGGTGACGCGTCCTAGCCGGACACGGCTAGAGGAGATTCGCAATACCTGGCTCAGGGAATATGGCACGGTGCCCCCCGGCAACAGCGACGCCCGACCCCTGTGGGAAAAACCAATTGATGCCAAAGCCTTTATGACCGAGGCGGAGCGGGTTGCGATCGCAACCGCCGAACCCGCCGATACCAACAAACTCCTCAAACAGCTTGCCCGCCGCGTCGAAGCCGACGTCAAAGCCAAAGTCGCAGACCGAGGAGCCCAGATGCCGATTAAGTTCAACCCAAAGCTCAAGGAACAGGGGCTGCTGGCCCTAAAATAGCTTAGCTCTAGAGAGCATCGGGATCTATGCCCAATTCACGCAGCTTATCCGCAAATTTCTAGAGCTGCTCCTAAGGTAGCAAACCGCTTTGATTAGATGCACTATTCACAGCCCAAAGCACCCAGTCTTCCTGCTGGTCTACGGCGATGCCACCGGGAATATCAGCATGCCAGTCTTGCCGGGTGAGGATGTGGGTAGCCCCATATTCAGCTGCGATCGCACCTAGCTCTGCCCCCGTCCGTTGGGCAAATATCGCATCTAGCTTATCCTCTGCATTGGCCGGTAGCTCACCGACCATATTCTCCAAACGCTGTTCCCAGGTGACAATGCCAGCATCCGTAAATGGAAACGACTTAAAGCTCACAGCAATAGAACGCTGGCTGTAATATCGGAACATTCGATCCGCCGGAGGGACCAGCACCAGGGCATCTTTAGAACTGTTCTGGCTGAGGCCAGTCGCCAGTTTTTTTACAGGGTGATCCACCAGGGGAAACAATTTGATGGCTCGATGAACTGGACCCAAACTGCGATGAACAATCACCTCCCCCATGTGCAACGACACAAATACGGCGCAAACAGCGGTCGTTACCCAGGCCGCTAAACGGATCTTTTTAGCCGCCGTCGAAAACTCATCTAGTAAGAAGGGATAGGCAAAGGTCAAAAATAGCGCCAGATGGTAGGAGTAGGTCACCGTTAGCCCAATTAAAAAGAGGGCATGGAGCAGCCAGAACGCTGTGCCAAAGCGCTGGCTACCAGGCTGACAGAGTTGTTTTGGCCCCGGCTTGACGAGGGACAGCCCCACCAGGGTCAGTGCAATCAGCCCCCCCGCATTATCGATCACCGGAGCCACCATCAGACACAGTGCCAGGAGCCGCTGCCCCCGGTGATAGTGCTCACTCGCGTAAACAGAAATAGCCGTGAGGGCCATGAGCAAAATAAACGGCGTTGTCCTGGCAAACTGAAGCTTGGCGACGGTGGCAACGGGGTAAATTTCCACCAGGCTATAGCCAATCACCAACAGACCACAGCCGGTGACCATGGCTGAGGCCAGGGTCATTTTATGGGGCGGCTTTAGCTGTTGAGACCCATACACACACAGCAGCCCCGCCAGGGTAAAGTGAACAAACCGCCACCAGCTGTTGTTGGAAAAAGAAGAAAAGATAATGTGGTGCGGGTGGCGGACATAGCCGTATAGCCAAATAAACTGCTCATCGCTGAGCAAATCACTGCTGGTATTGCCGCTGAGCACCATGGGGGCATAGACCATCCCTGCCAGCACGATCAGAGTCCCCCACGCCCAGACAATTTGTCGGGGACGTTTTGCGACATAGCTATGGATCAGCAGTGCTGGCGTAAACAACAGCCCCGGCAGTAGACCAATCAAAAACTGCAGCAGACAGCTGATGCCAAAGAGCACATAGCCTCGGGTCCAGCGCTGCTGCAAACAGAAATAAATCCCCCAAACGGCGATGGCAATGGCATATACGCTAGGGTTTGGCGTCCGTCGAAAGAGATCGGTAACACCCACGGTGCCATCGACAACGGCTAGCCCTAGAAACGCTAAAACGCCAGCGGATAGTTTTGACTGGCCCAGGGTTCGCCCAATGGCATAGAGACCCAGGCTAAAGCTGGTAAATGCGATCGCAAAGTAAATAAAGCACACCATCGGCAGGCCCAAACCCAGCTTTGTCGGCAGCGCCAGGACGTAATAGTAGTAAGACCTCGGTGTAAACTGGAGCATTTCCTGCACATAAAAGTCATGGCGGTACAGGGTTGGGTCCAGTAACGCCATGACATTGGGTAGCTGGTTAAATACGTTTTCCTTGGAAAAGTTATAACCGTAGGCCACCAAGCCACTCAGGGCCATCGCCAGCTGGACTAGCCAGGAAGGTGGACTTGGGGTCTTTGCATAGGTCATGGCAGCCGATCTTTCTGCGAAGGATTGCAATTGAGGAGCTAGCGATCAGGGTAAAACGGAAGCGTCACCATAATCAAAAAGGAGCCGACCCAGTGGCCGGCTCCTTTGAGTTCAGATTCTTAAGATAGTTCAAGCTGCAAGCTCGACTGCTAGAAACTAAACACAATGCCAAAAGCATTCTCCAAAATTCGCTGCATAATTTGCATGCCAGAAAACGCTTGCCAGCCAAATAACCCCACCAGCACCACATTGAGGCTGATATGGGTGAGACGGGCAGTTTCATTGCCACGCTGCATGTAAGGGACAAGGGAAGCTGCGATCGCAATAATCCCGGTCATACCCAAACCCACCAGCAGATGAGGGCCAAAAAATAGCTTGCCATTGTTAATGTAGGTCACCGCCATACCGCCAATGGTCCCTAGCACCATTAGGGCCAAAATAATCGACCCGATCTGATGGTGTTTAATCGCAAATTTACCTTTGATTAGCTCCTTCTTTTCGTCACCCGTAACGTAGCGCACCTTGCGGCTTTGACTACCCAAATACGCAGCATAGAGGGTGAGACCAAAAAGGACCCACATCAGTAACGGATGGAAAAAGTTTAAATAGGGCTTGATTGACTCGATCGTCTCAGGGCTCATGGTGGATGATTTCGTAATGCATCATAAAACTTAGTATATGGCCCTCTTCTTTATTCTGCCGTCGTCTTGGCGCGATTTTGACCGACAAGTTTCGAGCTATCCCCCTCAGGGGAGGACGCAACCAGCGCTTGCGCTCGGGTAACTTTGAGGAAGATTTGCCAGAATAAGCTCATCCGCTGTTCATTCGTTATTCCTACTTACCATGAATGTCGCTCAACGGTTTGCGCTGCTCCTAGCAGTGGGTTTCAGCATTACGCTCCTCTTCAGTCCGGTGCTGCCCGGTCGAGCGGTCGCCACCGAACAGGCTGACCATATTATTCTCCAGGGCGACCCTGGGACCAACCCCCCGGAGCAGCCCGAAACATCGACGGAGGAAACGGAGAGCGCCCCCAGCACAACAACCGATGGGGCGGAGCCATCAGACCCAGAAGCCGCTGCCCTAGAGCACGAAACCTGGTTTCAACGGGAGATGATTATAGAAGCTGACAGGCTGTATCTCGCCGGTGATATTACCGCTGCTGAAGAGCTTTATCGCGAGGCTAAAACCTTTGGCTGGCGTGATGAAGCGGAGCTAGAAGATATCCCAGCTGAACCCTTTAGCGATCCGGAGCAGCTATCCCCCGGTGGTGCCGTCTATTGGCGTGAGTCCACCCGAGGTATCGAAGCCGGACGGGAGTCCCAAACCTTGGTCCCCCTAGGGCTCCTAACCACCGAAATTCCGGCGTTTATCCCCGGTCATTTACGCTACGCTGAGCTTCTCCAAACCTACGAACGCCCAGATGATGCCGAGGTTGTTTTAGAAACAGCCCTCACCCTTTATCCCTATGACCCAGACCTGCTCAGCGCCCAGATTGAGCTGATGATGCTCCAGGAAGAGTGGATTGAGGCCTCCATTGCCGCCCGGCAGTTTTCATTGCTCAATGCGGACCACCCCAAGGCAGAACACTATGCGAGCCTCGCCGAGGAAAACTTGAACCGGTTTAAGTCGGCTACCAATGCCCAAATTCGGAATAATGCGATCGCAAATATCTTCACAGGAGCCGCCAGCTATATCCTCACCGGTGGCCTATACGGACCGTTTACCGCCCTCGACTCCAGCATCATCCTGCTCCAGGGTGAAAAATCCCTAGGCGCATCGGCCGCCGCATCAGCCCGTGAACAGCTCCCCCTCTCTCAAGATGAAGAGCTGCTGGCCTACGTACGGGGCATTGGCCATACCCTAGCCGCCGCCGCTGGTCGAGATGAGTTTGACTATACCTTTGATGTCATTCTAGACCGCGAACTCAACGCATTTGCCCTACCCGGCGGCAAAATCTTTGTCAACGCCGGCGCTATCCTCGACACAGACTCCGAAGCTGAGCTAGCAGGGCTTCTAGGCCATGAGATCTCCCACGCGGTCTTGTCCCACGGCTTTCAGATTGTCACGAGGGGAAATCTGACCGCTAGTCTGACCCAGTATCTGCCGCTGCCGGGTCTTGTCAACAACGTCATTGTATCTGACTATTCTCGCCAGATGGAGCGCCAGGCCGACATTGTCGGCACCCAAATCCTCGCCTCCAGCGGCTATGCCGCCGACGGCATGCACGGTTTAATGCTAGCCCTAGACGAGCGCTATGGCGATCGTCAGGTAGTACCTTGGATGTCCTCCCACCCGGCCCCCCAAGAGCGGGTAGATTACCTGCAGGCCATCGTCGAAAATGGCGGCTACAACCGCTATGCCTATGAGGGCGTGCTCAGTCACGAAGCAATGCAGACCCTAGCCGACGCAGAGCTTGCCGACCGCGAGACCGAGGACAGCGATGCTGCCAACGGACCTGTCGACGATGAAGACATCGAAGACGCCGTTGAAGAGGTCCAGCAGGAGCAGGAAGAAGCACTTGAGCCGGAACCGGTCCCCACAGAAGACAGTCGCCCAGCTGAATAGACAGCGATGGCGGCCATGCCAGCGTCAGCAGACGATGGGATACACTGGCCTGCATGGAAACGAGAAACCTACGATTGGCCAAATACTTTACGGCAGGCGTATCTTTTTTGCTGATTGCACTCGGTGGTGGCCTGTGGCCATTTACCTGGTGGGACATGTATGCCAGCGGCGACCGCAGTCCGACAGCCACCGTGAGTCGCCTCGAACTTCATGTAACCGACAGTGCTGGACAACAGCACATCGTTCGTCCCATGGACCTCTACACATTAGACGACGATACATCCAATCAAACCCCTGGACACAGGCTGATGCAAACTGCCATTGAAGGCAATACCGAACAGCAAGCCATCTATCGTCCCTATCTGGTTCGACAAATAGAATTTGCCCTCGACACCAAAATCGAGCAGGTTGAAGCCTGGCGATATCTGTGGCAGGTCGACTTTGAACAGCATCCACCCATTGACACTCAGCATCCCGAGCAGACTATCCTGATCGAGCGCTTTATCGCCCATTCCAACGACTGAGCCCCACCCTTTCAGCCGTTTTTATACCTGAATCTTGACCATTGTGGTGAGCTTGCCGCCTGATATTCTCTGCCAACGGGGCCAACACCGCCAAAAGCCCCCATGCCCTTTCCAAGTGCTGTCTAGATAGCCCCTGTATGAACCTCTTCCAGCGTCTTGAGCATCGCTATGTTGTGTGGCTCACCCGCCCTGCTCAAAATGCTGCCGGGCGCATGGGCCTTTACCGCATTGTGTACAGTTTTTTCTATCTGTGGTTTCTTAGCCATCTACGGTTTAGTGAGCTTAGTCTGGCACCGAGCAGCAGATGGCGGCCAACGCTGTTATTTAGCAGACTGTCACCGCTGCCAGCCATGGGCTACCCTGCCATGGAAATTCTCCTGGTTATGGCCCTGGTCCTGCTACTGGTGGGGTACAAAACCCGCATCGCCAATCTGATCGTATTGATTATGGGGTTTGGACTAGCCGTTTTTCGTACTGGATTTTTAGTCGAAGAGCGCACCGTGGTTCTCACTGTCTTTTATGTGCCCTTGTTTATGCTGATGTCTAACTGGGGCGCAACCTATTCCATAGACGCTTTGCTTAGACAAAAGCAAGGTAGGTCTACCCCCGATCCCCAGGTGTCTTCCTGGCAATATATCTGGCCAGCCCGTGGGCTAATGGTGATTGTGTCACTGTTATTTCTTTCTTCGGCAATCGTCAAATTTAATCGGCTAGACTGGCTCATTGAGCCTCGCTTTGTCGGCGATTTTTTACTGAGCAAGGGTATCAAAAGCCATCTCAGCAATGGGTTTCCCATCAGCCCCATCGGGCCCTGGCTGGGGCGCACTAATGCATTGGTCATTCCAGCTCAGTATGGGGTGCTGCTGTTTGAAACCGCCTTTGTTTTAGTGCTTTTTAACCGTGCAGCCCAGGCGGTTATCTTACGGTTGGCTCCAATTTTTCACAGTTTTAATGCCCTGCTGTTGGGCATTCCGTTTACATCTATTTTGAGTGTGTATGCGGCTTTCCCAGACTGGCAAAGACTTTATGAGCGGTTTTATCCCAAGTTCCTACGCCTGACAGGGCTGGCAAAGCTGCCCGCACCGCTATTGGTATCCGGCTCCCTAGGATTGGCTGTGCTGGTGGGCCTCCTGTGGAATATCACCCCCATTCCGCGTCAGATATTTGGCCTATTTGACCTGCTTAGCTACCAAACGCTTTGGTTTGCCCTACTGCCACTGGTATTGGTGTGGATTTTGAGCCCCCTTTGGCAGGGGACCAAGACATTCCAAGAGAGACTGTAGTTCTGCTGTTAGCTAAAAAAGACCCATAGAGTTTAGGCGTAGAAACCTATAGAGACGAGAAAACAACGGTTTGGGACAACCCTTTCCATAGGGCCACAATCGCTTAGCCCCAGGCACTCACCTAAACATTGCGAAATGTAACCTATTCAGTATCTTCAGGCTGCCTGAAGCCGGGTTAATTGGTAAGCTGTGAACCATGTACGCTGCCAGTCTCTTGATTTACTGGCCCGACACTTAAATGCGGTTTCATAGCGCTTTGACCATAAATATCTTGATAGAGGACTCATGGTAGATTCCCTAAGGAAACCTCAGGAAAATACTCAATTTGACGAGCTGCGGCCTGGGGTCAAGGCACCTTCAAAGGACACGATCCTCACCCCCCGCTTCTATACCACTGACTTTGACGAAATGGCCGAGATGGACCTCTCCGTCAATGAAGATGAGGTACGCGCCATCATTGAAGAGTTTCGTGCTGACTATAACCGCCACCACTTCGTGCGGACCGATGTGTTTGACCAGTCTTGGGAGCACATTGATGGTAAAACGCGAGAGCTTTTCATTGAGTTTCTAGAGCGCTCCTGTACCGCTGAATTCTCTGGGTTCTTGCTTTATAAGGAGTTGGGCCGTCGTCTCAAGGACAAAAACCCCCTTCTAGCTGAGGGCTTTAACCTGATGTCCCGCGATGAAGCTCGCCATGCCGGCTTCCTCAACAAGGCGATGTCGGAC
>JBCCAQ010000273.1:0-7119 GCA_039814735.1 Cyanobacteria bacterium P01_A01_bin.15
GATCGACTCATCATCGAAAATCGCTGCTATCAAACGGTGCAGTTTCGTAAAATCCATTTGGAACTGGCCAAAGTGGGTAACCATTTAGATATTCTCCACTGTGTGATGTTTCCGCGCACCGACTTTTGCTTGCCGATCTTTGGGGTTGATATTGTAGCCAGCCGGGGACAGGTCAGTGCGGCGATTGTTGATCTGTCCCCGGTTTTACCCGACAAAGCTCTGCCGGTCAGATACCGCAACGCGTTGGAACAGCTGCCAGATCTACAGTTTGCGCAACCGCGAACGCTGCCGCCCTGGGGTGATATTTTTTCCGATTTTTGTTTGTTTGTGCGGCCTACCACCAGCCAGGAAGCAACTGATTTTCTGACTCGAGCCACTCTGTTTCTATCGATTCACTGTCAGCTGGGTAGTCAGACCGCTGCGACCACCTCAATAGAACAAGAAGCACTGATTGTTGCAGGTCAACGCCAATACTGTTTACAACAGCAAAAGAACGATAAAACCAGACGGATTTTAGAGCGTGCCTTTGGCGCTGAATGGGCACAGCGATACCTGCAGACAATGCTGTTTGACTATGCCGAAATCCCCGTAACTGAGAAAAGTGTAACGGAATGCAAACAAATCTAAGTTTTAGCAATGACCGAGTCAGCGTCTGAAGTATCTATCCTCAAAAGGTTTTAGCGTTTGTAACCATTCGGATACAAAGATGTGCACAGTATCTGCACGGTCAAATTGATTAAATCAACGTAGTTCAAAAGCCGGGGTCTTGACGACTGAATTTAAGACTCTGTTTTCCCCAAGACGTTTTGACCAATCTTTGATGGTCATACGTCAGCTTGCCTTGGGGAGCCTTGTTTTCGTGCTGTTGTCGGTAGTGTGTTCTATAGCCGATTTCTGACTGTTTAGGGCGTTGCTCTCCTCTTTTAAATAGATAGGAAGCTTTGTCTCAGTAACAGTTAGAACATTTGTGGGTTAGGGCGTTTTATCGACGGACTCTAAAAGCTCACGCTAGCAGTTTTAGGGTCTTGTATATGCTTGTTTAAAGTAGGAGAATTTCCATGTTCGACGTTTTTGCAAAGGTAATTTCCCAGGCCGATGCACGGGGAGAATATGTTGGGGATAGCCAAATCGACGCGCTCAACCAGCTTGTTGCAGAAGGCAGTAAGCGGATGGATGTGGTTAACCGCCTAACGGGTAATGCCAATGCCATTGTTACCAATGCAGCACGCACCCTGTTTAAAGAACAACCCCAGCTGATCGCGCCGGGTGGCAACGCTTATACCCACCGTCGCATGGCGGCATGTCTGCGAGATATGGACATTATTCTACGCTACGTTACCTATGCCGTCTTTACCGGTGATGTCAGCGTACTGGACGATCGCTGCTTAAATGGCCTCCGTGAGACCTATCTAGCCCTAGGCGTACCCGGTGCCTCCATGTCAGAAGGGATCAGCAAAATGAAAGCAGCCGCGCTTGCGATCGCAAACGATCGTAACGGCATTACCCAAGGTGACTGCAGCTCCCTGATGGCCGAAGTCAGCAGCTACTTTGACCGCGCGGCGGCTGCCGTTAGCTAACGGCCCCATGGCTATTCCCTTTAACAACTTTGTAGACTTTTGTAGAGAGATTTGACATTATGAAGACCCCCATGACAGAAGCTGTGGCAACAGCCGATTCCCAAGGCCGTTTCCTTAGCAGTGTTGAGCTGCAGGTTGCCTTTGGTCGCTTTCGCCAGGCCCAAGCAGGGTTGGCAGCGGCCCAGAGCCTGACTAAAAATTCAGAGGGCCTAGTCAACGGTGCAGCCCAGGCTGTTTACCAAAAGTTCCCCTACACAACTCAAATGCAGGGAAATAACTATGCCTCTACAGCCGAAGGCAAAGCCAAGTGTTCCCGTGACATTGGCTATTACCTGCGGATGGTCACCTACTGTCTGATTGCAGGCGGCACCGGTCCCATGGATGACTATCTAATCGCTGGGGTTGCAGAAATCAACCGGGCATTTGAGCTATCCCCCAGCTGGTATGTCGAGGCCCTCAACTACATCAAAGCAAACCATGGTTTGAGTGGGGATGCCGCCGTTGAGGCCAATTCATACATTGACTATGCGATCAATTCCCTAAGCTAACGGTCAGCTATCCGATGCCTTTCTAGCTTCTGGCTGTTGGGGAAGCATCGGGAGATCTCTGATGCCCTCCTAGCGCCTGTCGTTAGGAGCGCATCGGAACCTTCTAACAGCCATTGATGCTCGTTCTGAGGCTTCCATTATGACAAGTGAATCATCCGCAAGACCGTTAGGATTTGAACCCTTTGCCCAGGTAGTCCCCACCGAGTTGCGGACCAACTCGACTACAACAGATCTAGAAACAATAATTTGGACCGCCTACCGTCAGCTGTTTGGCAACGACCATGTGATGCGATCGGAACGGCTGATCAGTACCGAATCCCTGCTCAGACAAGGACACCTCACCACCCGTGATTTTGTCCGGGCGTTGGCCCTTTCAGAGCTTTATAAACAAAAGTTTTTCTACGGCAATCCCCAAGTTCGGTTTATTGAACTTAACTTTAAACACCTGCTCGGTCGCGCTCCCTACGACCAAACAGAAATTTCCCACCATGTTAATCTCTACACCCAACAAGGCTACGAAGCTGAGATTAATAGCTATCTAGACTCGCTTGAGTACCAAGAGAATTTTGGCGATCAGGTGGTGCCCTACTATCGTGGGTTTAACACTCAGAAAAACCAGAAAACCGTCGGTTTTGCCAGAATGTTTCAGCTGTACCGGGGCTACGCCAGCAGCGATCGCGCTCCAGCCAAAAAGGGATACCTCACAGCAGAACTCGCCGGTAACTCAGCTAGCCCAATTCGGACACCTAGCTTTGGCAAAGAGCTGCAGGGAACCAACGGCGGCACACGCGAGCAGGTGTACCGCATTCGAGTTTCCCAATCTGCCAGCGGACGGACACCACAGATCCGTCGGAGTACCCAGGAATATGTTGTTACCTATGAGCAGCTATCATCCACGCTGCAGCGACTAAATCAGCGGGGAAGTCGCATCGTCAAAATAACATCGGCATAATCGCCTAACCCACCCCGATATGGTCTTAGGGAATTTACCCTAAGCGTCAAAGTTACCCCATAAACCCTTTTAAGGAGATTAATCTGTGGCTATTACCGTAGCAGCGGCTCGTTTAGGCGCAGCCCCATTTGCCGAACAAAGTCCTGTGGAGCTGCGCCCCAATAGCTCTATTGGCGATGCCCAAGCGGTGATTTATGCCGTCTATCGACATGTCCTAGGCAATGACTACCTAATGCAATCAGAGCGCCTGATCGAGCTAGAGTCTTTGCTGACAAGCGGTGCGCTAACCGTCCGAGACTTTGTCCGGGCTGTGGCCAAATCATCGTTATATAAAACCAAGTTTTTATACCCCCACTTTCAAACCCGCGTCATTGAGCTAAATTTTAAGCATCTGCTGGGTCGGGCTCCCTACAGCGAAGCGGAAGTTATTGAACACCTGGATCGCTATGAAAATGAAGGGTTTGATGCTGATATAGACTCCTATATCGACACAGCAGAATACGAATCGGCCTTTGGTGACAACATTGTCCCTTACTACCGCAGCTTAAACACCCGCACCGGTCAGACCACAGCGGGCTTTACGCGCATTTTTAACCTGTATCGGGGCTATGCCAACAGCGATCGGTCCCAGATTGCTGGCAAAAAGTCTCGCTTAGCGACAGAATTGGCCATGGGCAGCATATCCCCCGTTGCCCTACCCTCAGGAGCCGATAAAAGCGGTGGCACCTATCTCAACTCCGAAAAAGCCAACACCCCAACGCGCGTCTTTGGTAGACCCCAGTCAACCCAGGCACGGGGCAGCCTATATCGCATTGAAATTGCTGGCATCAGCCAGCCGGGATATCCCAGAGTTCGCCGTAGCAATCGCACCTATGTGGTGCCCTACGAAGACCTCTCCAAAACCCTACAGAAAATCAACAAAACCGGCGGTCGGGTCGCCAGCATTAGCCGCGCCTGAGCCAGGCTCAAAGCAGAGGGACTTTTTGTTGTCTATCAAAAGAATGTGATGTTAGGACAATATTCAACCAGCCTGTCTTCTAGCTTAGATAATCGCATATTTGTATATGAGCTGGCCGGATTATCTAAAAATGAAGTGACCTTTGGTCATCAGGCTCCCATTCGTAAAAGCCACAATCAGTTTATCCAGGTCCCATTCCATCGGATGAATGAAGAAATGCAGCGAATTACCATGCTGGGGGGCAAAATCGTCAATATTCGTCCCCTCAGCAGCTCAGAAGCGCCCTCTTTAGCAGCGGATGCGTCTGACTAAGGGATAAGAAACTCCCAACATCAAAGCCCCCAAGCTTTCTGGGGGCTTTGATGTTGGTTTAAAAAATTTCGAGAAATCGCTTGGTACAAAACCCTGGTTAGAGCCTGCTTGAAAATCAAGTACCAACACATTCTACCTATGGCGGAGATGTTGTTTAACGGCCCCCTACTAGTCTTAAATATCGGCACTGAGGAAACAAAATTAATTAGGGTTTGCTATTGGAGGTACAGACGTTCCATGAGGTATGGACGTTCCATGAGGTACAGACGTTCCATGGAACGTCTCTTCAGTATCAATTTTTGGACCTGATAAAATCCTTATCCCTAATTCTCATAATAGGTGTGGGTTTCTAACTCACACACATTAATGCCGTACTTTTCTAATTTGTCACCATCGGCAAAAACAGCTAGAAAATCATAGAGACAGCCTCTGTTACCAGGAAGCGTAATAACAGTCCGATCGCCATTTGCCTGAATCGTGTTAGTACCTAAAATATTTCCTTCCCAATCGGTAGCCGCCTGGGGAGACGCATAAAATTCGAGCATGTCCACGGACGTATCATTGGTGAGGTTAAAGGTGTGCTGGGTTTGGGCCGCTGATGCCGTCGCCTCAGCAATCGGGACAGTTAGCACCACCATCGTTGCCAATACCCGAGTGGCGACGGCTTTTGAGTGGGATAAATGGACTAAATTCATCATCATTTGGCTGTCCTCAGATAGAGATGGCCTATAAAGGGACATGGTTTTTTGAGATAATGCTCCCAGGAGTTTAAAAAACTTTCAGATACTATCTCCTGGGGTCATCCTGGAGCGCATCCGCCTAAAACCCAGGTTAACCCATAATAAATAATTAGATGAGTGGAGCCAATCCCCGGCGTTGGGACACAGGGCTGATGAGTTCTGCCTGTCACGGGCTGACCCGCTCCAGACACGTACACCAGACTTTTATCGCGCTGGGTGATGTCCTCCGGGATGGGGAGCTTTTTGTAGCGGTTTTTTAACCTGCCTACTAAATTCTAAAGTGACGCTCTTTTTGCTAGCGTGGTTTACCTAGATCATTCACCCCGGCACGTCTCTGATAGTCCTCTGACAGCACAGATTGTCTATGGGGCAACTTCCATGGGGCAACTATTGTGGAAATTGAGCGGGTGATGGGGGTAGCTTGCTTTGGGCTGCGTTTGGCCCTGAGCCAGTCAGCTCAGACCAAGCCCCTGAGAAATGATGATTTCCTTGGTTTATTGCTACCCTGATATGTGTATTGTGGCTAAGGTTGGACGCTTAAATTCTCAAACCTAGCGGCTATGTGGATTGCCCATAGAAATTTAGCAATGAATTCTGCTCAAACACTGATTTTGTCATGACCGATTCTGATAACGAGTTCACTTGGATGATGCAGAAATCATTGTTCCAGGGATCGCAGCTACTAAATATTGGCATGTTCGTCGCAGCTGGTCTGCTCGGCGGCCAGCCTGTTATGGCCCAGGCTGACGCATTGGCCATTCCCCAACCCACCTCCCAACCCACCATCGAGCTCCCGGCTGTTCAGCCTGCACCCGCCGCCCCAACCGTTGTCCCCGAGGTGATACAGCCGGTCAGACCCAACAGCGTTGTGCCTGATACTATCGATACTCCAGCAGCCACGCCTGGGGCGGCTAGCTATGGGACTGTTTTTATGGAGACCGAGCCTGCCGCACCTGCGGCTGAGGCTCCTGCCGTCGATGTGATTTCGCCGACGGACTATAGCAATGCTTTGATCGATACGACAGACTATAACGTCGGGGCCACCATGCCCAGCGTTGTTCTGTCTGAGCGTTCTAGCGGCTGTGAGTTTTCGCTACAGGCGGGAGCGCAGGTGGCCAATGCGGCCTGCGGTGGAGCGCGTTTGGCCGCATCCATTGCCAACGGCATTGCTCCGGGACAGTCGTCGGGGGGCACGTTTGGTTCCAAGGCCATTGCGGGTATCCCAGGATTCCAGCTCCCTGGGGGTACAACGACAGCCGGTCGGGACTATTACAACGATGCTGTTCGTTCCGTGATGCAGCTGCAGCTAGGTGAGACGTTTGTTTTTCCTCTCACGGTGCCGGCTTCCATTACATCGCTGTTTGGCTGGCGCATACATCCAATTTTTGCCGATCGGCGGTTTCATACGGGCACCGATCTAGGGGCACCGATGGGGACACCTGTGGTTGCGACCCAGGCCGGTCGGGTAACCCTGTCTGATTATTTGGGCGGCTACGGACTGACGGTCATGCTGCGCCACAATGACAACACCCTTGAAAGCCGCTATGCCCACCTGTCACGACTGTTGGTGCAGCCTGGCGAATGGGTTGATCAGGGTGAGGTGATTGGCTTAGTGGGCAGCACGGGTAACTCGACGGGACCGCACCTTCACTTTGAGCTGCGTCGCCTAACGGCCAACGGTTGGGCCATGGTCAATCCAGACTCTGTGCTCAAACAGACCCTGGGCACCTTAGTGCAGGTACTGGGCAATCCGCTGGGGACCATAGCTAGCAACCCTGTACTAGAAGTGTCGAGCACAGAGACAAGCCAGGGTCTGCCCTTTCGCCCGGCCCAACCCAACGCTAATTAGGGGGTAAGAGGTTATGTGGGCTGTTAGACGTTGCATGCAACGTCTGTACATTTAGGCTGCTGGGGAGGCGTTCCATGGAACGTCTGTACATTCATGCCTGTGAACGGTGGAGCCTGGTAATTTTGTTTCTTAGGTTAGTGGGGGGGGGATAGCAGACCCACAAAACAAAAATTTTATAAAAAA
>JBCCAQ010000393.1:0-2708 GCA_039814735.1 Cyanobacteria bacterium P01_A01_bin.15
AGGCCATAGCTAATGACGGGTACGCTGGTGCCGTTTAGCTCCGTCCGTCGCACTAGAGCTGGCTCAAAGGGCGTAATCATGCCTGCATTGGCCGTGGTGTGAATCCATGTATCGTTTTTAATCATGGGTTAAGGCAAAAACTCACGTCGGAATTCGGTAACCTGGTCGGCCATGGCCAGGATCGCGTAGGGCATTTTGGGACCGGTCAAAATAATGTCCATCTGGGGGGGACGCTGGTTGAGCAAATCTAGCACCTCAGCTTCTGATACCAGACCGTAGTCAATGGCCAGGCTGAGTTCGTCCAGCATGACCAGGCCGTAGTTATCCGCCTGGATAACGGTCTTCACATAGGTCCACAGCTCATCTACTGCCGTTTGGGCATCGTCTGTTGTATCAAAAATGCAGCCTGGATAGCCACAGCGTATCCAGTCGAGGTTTTGGCCCATGTGGGTCATGTGGTGGGGACCCTGGTCAATTCCCCCTTTGAGAAACTGCGCCACCAGCACCGCCATGCCCTGGTCGGCAGCGTGCAGCGCTTGGACCATCACATTGGTAAAAAAACTGCGGTGTACAGATGTAAATACGCGCAGCGAGCCCTCGATGGCTTGTAAAAATGGGTGGCGTACTACTCCCCTCGAAATGCTGGGGACCTTATCAGACCTAGTCACGATTCGGGATAGATGACGGGTATCTTGATCAACCCTCAGCTGTTGGACCATAAAAACGCTATATCTAGTAGCTCTTTGTCAGTAGCGCCCTAAATATAGCGCATGGGCGTCAGATTTTTGCAGCGGCTTAACATGTTGATGCTCAGCCGAGGGTATAGTTAAATTGTACTATTTTGCTGGTGTATTTTTGTTGGGCTATGGGGAAAAGCCTGGGGAGGCCAGGGCTACGACGGCGACTAGGGTGAGGGTTGCGATCGCAGCCACCACGCTGGCCCTGTCTGCTTTAATCCGTTTTTTCATCCGCTCTCCAGCGCTACTCCGGCGGCGTCGGTAGGGTGCCATCCTAACATGGGGGTTAGGATAGCCACGACACAGTCCCCAGACCCTAAACCAGGCTATGGTCAAACTGACCGGATCTATCCCATGCGCCCATGCTAAAAGCGATTTTATTTGACCTAGACGGCACCCTGGCCCACACCGATCCGATTCACTTTCAGGTTTGGCAAACCCTGCTTGCCCCCCACGGTATGACCGTAGACCAGGCATTTTACGATCGTTTTATCAGCGGTCGTCTCAACCCTGATATCGTGCGAGATCTGCTGCCGCAGCTGTCGGTGGAGGAGGGGGCCGCCTTTAGCGACCATAAGGAAGCCCAGTTTCGGCGGCTGGCGGCTGACCAGCTGCAGCGGATGCCAGGTCTTAGCAACTTTCTCGACCATCTAAAACAGCACCACTATGCCACCGCCCTGGTGACCAATGCCCCCCGGCTCAATGCCGAATTTGTGCTAGATACCCTGGACCTGAGTGATGCTTTTCAGCCGGTGATTATTGCCGCTGACTTGCCCCGGGGCAAACCCGACCCGCTGCCCTATCAAACGGCCTTAGCAAAGCTGAGCCTGCGGCCAGATGAGGCCCTGGTGTTTGAGGATTCTCCCACCGGGGTACAGGCGGGGGCAGGGGCAGGTATTGCCACCATTGGGATTACCTCTAGCCACAGCGATGCTACCCTGGTTGGCCTGGGTGCCCGGTTTACGGTTGCTGACTTTACCGATGGTCGACTGCTTACCTATTTAGACAGCTCAGACGGCTCTAATGCGGTGGTGAATCCCTGTCTGTCTGGTTCCGCCTAGGACGACCCCAGATGGGGCAATGGTAATGATAGATTATGGTTGGATCGTGAGGGACGCCGCCGATCCTGAGATGCTAGGAATGGATTAATTTTAGAGTCCCATCATGAGCAATGCCTCTGACAACCAGCCCCAAACTGTCCAGGATCGTCTGACTAGCTTACGGCACCTAGCCCAGGCTTTTCCTAAGGAACAGCGTGAAGATGTGCTGCTGGAACTGGATGATCTAAGCGCTGAGCTGCAGGCTAATACCGACGGCTCTAGTCTGCAAACCCTCCATCAGCGGCTCAAACGTCTGGCCGCCATCGCCATGATGGCTCGCATGTTTGCCACCAATAACCAGCAGGCAATTGAGGAGTTTGCAGGGCATCTGGTGGCCCTCACTAAGGCAACCAATACGCAGAATCCGTGACGGGCTAGTAATAATTTTGCAAGGGCGGCGGGGCATAGACCTGCTCCACCCAAATTTGGGTGGTGACCGGACCGTAGTGATGGCGCAGGGCACTTTCTACCCGCTCCGTAATGGTACGGGTCATGCCTAGAAATTCTGGATGGACGGCCAGGTATAGCTCAATCCATACCTGACGACCGACCATCCCCCGCGACCGAATCCGATTACAGCGGGTGATGCCTTCTACGGTGGTGACGACCTGGGCAATGGCCTCGGGGGCAATGGCGGTGGGAACTAGCAGCATGGGTAGCTGGGTGTCGAGCACGCGCCAAAAGCTGTGGAGGGTGAGGATGACAAGTGCGATCGCAATCAGCGGATCAAGCCAGGTATGTCCACGCCAAATACCCACTAGCCCCAGCAGCAACACCATACTGAGCCAACCATCCCCCAGCACATGCTGTGTCGTTAGCTTGAGGGCCATACCCGGCAAATACCGCCCCTGGTAAGACACCAGCAGTGCCA
>JBCCAQ010000410.1:0-1825 GCA_039814735.1 Cyanobacteria bacterium P01_A01_bin.15
GGCCGAGACAGTAATATAAATAGCGGTGATTAAACCACTCAAATTAGCGCCGTGGGCTGTTTCTCTTAGGGGGCCTACCACCACTTCTGGTCCCACTAGAAAGTACCCGTGGGCCATGCCGATTTCCAACCCCCTCAAAAACGGCGTTAGCCCCGGACGATAGGCGGGTAGGTTGTTGATATAGGCCTTCGCTAAACTAGAGCTGTTGATGGGGGTGGCCAAATTCCCCAGCCAGGGATTGCCCTGGTAAGGCTGAATCGGATCTGCTTGAGAATAGGCATCTGACCAAATGGGTTTGGCTGACATTAGTATTAACCTCTCTGTTGTGTTGAACCGTTAGCTGGGCCGATCGCCAAGCCAGTTGGAGAAAAAGTCTTGGCCGCTGGTTAACGGCCAAGACTCGTCTACGCAAAGGGAGAGTTTTAAGCTTTAGAGCCAATGCGTAGCTAAAACTGTTTTGGCTAAGATGTTGCTAGGCAATATCAGGGGAATCTGCTCGCCGTTGACGCGATTAAAAACGCGCCGTAGGTGGCGATGTAGCCAACGGTGAAATGGGTAAGCCCCACCAGTCGAGCCTGGACAATGGACAGGGCAACGGGTTTATCTTTGGGATAGCCAAAGGATAGGGGGGTATTTTCATGGGCCCATAGCAGGGTCTCAATCAGCTCTTGCCAGTAGCCCCGCCAGGTAATCAGGAACATAAAGCTCACCGCCCAGGCTAAATGACCAAACAGAAAGATCCAAGCCCAAATGGCCAGATTATTGGTGCCATAGACGTTATAGCCGTTGATCAGCTGGGATGAGTTGAGCCAGAGGTAGTCGCGGAACCAGCCCATAAGATAGGTGGAACTCTCATTAAACTGGGACAGGTTGCCGCTCCACAGAGCTAGATGCTTCCAATGCCAGTAGAAGGTGATCCACCCTAGGGTGTTGAGCATCCAGAAGGTGGCCAGATAGACCGAATCCCAGGCGGAAATGTCGCAGGTACCTCCCCGGCCGGGGCCGTCGCAGGGAAAGCTATAGCCAAAGTCTTTTTTGTCTGGCATCAGCTTGGAACCACGGGCATCTAGCGCCCCTTTGACCAAAATAAGCGTGGTGACGTGGAGACCCAGTGCGATCGCATGGTGCACCAAAAAGTCACCGGGTCCAATGGTGAGAAACAGCGAATTGGTACCGCTGTTGATCCCTTCTAGCCAGCCCGGTAACCAGACGTTACCGTAGTTGGGCCAGGCGGTGGTGGCAATGCTGTCTGAATTCGACAGCAGGCTGTTGATGCCATAGAGCGCCTTGCCATGAAACGCCTGAATCCACTGGGCAAAGACGGGCTCCACCAGGATCTGTTTTTCTGCTGCACCAAAGGCGACCTCGCAGTCATTGTGCACATAGAGACCCAGGGTGTGAAACCCCAAAAACAGACTTACCCAGCTCAGGTGAGAGATAATGGCCTCCTTGTGATCCAGAACCCGAGCCAGCACATTGTCTTTATTAGCTTCGGGATCATAGTCGCGCACCAAAAAAATAGCCCCGTGGGCAAAGGCCCCCACCATCAAAAAGCCAGCGATGTACTGGTGATGGGTATAGAGGGCGGACATGGTGGTGTAGTCGCGGGCGATAAAGGCATAGGCCGGCATGGAATACATATGCTGGGCCACCAGGGAGCACACCACCCCCAAACAGGCCAGATGCCAGGCCAGCTGAAAGTGCAGGGAGTTGTTGTAGGCGTCGTAGATACCTTTATCTGGAAGATGCGCTGCAAGGCGGCTTTCAGGGGCGTCCTGCGATCCTCGCCCATCTGGTCGCGCGCTGGGCGGCCTTCACCCGCGAC
>JBCCAQ010000010.1:0-42227 GCA_039814735.1 Cyanobacteria bacterium P01_A01_bin.15
AGATGGCTCAACACCTACCCGAACTCTGGGATACCGCCATCGACATCACTCGAAACATTCAATCTGACTCTTACCGCGCCCGCGCCTTGAGTGAGATGGCTCAACACCTACCCGAACTCTGGGACAGCGCCATCGACATCACTCGAAACATTCAATCTGACTCTTACCGCGCCAGTGCCCTGCGTGCGATGGCTCAACACCTGCCCGAACATCTCTGGGACAGCGCCATCGACATCACTCGAAACATTCAAGATGACTCTGACCGCGCCAGCACCCTGAGTGAGGTGGCTCAATATCTGCCCGAACACCTCTGGGGAAAAACACAGGAAGTAATCTGGAATTTTTCAGACAGATATTACAAAGCAAGTGCATTATCTGGTTATTTACCCTATCTAAAAAAACGAGTGATCACACTCACTAAATGGAGTGATGTCATTGATGCTCTGGCCTACCAGGACCGAAAACAACTGCTTCTAAACTTTTCGAAGTTACAACCTATCATTATCAATCTAGGCGACAAGGAGACTTTTATGGCCACACTTCAGGTCATTGATGAGATTCATAAACAATGGCCCTGATCCGATGATTCTTGGATAAGTAGTTGCTCTCTAAGCAACTACTCAACGCAACCATGAAGGTTTGAGCATGCAGGGCTTACGAAAGAATAGGTGTTTAGCCATTGTGCCAGTTGACCAAAATAGGCCGGTCTTAGTCCACTGATGGAAGAACACTAATCTGAGCCCAGAGGAAAGGCTTGATTAGCCATTCCATAATGAATTTAGAAATGAGGCACTTCGACGGTCCTCGATGGCGACACATAAAAACGCATCAACGTTGCCACACTGACACGACATAAGTACGAAATATCCTTTAGACCTAGACCCGAACGAACAAGCTGCGTAATGAACGTATGACGGCAATGGTACTGGGGCATGTAGAACGCCACTTTGCCATGAACTACCAGCTTTTCAACCAGTGGTTGCCAGTGGCGTAATTGAAACCGCCGATAGTCAAATGGCCGACCCGTCACTGATTTGAATAGGTAATCGTCGGGTTCATGGCTAGTCTGGCCATGCAATGTACATAAGAACAACTGCAAGCTGTAATTACAGGGAAAACGGGTCGCTTGATAGTTTTTGGTGCCTTGAAGAATGTTGGTATCGACTGGCCAAGCTTCGCAGATATGAATCTGACTGAAGTCGACAGCAATATGTTTCCACTTCAGTGCTCTGGCTTCCTCGGGACGGCACCCGGTTTTAAACAGGAAGGCAACCCACCAAGTGTAAAACTCATCCTCTGCAGCAAATGCCTCAATGATGGCGTCACGCTCCAGTAATTCAAAGGCTGTGTGGGTATTGGTCTGCATCTTACGGAGGGGGACCAGATAGCGTTGAAGTCCGTCAAAGGGATTCTCGCCAAGCATGTCTTCGGACACAGCCCATTTACAGGCTGCTCCAAACTGTTGAATGGTCCGTCTGGTTGTTTCACGTGCGAATTGACCGAGAAGCCAGTCGCGCATGTCTCGCGCATCGGTTAGCCCTGGGGCTAATTTTCGCATCCGTACAATTCTTTTTTCGATGGCGTAATAGTCACGGGCTATGGTGCTGGGGCTAATTAGGGGCTCTCTAAATTCAGTGTAGGCCCGCCATAGACGAAAAAGTTCTAGAGGGGTAATTGATCGATCCATCAATTGTGAAGACGGGGGTTATACACTGTGACAGTAGACAGTTCGTGTGACGATTTTGAATATACTTTTACCCTTTATAGGGAAAGTATCTGTGCGTCTGTGGTAAAGAGGGATTAAAGCTATGCTGTGTAATCATTACAGCCATTTTCTAAGTCTGTGCCAACTTGTGAGGGTCTGTGTAGAACAACCCGGTTTTTGCACAAGAAACACAGATAAAACACAAGTAAATTAATACTATCTGTGTTAGCTGAAATTCATATATATCAATGACTACAAGTCTATTGACACAAAAAACACAGATATTTTCCCTAAAAGGGTAATTTCCAAATTCTGACTCTTTTCCCATTGTGTGACAGTGCGTTAGCTGATTGCTGCCATCCAAGGGTGCGAAGGATGCTAGAAACTCTCCGAGCATGACCAGTTGTGAATTTATCGACATCAAGTTGGACGGCATGGGTCAAAATCTGGTCAGTGGTCACCTCGGCTTTTCCCTCTACATAATTGGCTACACGATCAAACCAGGGGTCTCGCGATTCATAGCGCTTAGCAATTAGCTCTGTTTCTCGAGCTTCATCAATGGTTAGCCACCATTGTTCACCCTTCATATACAGGGCTGTAGCAGCGGCCCATATTCGGTCGCGCTCTTTTTGTAGCTGGGCTATGTCGATACGTTTCGTGACTGGGATTACCCAAAAACGACGGCTACCTGTTGGGTCTGATAGGAATTCAGCCTCATTCGTGGAACCGACAATTACTGAATGCCTGAGCATTGTTTCAGAGGATCGGGCATAGGGTGCCCTGACTAAATCCGTAGAGCATGATAAGAATGCCTTAACCTGGCTGACATCCTTTCTTTTGAATACAGTTTCTAATTCTGCCCATTCCAGAATCCATCGCTGATGCAGTTTAAGGCGTTCATCCTTATCGGATGCAGCGCCAAGGGAATCGTCAAACCATTCTGGGGATGCCAAGGTTTTGAGGAAGGTTGACTTACCATCACCTTGCCTACCTTGGAGAATCAAAGCGCAGTCATGTTTACACCCTGGTTTAAAGGCACGAGCTACAGCCGCAATGAGAAACCGTTTAAGTAAGGTCTGATAAATCTGATCATCAGCCCCAAAATAGCGAACGGTCAGATCATCAAGAACGCTAGTATTGCCACCGTATTTGTCTAGGGTGCTTTTTAGGTATCTCTCAACAGGACTGTATTCGTTTTCCTTGGCGAGTTTGATGGTGATATCGGCCAAGTCCTCGCGGCTACCCTTCAGGGGCAGACCATGGGTAATAATCATCTCCAGCCTTGAGGCTGACGGGTCAAAGGGGGCATTATCCAGCTCAACACGTTTGAATAGGGTATTGAACTGTAAGCGATCGCAAAAGTGCTGTTGAATTAGCTGATATTCTTTGAGCAATCGTGGGCCGTCATCGTTGAAATTGGTCGGTAAGCGTTCTTTGATACGGGCGTTGAACAACTTGGTGGCCGCGTATTTATCCCTATCTTCGACTTTGCACCATTCGGCTAGGGTTACCAGTGACTGTTCTTTGGTGGCATAGCCAAGGTCTATGTCATCGACTAATTCATCTATCTTGGCTTCCAGCTCGGCGGCGTTGAGCTGAATATCACGATCTTTCTGTTTACGACTTTTCTGTTTTTTGCGTTTGGCCTTACGGACTGGTTTGTCTGGGAGCGGTGAGATCGCATCCATGATCGATTTTGTATCACATCCGTTTGACCAGCACTGAAACGCGCCGTCCTTGTCTCTGACCGTAAAGTTTTCATCATCGCAAACTGGGCATACATAACGCCCTTTCTCTTTCGCTGGTTCGAGCTTATCTAGGTGCTGACGAATATCAAACGGCGATAGCACCTGAACTTGGCTACCACCTTTGGGATGATGACCATTGTTATGTTCTGTCATAATATTTCTAGGACTACTTGGCTGATTTGATTGGGCACGGGCACGCCCTCAAAAAATCACGTTAACTATTAGGGCCGACTGCTACAGTCGGCCCTTTTTGCTGGAAATCTTGTCTCATTTCATAGGCATTCAAAATGAAAATGCGTGGAAATTGAAACGTGATTTCAAACCTGTGTCCATACGCTGAAGACAGCCGTTTCATGCAGACTGGGGGCACAACTGCAAATTCGGTTTCTACAACGTTGGGGTGCTTAATAAATACACCCCATAGATAGACAGCTAGATCCTGAATAAGTGAGGCCATGATGGTTTTCCCGTGCTTCAAAAATGGTCGCGTTGATGTGTGGATGAAGGCACAGTGAAAATACTTAAGCACCATCGATTAGCTGTACTCGCTCAATCTGGCAACGAACTGATCGCGGCGTTGACGTGCTGCCTGATAACGTTTTGAGCCGCCCGGCTTAGCTCCCCATAATCTGTTGATGACTTCATTACCTCCAGCTTCCAAACCACCACACACCAGCTCACGAAACTGACTGAATTCACACTCTGATTCAGGCTGTGTTGGATCGAATTGAGCTGCGAATGCTGACGACTTCAATGCGGAGTTCTGCCCTGAATTCGAATTCTCAACTGGCGGGACTATTGGAATTCCCACAGTTCTAGATTGGAGTAGCTTAGGGTACTGTTTGGAATTCCCCCAGCGTTCACCTTCGTAGGCAATGTAGCCAGTGAGGGTTGGATTTGGTGATTTGGTGCTCTGGCAGAATCCAGCCAGCCAGCTTTTAGGAGTACGGTCAGAACTAACGGCGAACTGAGCAAAGCAGGCCCGTGACTGAGCGCTAAAACCCATTTGGTCACAGGTTGAATCTTGGGTGATCAGCCAAACCCTGATACCAAGACTGGGACCACTGCTGGCGGTACTTGCCGCTAGACCCATCATTTTCTTGAATGCTTTGGGAGCCATCATATTGCTGAGGGCTGGCACCTCATCAATGATGAGCAGATGATTTCCATGCTCGACGGCGGAATCAAAGAATTCCGTTATGAATTCGAGAATTCGATCATCGTTGGGCTTATTACTGCTCAGGTTATTAAAGGCCAGTTTGTGCGTGTCTTCTACCTGTGACCAGTAGTGGCGCTCCCGTGGATCGTTCTTGGGGTCTAGCAACCACATAGAGCAGGTCTCGGGCACCATGCGCAACGCTTGAGCCACTGCATAGCCTTTACCTGCCCTGGGGGCTCCCATGATGATTGAACTGTTGGAGCTAGCCAGTAGACGGGGAAGATCGACGGCTGCACCTGGTGCTTTGAGGTCCGCCGGTGGCGATGTTTGAAGATCTTCCGAGGCTTGAAGTGCTGGTGTATCAGTGCCTTTACGGCTAATTGCTTTACAGTCATTTGCCCCCATATAGACAATGGCGATCGCAAGAGGAATGCCAAACGTCCCCCCCACTGGCAACGCTAAAACTGACAATATGACTGTCCCCAGTCCTACTAACCCGGCATCCTTGAGTAGAAAACCCAGCCCCATAGGGGAGAGGCCAAAGTCGTTATCAAACTGAATATCGCGGAGAATCTGCTTACCATCCATGGTGTGTCCTCCCACGATAGGAGCCAAGAATTTTGAGGATTTCGATACCGGTGGCAAAGACCAGCTCAAACAGAATGATTGATAGACAGGCCATCCCAATGTTTGGCCAGATAAATAGATCCAGGTCTAGGCCCCCGGCCCATAGGTCCTCCCAGAACATTTGATAGCCGCCTTCATACGGACTAAACCGGGCGAAGCAAACCAAAATTTCGAGTACATAGGCCCACACTCTGAAATCTTTCAAGCGTTGGCTACGGCCATGCAGCATAGGTGCGACCTGAATCCACTGCACGGCAGCCCACAGGCAAACACCAACAATTGAGCCCAGTGCCCCGACACCCAAGCGCACCCAGCCGCCTAGCAGCGGCACGCTGGCCAGTAATTCAATACCTGGAATGATGGTGATGGCATCGTTGGCCCACTCCCCAACGACCAGCCAGCCCTGCATATTGAGCACGGCAGTAAAGAAGATACAGCCGCCTAAGATCAGCCGAAAAATCCAAGCAAAGATAGACATTATTGCCCTCCATTCTGTAGTGATAGGTAGCCGAGATATTCGATTTTGTCTTCTGGTGAAATCATTACTAGGTCTACGATTACGCCATCATCAACAACGCCCGTGAGACCTAATCGATTGCAAACAAGTCCTTCTTGAAGCTGATAGCCAGTACTGGGATCGACAACAGTTGAACCGTTGCCAAAGTAATGCTCTTTGCCAGTGGCTTGGTCGTGAATTGGGATGCAGCCTGCTTTTGCTCTGTCGAGCGCAATAGCTGAGTTCTTCTGCGCTTCTCTCGCCTGTTGCTTCAGCTGTTTACGCTGGCTACTGGCCGTTGATTTTTCGACCTGTTGTTCTGCTGATTCATGGACGGTTCCAGCGATGCGATCGCCATTCCCTAAAACCGCCAAGCCGATAATGGCCCAGAGGATATGTGAGGTTTTAAATTGCATAATGTTTGTATCTCGCGATTCCGTGTCGAGAAAATGGGGCTGATGACCGTGAGAAGCTCAGCCCCATCATTTCTGGGGGGACGCTTTTGGAATTTTGGTCATGGTCGTCTAGAACGTCATTGGGCCAGGGCGCTCAGGGGTGATCGCTGTCGCCGGTGGCGCTCCTGCCGGCGTTGGTAGCTGGCTATCGGTATTGCGATATCGGTCGGCCATTACTGCGATCGCATCACTCAAACTAGACAACGACAGCTCGTCTTTAATCTTTTGAGCTTCTAGCAAAGCGACACCTCGCAGAACAATACGGCTGGTTTCTTTGGTTGATGGCATTAACCCTCCAACATGCCGTAAAGGCTGATGTGCTGAGGATTTGGCGTATTAGGTATTTTGAATCGACCATTGGTGGATTCGACAAAATCGCGGGCTAGCTCGGCGCTGCCGCCGATAACCAAAACTTCGCCTAGCTCATCCATATGGGTGGCCCAGGCTTCGCGCAGTGCGCCACGTACTTCCTCTAGCCACTGGCGGCGGCATTGTTGGTAAATGCCCTCAAAGTGCAGCCGCTGACCGATGCGATAGGTGCCGGTTGCGATCGCATCCATGATCAAGCTGGTGTCTGGACTATATTCGGCTTTGGCCTGCAGAGCAGCGGCGATACGTTTGGCTAGGTCATAGGTGCCCGGCAACTTGACCTCGGCAGTGCGAATGGGAGAACCAGACCGGGTAAAGATGCGGGCTAGGGCAGTACCACCGCCCAGGTCTAGGACAGCATTCTTAGCATCGGGCCAGCGGTAGCCGCCGTGATTGGTGGCGTACTTCCAGGCAGCGCGGCATTCTTCAACCACTTCGACACGGTTGATTTTGGCGGTAATGGTTTCGCCATTGCGTTTGAACTGGTAGGTACCGGCGAGCTTTTCTAGATGGTGTACGGCGATAGTATCGCGGACGTCGGGAGTAGCGACCACCAGGGTGCCGATTAGGATGCGATTTCGGTGGTGGCCGGGTTCGAGGGCTACGGGCAGCAGCTGGGCAGCTAACTGAGCTTTATTACCTTGGTGGGTGCTGGTGCCGTGCATCTCAGCGGCAACGGAACCGACAACGTAACGCTGGCCTTGGTTTTCGATAACTACGCTGTGCTGGTCGGGTTCAATATCTTCCCAATCGGCCAGGGGTTTGATACAGCTTTGGACCGTTTGGACGGTGCCTGAGGCGTCGAAGTATTTGAGAAATCGATTGCCGCCGTCGAAGGCGAAACGGGAACAGATGCGTTCATTAGATGTATCTTCGGTGCCTTCTAGTGGCATGGTTGCGGCTAGTGCGGTGGTTAGGGGCATGGGTGGTCATGGGTGAAAGACTTGTGAGGCAGGGATGCGAACGGTTTTAGTTGGTTTTGGGGCCTGTACTTTGGGACCATTTAAATAACTTGAAAAGATATTTCAAATCCGATTACTGTACGCTAACTAAAAGCTATCACAAATTATCTAATAGTTATCTTTTTTGATAACTATTAGATATCTATGAGATTATTAAAAGCCGAAAATACTGCTATGACTGCGTTTGCGCTTTTGATACCTATTCGATACAAGAGGGAGGTAGACCCGCCGTGCCTGAAATGAGTAGACGAATTCTGGTGACGCTAACTGATGGAATAGCTGAGGACTTAGATCGTTGGGCAGAGGTAGAGGGTGCTAAAGCAGTTTCTATAGCCGCTATGCTTGTTACTCAGGGCGTCAGGGAGGCTAAGATAAACGGCCTAATACCTCCTGATGAAACGTCCCAGACAAATAGAATCAAAGGGGTACCCGAAGGTGACTGAACGTTTAGATCGGATTGAGGCGACATTAGATCGTGTGATAAGCATCACTGAATCTAATGCTCGTGCTGTGGCAGCAAATGCGGATGCGATCGCAACAAATGCTGAGGCTTCCATTGCTATGGAGCGACGCATGGATGCCAGACTTGCTAGCCTGACGGATGCTGTTAATCAGGCATTAGAAGCACAAGACAAACGACAGCGAGAAACTGACGAGCGAATTCAGACCCTAATTGACGAAAACCGCGAGTTCCGCAAACAAACAGAACGCTGGATGCAGGCCCTGCAGGAAAACGTACAAACCTTGTTAGCTGAAATCAACCGCATCTGGCAACGCATTGCCTAGCAGTCATCTCCAAGCCCATGAGTGACGAAAACCAATCCCGTCTAGAACGTATCGAGCGCTTACTTGAAAGCACGGCTGTGGTCACTACGAGCCACAGCGACCGACTAAACACTCTGGAAAATTTTGGTATCCGGGCTGGCGAGGTAATCGAACAGAATGCGGCTGACATCAATCGACTGACTGACCGTCTCAACCAAGTCACTGATCGCATTGACCGTAATGCAGCCGCCATTGACCGATTAGTAGAAACCGTGGTTGATGACCGTGAGCGCTTTGCCGAACATCAGCGCACCACCGAAGCTGCCCTCGCCAAAATCGACCGCGTACTTGATTACCTCATCAAGCGGGACACCACTGACAATGACGACTGATTCCAATAAGGCCGCTACTATCCAGCTCGGCGACCTCACTATAGACGGCTTCATGCTGCCCGATGGCAGCTATCGTATGAGCCAAGCTGGAGCAGCCAAAGCGATCGACGAAGCTCCGGTTTACACATTACGCTTTTTGTCCTAAAAGGACCCTAAAGCCTTACTGGAAAGTACTTTCACGGATCACCAGTCAGAGAGCATAGGAATTAAGCCCTGGCTGCCTTCTGGATCTACCTGAATGCCTTGTTTCCAACTATTTCGACTTCAACTAATCGGTAAAGCATTTGAAGGCTTAAATAATATAGGTAGTACCTACGAATTTACGCTTGCTGCCCCTATCAAGGTCTTGCCGTATGACGATGAAGTGCAGCGTCGGCAGAAAACTCACACACTTGCTGATAACCCTTGCTCCGTCCGCTGCCACGTAGTGTTAGCTGGCGACACTACTCCAGACACCAAAATCCTTTCTCACCTTTTAGCTTGCCATCAAAGCTCGCGGTTTCTGTACAGCCCGCCTGACGCGATACCGCTCCAATCAGATAATCCGAGAAATCTGCTTTGCCCTGTTTGTATCGTTGAAGGGCTTGATCCACCGTTGAACGGTTTTCAAATTCAAACGCGTCACTATGAAACATAGCCTCCAAAACTTGAATGATTTCTTCCTTCTGGAAACGGTAGCTGGCCCCTCTGAGCACCCAAACCAGCTCACAAAGAACAGTATTGGTAATAAAGCAAGGTTGGTTTTGTTGAATCAGATCGGCGGCTTGTCGCCATTGCGGTTCATCGTCGCGGGTGAGGTAGCGCACCAGAATGTTGGTATCAAGCCCAATCATTGGCTCCCTCAGAAATGGTAGCATCCATGTCTTCGAGAGTCGGTGGGTGGAAATCGGGCCGATGCAGAATGCCGGATAGGGTTTCTACAGCAACATTGAGCGGAAAGATTTTGACCTGACCGTCTTCGTCAATTACGAACTCGACTCGGCTGCCGCTGGTCAGCTTCAAATGCTGCTGAATTTCTTCGGGTAGGGTAATTTGTCCGGTGTCGGTGACGGTGGTGCTGAGCATGGCTACAAAGACTGAAAGCAACTCACCTCTATTCTAGTCTCGCCAGTCGTTTGGGCTTTGCATCAATCTGCATTAGCCAGATAACATTCCTAGTCAGCGGTTGCAGCAGACTCTACAACACCACAAATACTTAGGTCAATCCGCTGCACTAGGGTTGTTAGAGGTCGCTGCCATAAGTCAGGAATCTAACTTGCACTCTTGAAAGATCTGAGCGGTCACGGTATCCGGCTAGCCGTCAAGTCAGGAATCTAACTTGCACTCTTGAAAGATCTGAGCGGTCACGGTATCCGGCTAGCCGTCCCTCTGTTATACGATGATGCTTTTTACATAGCCAAATTCCATTCCAAGATCGATCGCTTCCACCACGTGCATAAGGAATGATATGAGCTGCTTCAACAGATAAACCGTCACAGCTCAACTTTGGAGCACCAACAATTTGATCGTATTCACAGTTGCATAATCCTGGATTGGATAGCATTGCACGTCGTAGGGATGCATCGCGTTTTTTGGGCGACTCCCACGGATAAAGACATGAAAAGAGATGCCAAGCAGCATCAATAACTTCAGTAGCACGTTGTGCTGCTATCTCGTCAGTTTTTGCAAACTCAATTCGGTGATAATCAGCCAAAAGGAGGCAAAAGTCACTTCCCCTGACGGATTCACCTGTGCCAGCTTTTCCCACACTCGGAAGTTCAGGAAATAAGTCGTAAACTATACCATTCAGCTCTGATTCAAGCTCTCTCTTAAAAACTTTCCAATTTGAAGACTCAATTTTTCTGACAGTATCAATCCATTTTTTTGCTCCAGTTTGGCAACTTATCTTACGGGAAGAATAATGCAGGTAATGATAGTCCCTCAAATGAAGGCATCCTTCTGCCGCATTTATGAGAGCTTCAGGACGCTGCTTTAGATTGGTTCGCAGTAGTTTTGCAGGAGTGCGAGAGTGAACGTTGAAGAAGGAAATATCTTCACTATTAATCTGAATTCCAGATCTGTATCCTTTACTATCGCTGCCCATCCCCCGTTGAATTACAGCAAAGCATGGGTCGAAAATGTACCACTCCGACGGATTGCTCTTAGCTACGCGAGTCGCAGCAGGTCGGCCTAGTCGTTCAGCGAGAGCATCTTTGATGAAGTTAACTCCTCTGGGCTCGTCAAACTCTGTCACATAATCTCCTCATAGCCAATCGATACAGTACCTCTAACTACTAGATATACGGAAATTTTCTGGATAATACCCTTCAGACCGAAGTTATCTAGACACTTTCTGGATAATAACCCTGGAGCCCTGGCTGTCTTCTGGACCTACCTGAATGCTTTATTCCCAACTATTCCGATTCAACTAATCGGTAAAGACAATCCCTGCAGAATCTTGTCATAGAGGAAGCTCCAGACGGACAAATCACGGATGCCTATATTTTCATTACTACCAGCCCCATACTTCCACAGTACTAAGCGCTGAAACCCTTATCAGATAAAGTCTCATGGAGAGAAACACAAAAATAAGACTTCTGGCGATCGGCCTACCCCCCGTGGTCAGCATCAATTACTTATCCAAATACCAGGCATCTTGCACAATAAATTTATAGACCACCACTGTGATCGCCTACCAATCGAGCCGATAAGTGACTTGCCACGCAGCGGACCTCTATCATGGCGCGCTCGTTACTATCCATACGCCGTTCAAGCTCCGTCACCAAAGCATTCAAGTTGCTAGATAGTCCCATATAGTCACGCTTTAGATGCTTGATGTCCCGCTCCATACCGTAGATGCGGATGACCAGGTTGATCAGAGCGATAAACACACCGACGAGCGTTGTCAGCATTGTCAGAAGAAAACTTTTATTCTCAAGAAGAAAGTTCATTTGAAGAAAACGGCCACCTTTTTTTGATAAAGGCAGCCGCCTAGAGTTTTTAACAAAAGACACTCATAGGGTCTGTACTATCTTGTTGCTGGCGGCTCGTCGCTATCGTCACCGGGTTCCAAGCCCTGATCTAGCTCAATGATGCTAGCGGTAAAGGGAGTACCTGCTGCTGGCGTGGCAATACTCACAACATCACCACTCTGTAGGGCGATGACTCCCGCTGCATTGCCGTTACTATCTGCCACTAGACTGCCCGGTGTCTCACCTGCAGCTGATACCACATAGCTAGCAGCGACGACAGCGTTGGTCACCGCGACTCTATAAAGCCCCTGGTTGGGTACCGTGAAATTTACAAAGCCACCGCCGATAGCATCAGTCTGATTAGCGCTGTTTGCTGAGAATCCGCCCTCTAATGGGTTCAATGGAACGTCCTGGAGTCCATCAGGTGTACTACTGGGGGGTTCACCTTGACTGCTATTGATGTCATCACCTGGAGCCGGGGCATTACTAGCATTTTCCGATGTGGGACTATCACCCCAGTTGATCAAGTGTGATGTCCCGATCAAACGCATCACCTGCATATCAGAGTGGCGGGCAATAGACAGCCCCATCAATGGGCTATTGAGACGAGTAATGCCGACATGCCACTCAAACGCATCCGCAGCACCGCCCGCTTCTGGCAGCTGGCCAATGTAGATAGCCTTTTGGCCGTCCTCCGACTCGGTAAAGGTTAGGGTGATGGTTTCCTGAGTGCCATCGTCGTAACGGACTAAAACGCTAGATAGATAGCCCTCGGGTGTATAGGTCGCCTCTGAATAGTCGACCGGCTTTTTACCCTGCTGAGCGCTAACGATGTTTACAAAGTCAGCTAGGGAATAGTCAGCCCCCCGATAAGTAACCGTAGGCAGCGTGATGTTAGCAATTTCGGGTACGTTTTCGGCAATCAGCTCCAATACCCGCTGAGTCTCCACATCACCTAGCTGGGTCAATTCAATCAGCTGTTGCTGAATGTCAGCAATCGCCTGAGTGTGTTGGGTGATGGCATCGCCCTGTTGCTGGTCTACCTGCAGCATTTGCTGCAGCTGGCTACCAACCTTATTGACGATCTCCTGAATCTGAGCCTCGGGCGATTGGACGATTAGCTGTGCAATTGCCTGCAAATTATCAATAGCGGCTTGCTTCGTTGTGACTGCCATATCAGTATTTGTTTAGTGTTAGTTGAGCGTAAATTTCTGGCCCAAAGTTGGACCGATACCCGAACCCCCAAGCGGTACGGGTTTTTATGCAGCGGTGCTCCAGGCGCACCGCTGCCTGACTGGTCAGTGAAAACCTCCCAGCCAAGAACGAGCGAGATTCAACCCAGCTGTTGGCATAGGCACTATCGCCCCACAGCAAAACATCTGAGTTAGCCATGATCAATCTGGTTCGATGGCTTTTGACTGCCAGCGTTGTAGCCCAGCCAAACACCTCATAGTCTCCAGGAGCGAGCTGTAAAGAACCATCGTTGAGAATCTCGCAAAAACTTTTATTTCCCGTCAGCGTGTTAAGCGGTCGGGTTCTCCAGGCTCCTGCTGTAAATGTGCCGCCGTTTTGGCCCTGAGGATTTTGCTGGCGGACAAAACAGGCAGCGCCGCCGATATCTCGAATTCCCTCTGCGGGCCTGCCCACGTGCAACGTGTGATTGACATCACTGTAGGCAATTTCACCCTTATACAAATTTGTCGGTGGTCCATGCCCCAATGTCCGCCGATGCCTATAAACGATTGGGTCGGTCATAGCTGGTATTGGCCACCGTCAAATAATGGATCGTCTGCCAGGTCGAGAGCATTACCGTCCTGATAGTCCCCTGGGTCAAAGTTGGAGTCATCTAACGGAATGCCGATCCATTGCCAAATTCTGATCCGCCAGTTGGCATCACCGTAAATACGAGCCCTCGATATGCGTTTGATCGATAACCGATAAAAGTCGTCATTAGATGCCGTCATATCCGCTGGGGCATACAGCGAAATGATTTTGGGGTCTCGATGGGGCCACAGCTTTCTAAACCCGTATCGTGAACCATCGGGAAAAACCTGACAGATCCAGGCAGCACCGGATCCTGGATATGAATACGTTGGACTCCATGAGTGCGAAATCTTAAAGCTGCGATAGCCTTCTATGACATCGGGCAGTGTCTCCCAGTCGAACCCAGGGGACACCTCAGCCAACTGCTCCCAGCTCATCCCGGCAATAGTAGCCCGCTAGGAGCCTCAACGTAACGCCGACCGTTGATTACATGATTAACGTTGTCCTCAACCATATCTATATAGTGGTCTGCGCCAATCCCCGTATGCTCGGCCATTAGATCAAGCACATAATCCAATGGCGTATCGCCGAAGATATAGCCCCAGATAGCCGCCTCTCGGTGCTGCTGCCGCTGGGTCTCGGCCAGCGCATCTGCACGATTAAAGTCAGGGTGATCAACTTCCCAGGTTTCAAATGGGGCGAGGTAATCCATTGGCTTCCTACTGATATGAGAACTTCTCGCGAGACAGATTGCAGCGTTTCACCTCGGCGGTGGAGTTAGCCGCAAAGAACGCCGTTTTGATCGACTGAAATACATCATGCTGATCATCGGTTTCAGTCTTGCGGCCAAAAGGGCAGCTGTGACGAGTACCGTTGTACTTGAGGTATTCCAGACCGGTAACGTCAGAGGTTTTGACCTCAACCGACCGATTGGCCGAAATCAGAATTCGAATGCGGGCCGAGCTAAATCCTGTGGTCGGAGATACATCTTTAGTCGTTGTTTCGGCTACCTCGCCATCATTGCCGTTGATTAGCGTCTGTAGATAGGTGTAGGCGTCTGGATCTACTGTGCTTCGATAAATCTCATCTACTGGGATATCAAAACCAAAGGGCGTTACATAGACATTTTTGGTGTTTTTGCGCGGTCCCTGGGTTCCTACGCGGCTGGTGCGGTCTAGCTGACCTTGAAGGTAGGCAATATATCTGTCAGCTGCCGAGCGCAGCCTACTAGACTGGATAATTCGTGAATATCGACGGGCCATGGTGGTGAGCTGTCTGTAGTTGGTCGCTCACTGGTATGCCCGGTCTGGTTAGGGAAAAATCGCCACGGGAAAGGTTAAACCTTTCAGGGCAGGTTCTAACGACATCAAGCCTGATTCATATGACCAACGCACCGGATAGCAGCCCGGTTCTATCAACGAGCGCCACTGGCGAGGAACGGCCAGGGACGATCATGTGTGCGTATTGAAAACGGACATCGGCAACCGGTCGCCGCCGTGGGCCGCGCTTGGTTTCGCCATAAACCCGGTTAGTTTCGGGAATGGTGGGAAACGCTGTTGCTGGTTCGGCATTGGTGGAGTAGTTGAAAAACTCCCAGTTTGGGGTATCGTTTTGCACGTTTAGCGATGCTTCAATGATGCGTCTGGCCTCAGCTTCGGTTTTGACCAATAGCTGAAATTGATACCCTTTGGGCCAATCGGCATAGGATCCCATCTCACGGCCTTTTTTCCAGATAAAGCCGCCGCCGGTGGCGAAATTTGACTTGATGCGTTGGGCGTAGGTTTGTGCGATCGCAGGCGTCATTGTACTAGCAGTATGGTCCATCAGTCGAAAGCTGATTCGCCCTTGAACTGGCTCATATCCTGGCTCTACATCGCTCAAGTCTTCCAAGAAATAAAGCACGATTTGAGGGTGATCGCGCCTTAGTACAGAATGCCGCCGCCGAGTTTCCCCAACACCATTGGACAGTCCACCGGCTAGAACATTGACAGCCCTACCACGCACCGTTTCAAACAGCAGTACACGGGCAACAGTCATGATTAGGCTGTCCTCGTCCTGATGCTCACAGGCCGTTGCTAGGCTGGTTCTGGGGGTATTAATGTCAAGATCGTCGAGGTCCACTTCACGAAACCACTCGCGTACCTCGCGTTTGAACGTACGCCGAAGGGTGTCCTGTAGGTGCTCAACGTGACTAAAACCGTCAGGGAGTGTCATTGTCTGGACCTCGGCTGCCGTCAGTACTAATGGTCACATCTGGCCCCTGGCTTGCTGCAGCTGCCCCAAGATCTGCCGTGGCAATGGCCTGATTTTCTGGCGATGCTGTGGATGTTTCCTCTGGAGCCAGGTCAGACACAGCCTCTGTAAATCGCTGTCTGGCCTCTCCTAGTTCGCTCACCTCATCTTGTATCTCACGAACGTTAGAGGTTACTTGAGACAAGCTGTTAGCAACGTTTTCAGCCGATTCCAGGCCATCAAAAACCTTGCCCAATTTACGCCGGTAACCATCTTGAGCCCGTACCCGCTCAGCCATCCATGGGTAGGAGCGCTCGCCCACGACACCATATTTCTTAAGAGCGTTGCCGATTTTTCCGGTGTTCTCAGCCGTCCACTCCATCACCTCTTGAGAGGCGTCATTAATAGATCGGATTGTCCAAACGATATTGCTGGCGGCATTGAGCATCCGGTTTGACTTCTGCCAGAATGTCGCCGTGTTCTCGTAAACCTCCTCACCAACGACTGACTTAATAAAGTTCTCAACCGAGTTACCGACAATCTCGTTTACATCCAGCGGGTTATCGCGCTCGTCTTTGATGCCGACAACGGCCAGGGCATTACCCAACACATAGCCCATGGTTTCGCCGATATCGCGGCTGATCATGGATGCATTATGCAGCGTCGTAGCCAGGGTCAGCAGATTGATGATCTTATCGGCATGGGTAGCTTTCCAAGCCGTTTCCATAAATTTTTGAAGCGCTTGAAGCTTAGTAAGGTTGACGGCCACGCCCGCGCCGGTGGCGGTGGTAGTGGCGTCGATTTTGGCGAGTAAGGCTGTATTAGCAGCGGTTAAACCGTTACCAGATAAGAGGTTTTGAACTCCACTGAGCAAGCCCTGATTACAACCACACTTATTATTTTTTTTAGTCCGCGCCGGTGGTGGTGGGTTAGCCTTGCCAGCGCCGCCGCTCGGATTGGCTTTAGGCGTAGTGTTTGGCTGACTCGCTGGCTTAGGGCTACCGCCTGGACTAAAGCCAGGTTGGCGGGCAGGCTGGGTTTTCTTTTGCGGCCCTGCCCCTGGTTCGTGGGTGGGTGCCGTCGCCGGTAGTGCTGCTGGTAGCGCCGGAATAAATGGAATAGGCGGGAATTGAGGGAATGGTTCTGTTTCTGGTAAAGCTTCTAAAGGTTCCCCTGTTGCTGGATCTCTTGGTACGTTACTCGGATTCCTGACAGGACTGTTAGGTGTTTGTGGGGTAGGGACATTTTCTGGTAAGGGTTCTAGGTCAACATCAAAAGTATAGAAACCGTATCCCCTAGAACTATGAGAATAAACAGCGCTGTGATTACCGGTTGGGGCATAACCTGACGGTAACGTGTATTTACAGGTGTAGGTACCGCCCCAAGCCCGGCCACTTGCCACAAAGATATGCCGCCCATTTTCGTACTCGTAACTAGCTGAGGGATTGGCGTATTGTGTCCCACGACTCCCACAACTATTTGACAAACTGCCCGTGCTGTAAACGTATGCAGCTAGATTGGATTCTTGGGTTTCCATACCTATATAGTCTTCTGCAGGACCATCCCTGTTAGGGAAAAGACCTTGGCCTAGTAATTGCCCTGCCGTTGCTCCAATTGCTCCACCGACGAAACTACCAATCGCGGTCCCAATAGGACCGGCAAGAGAGCCAATGGCAGCACCCGCAAAGGTTCCGACAGTGCTTCCAATGCCTGCGCCTGCCGCTGCCCCTACATCTCCCCGTGATATTTGCCCATCTAAGGCCCCTATCGCTAGTGTTTGACCAGCAGCAAACACCCCACCCCCAACCGCGACCTTAGCAGGGGCTGGCAATCGGTTTGCTGCTTTTGCAACAGCGCCCACGGGCCTAGATGATGCAATTTGTTTAAAGGTACTAGCCGCGCCGTTTACCGCCCCCCTAGCCATAGAGGTATTAGCAATAGGCCGGGGGCTAAGACTAGGGCTAGCCCTCATTGGGTTATTTCGGCTGTAGCCAGCCAGCTTATTTAGTTCTCGAATTTGCCGCGCTTGAGCTGCATCACGAACTAGCCTTTCGGTTTGAGCATTTCTAGCAGGTCTAGTGGTCTCTCGAATATTAAAATTAGCCTGTAATGCCCGAGCTTGGGGTGTTCTGCCAACAACGGCGGGATCAGTTTGGGCCATCGTTAGCTAGCGATAAAATCCACATTTACAGGGCTGGTTATGACCTCTTTCACCGCTTTGTATTCCATGTCATAGGCAGAGCTAGCATGGTCATCATTTAGCAAGAATGCGCAACGGTAAATCAGCCGACTGTCTTTTTGATGGGAAACAAAAGGGCCATTACGCTCGAACTGAGACTGAATACCACTATCCCCAGTCACCACTGAAGGGGGGCGTTCGTTATAGTCCAGAGCATAGCCATGGGCATTGAGAATTGTGCAGGCCCAGGCCGCCAGCTTTTCGTAGGTGTCGATATCGGAAGGCAAATGAGCAGTTTGAAATTGCATGGGCGAAACTTGATTTATCGCCCTAATATTGCCCAAATAGCAATCAGCAAAGCGGATACAGCTGCCGATTGATAGCAACTATATCCGCCAAAAGTGTCGCAAATATTTTGTCTCCAGTTCGAATCTGGGTACCGCCTTATAGAAAAATCTATGGAAATCCTCAAAGGACCTGCTATGCAAGGGGTTTAGCAAGCGTCGGCAAAGCAAATCATTAATTTCTTACTAAGAAAAGACCGCCGGTTGTATGGGCTTCAGTGCTTTTAGCAATTTTGCTAATATTTTCAGGTTTTACAAAATCAGAAACCTGTCTCTTCTACTGATGAATTAAAAATATCAATTTCGATATACCCCTTCTTGGCAAAGAGTAAGAGGGTACAAGGGTAAAGGGCTACGGAAGAGAGCCTGGGGGCGCACTCACAACTCGAAAACCGATATCGTCGACGCGGTAGCCGGGCCGAGCGTCGCTGCGACGGGCGGAGCGGCAATTCTCTGGAGAGTCGAACCAGGAGCCGCCGCGCAGGATGCGAATAGAGCCATTACCATCAGTCATCCAGGCGCTGCCATCCGTGGGCGCACTGTTGTAATTGTCATGCCAGATATCCTGACACCACTCCCACACATTGCCATGCATGTCACACAGCCCAAAGTCATTGGCCATATCAAAATGATCCACGGGTGTGGTTGCTTCTCGATAGTCTCCTTTGGGGCCATCACCATAGGTAACCGTTCCACGATAGTTCGCCACTTCAGTAGTTAGGGTTTTACCAAAGTGAAAGGGTGTTGTTGTCCCAGCACGACAGGCATATTCCCACTCCGCTTCGCTGGGCAGTCGATAGGGACGCCCTGTATGGACTGATAGCCTTTCACAGAACTCCACTACCTCATACCAGGTAACTTGCTCTACAGGTCGATCAGCCCCTTTGAATTTAGACGGAGCAATCTCCAACTCACGCTCCACCTGAGGCATTGCCGCTACTGTTCGCCACTGAGCCTGGGTTACCGGATAGCGCCCCATAAAAAACTGAGGCACCGTCACGTCATGCTGGGGGCCTTCACTGTCTAATCGCCCTAGTTCATCTTCTGGGGAGCCCATAGTAAATGTGCCGCCAGGAATTAGCAGCACCTGTAGTGGGATGGCATCACCCAGGGCATCTAGAGGCTCTGTATAGTAACGAGTGGTAGCAGTGGTCCGCCGAAGAGTAAGCGCCATAAAACAGCAGGTAATATTAGCTCCCAGTCTACCGGTTAGTTTTTGAATGCTGTATGGGGCCAGCTAAGTCGTCGGTTTCCCTAACCAAAGTAACTGGCCCAGGTTGATTTTTGGATACCTCGATGGGTATCGCTGGAGTAGGCTCTGGACTCTTCTGGGGTACACCCGACAGATTCCCATCTGCCAGTTCTGACCGGCCTTACGACGATATCAGAAGGGCAAACGCTTCCGACCTAACGTGCTTGCCTTTAACGACCGACTAGAGTCAGAGCTTTTACAGCTCCAGACTGAGCTTACAAACTTTACCTATCGACCAGGTAGCTACCGTACCTTTAGAATCCGCGATCCAAAGCCTCGCATGATTTCGGCAGCGCCCTACCGGGACCGGGTAGTTCACCATGCGCTCTGTAATGTGATCGTGCCACTGCTGGACCGCACATTGATTCACCATACCTATGCCAATCGCCTAGGCTATGGCACCCATCGTGCGCTCGCTCAGTTTACTGACTGGGCAAGGCGTTATCGCTATTGCCTACAGTGCGACATTCAGACCTACTTTCCCAGCATTGACCATGAAATCCTAAAATCTATTATCCAACAGCGAATCAAGTGCCCAGACACCCTATGGCTCGTTGAAACCATCATCGATGCTAGCAATGAGCAGATCCCCGTCATCGAGTACTTCCCAGGGGATACCCTACTCACCCCTGTAAAACGGAGGCGAGGACTGCCCATTGGTAACCTCACCAGCCAGTTCTTTGCCAATTTATACCTCAGCCCATTTGATCATTTCGTTAAACGTCAGCTCAAGCTCAAACATTACCTACGCTATGTAGACGACTTCGCCGCATTCTCAGATGACCGGCAGAAGCTAGCTGATGCTCGATTAGCTATGGAAGATTATCTGGCCACTCTAAGGCTAAAAATGCATCCTATCAAAAGCCAGTTGAGCGAGACTCGCTATGGTGCCAACTTCGTTGGCTTTAGAATTCTGCCCGATCGCATCCGCGTCCGTAACGACAACGTACGTCGCGCTCGACGACGGCTCAGATATCTACAGCATCAGTATGCGATCGGAAACATTGAGCTAGAGCCGCTGGTACAGCGCCTGCAGAGCTGGGAGGCTCATCTCAAGCATGGCAACACCTATCGTCTACGGCAAAAGGTGTTTGAACGCCACACATTCATTAGACATGAAGAAGAGGAGTGACGGAACGGCTTTTCCAAAGGGTAAGAGGGGAAAAGGGAAAAGGGCTACGGAAGAGAGCCTGGGGGCGCACTCACAACACGAAAACCGATAATGTCGTTGCGGTCGCCGGGCCGAAAGTCGTCGCGACGAGCGGAGCGGCAATCCTCTGGATAGGAGATCCAGGAGCCGCCGCGCAGGATGCGATATCCATCATCACCGTCAGTCATCCAGGCACTACCGTCTGCAGGCGCACCTTCATAGCTGTCATGCAAAATGTCCTGACACCATTCCCATACGTTGCCATGCATGTCACACAGGCCGAAGGCATTGGCAAAATCAAAGTGATCGACCGACGTGGTTTCTTCTCGATATTCCCCTTTAGGACCAGCACCGTAAGAGCCCGACCAGTCGTATTCCTTATTGTCAGTTCCCCGATAATTTGCTAGCTCAGTCGTGATCGTTTCACCAAAGTGGAAAGGCGTCGTTGTTCCAGCACGGCAGGCATATTCCCACTCTGCCTCACTGGGTAGTCGGTAGGGTCGCCCTGTGTGAGCCGATAGCCTTACGCAAAACTCCACAGCTTCTTCCCAAGACACCTGATCTACAGGTCGATCAGCTACCTTAAATCTAGATGGATCAGCCTCTAGCTCACGGTCTACCTGAGGCATTGCCGCCACCGCTCGCCACTGGGCTTGGGTCACTGGATACTTCGCCATAAAGAACTGAGGCACCCTTACCTCATGCTGAGGACCTTCCCTATCCAGACGCTGCAGCTCATCTTCTGGAGACCCCATCAGAAACGCCCCTGCCGGGATACGCATCATCTCCAGGGGGCGCACACCGAGGGCAATGGGCTCTTCATAATATTGGTTTTGCCCCTGACGTTTGTTAATGGTTACAGCTTGAGCCCGCATGGTCGAAAAGGGTAAGAGGGAAAAAGGGTAAAGGGCTACGCAAGAGAGCCTGGGGGCGCACTCACAACTCGAAAACCGATAAGGTTGAAGCGGCTGCCAGGCTGATAGTAGGTGCGACAGGCGGAGCGGCAATCCACTGGATAGTAGAACCAGGAGCCGCCGCGCAGGATGCGTCTAGAGTCATCACCATCCGTCATCCAAGCACTACCATCCGTAGGCGCACCACGGTAATTGTCATGCCAAATGTCCTGACACCACTCCCACACATTGCCATGCATGTCGCATAGGCCAAAGGCATTGGCTATATCAAAGTGATCGATCGGAGTGGTTTCTTCTCGATATTCCCCTTTGGGACCAGCACCGTAAGAGCCTGACCAACCATACTCTTTGTTGTCAGTACCTCGGTAGTTTGCCAAATCCGTAGTGATGGTTTCGCCAAAGTGGAAAGGTGTCGTCGTTCCAGCCCGACAGGCATACTCCCACTCTGCCTCGCTGGGCAATCGATAGAGACGTCCTGTATGGTCCGATAATCGTGCGCAGAACTCCACAGCCTCTTCCCAAGACACCTGCTCTACAGGCCGATCAGCCCCTTCGAAGTCGGATGGATCAGCTTTTAACTCACGATCCACCTGGGGCATCGCCGCCACACCTCGCCACTGGGCCTGGGTCACCGGATAGCGCCCCATCAAAAAACCAGCAACAGTTACCTGATGCTGTGGATCTTCGGTAGAAATACGCTTCAGTTCATCCCAAGGAGACCCCATCACAAAGCTTCCACTAGGAATTGCCACCATCTCCAGCGAAATATCTTTCCCTAACTCCTCTACAAATCGATAGGCTTGACCACGGGTCTTAGTCACCACCCAAGGCTGCCGCCGTAGAAAACCTGCAAGTTTCCGCTCTAACGTCGCCACCTGAAACTCAAACAGCTCCAGACCATCCTCAGGCAAACTCACCGTCGCAATCTCAAAGGTGGCCGTCTTCAGCTGTGGATACTCCACACCCGGCTCATCCTCCGAGTCCACCAGTTTTCCCTTAGTAAACTCCAGCTCTTCCAGGGGCGGATACTCCACCGCATTCACCGGAGCAGCAGACTGCACCACCACGTCTTCTGTCTCTACAGCCTCCACCAGCTCCGCATACTGCCCCCCCAACCGTCGCAGGGCCTGCTTCGTCACATTGGCAAATTCCAAAAACTCGCTGCCTGCAGTCTCCAGCTCATCCTTCAACCGCAGTAGCGCCATAAAGCTATAGATCGACTTACCCAGCTTGCTGCCAATGTAGGCCGACACCTCATTCAGCACCTCTTCAGCTGAGTCCGTCCTGACCGTATCCACTAGCAGCTCTCGCACACCGTCCACAAATCGGTAATGCCGTTGCTGGTCAAACAAACTCCCCTGAGAGGGATGCTTTGGTCTATCGGCTGCCTCGGTCTCAGGCTTCACCCGCTCAATCAGACCGCTTAAAAACACCTCCGCCACATGCAATGGTGACGACTCCGGCAAAAGCTTTGCCTGGATGATATACACCAGTGATAGCTCCACTGGTACCAACGCCATTAGGGATGCCAATTCTCGCGCCGTTTGTGATGCCGTTTGACTAAAGCGATCCACCAGTTGTTCTGCATAGCCTGGCTCAGGCTGGCTAGCCACGGCTGCATCTGCCATCGGCTCCGGCTCGTCTAGCTCATCCACCAGCTCATCCAACGGATACCAAATGCCCGCCGTTTGGGTATCACCAAATCCAGCTAACACCCTGGCCCACTGAGCCATGGACGACGGCTCCAACGTAATCACCGGCAGCTTTAGTCCTGGGCCATACTCCCCATGAAACTCCTGCGGTAGTGGATCCACTAGCTGAGTATTGGTCCCCCCTGGCCCACGAGCCGAAAATGTGGTTTGTAACCCAGCCTCTAGGGCTGTACGCGACCACATGCGCGACGGCAGCATTTGCAAAATCGCTACCGGGCCATGTTTAGTCCACTGATCCAGATAGTCAGTCTGCAAACGACCCTGACGCCACGCCGGAGAAATGCAATCGCTGATGACCAATATCAGCCGTCTACCAGAGGCATCGATCAGCCCCTTCGGATCTCGGGGCCGGGGCATGGCCTCTGGTATCGGACGATTGGCATACAGCGCCATGGAACCACTGGCAGAGGTTTGCAAATACCACACCGTCACGGTACGAAACGATCCCTGCCGTTCTAATACCTGCTGAAAGTCACGAATCGTATCGCGCCACAAAAAGCTAGAGGCAGAATCTTCGATCACCAGGGCCAGCTCCAGCCATCGTTCTCGGGCAGGCTGCACCATGGTCATACAAAACTGGCGCTCGGCAGTCTGCTCCGCCGTGGCTTCTTCATCCAGAACTGTCTGGGTATAGGAGTCCACCCGCCGCATTAGGGGCCGTAATGAACGCCCTAATGCTAACGTTCTGCGCAGGGCCGGAGCTGTTGGTGTTGGAAACGAAATGCCCTTATTAGGGGCTTTGGCTTTCTGGGTCTGGGTCTGCTGGGGCGTCTGACTGTAGAGAGAAAAATCAGGAGCTGAGGGCAGCGGCACTGGCGGCGTATTGTCAATCTCAATTTCGACGGCATCATCAGGCTCTACCCCTGGCTCTGGTTCCTGACTTTTACTAGTCTCTGACGCATCAATATAGCCCGTCAGCCACAATAAATCTGCAATATTCTCCCCATCCCAATTAATGCCCGCATTTTTCACACGGGCAATCAACATCGCCAGGTTAGAAGAGAAGTCCTGCTGCACCAATGGTTTGACTCCTATGCCCCTGGCCCTGATAAAGGCTTTAGAATCTTTTTGAGCAGGTCACTATTAGCAGATAGGTCCGGTGTTCCCTCTTGCAGCAATAGATAAATGGCATTGAGCAGCTGATCCGTCGCCAATGATTCCTCACCGCGTTTCTCCACAAAGGCCTTTATCACTGGCTCTGCTTTAGTCAGCACCTCAGGGTCTAATTGAGTCAGATGTTCCTTCACAATTTCGGCCAGTTCAGCCTCCGTTGGTTCGCCCATATCCAGCCGAATACAGCGCCGCAAAAACGGAGGCGGAAAGTCCCGCTCACCATTGCTTGTCAAAATCACAAACGGAAACGCATTGGACTGCACCTGCCCCTTCTCGATGGTGGCCGTTACATCCTCTTGTGCATAGGACGTCCCCACATCCACCGTAGAAAGCACTTCCTTAATTCGCTCTAGCTCATCAATGCGAAAGCGGCCTTCTTCAAAGGTGTGGAGCAAATCATTGGGTAAATCAATGTCGCTCTTGTCAATTTCATCAATCAGCAACACCCGAGGCCGGTTGCTGCCCTCAGGTATCGGCAACAGCGCCGTACCCAATGGCCCCAAACGGATATATTTACCAATCGCTTTGAGGGCATCGGCCCGATCGGCAGGCGGATTATTGGTTTGATCAAACTGGGAATCTTGCAACCGGCCAATGGCATCGTAGCTATATAGTCCTTGCTTGAGAGTGGTACGTGTCGTGATTGGCCAGTAGAGTACTTCCCCCAGCTTCAGCTCACGGGCCACTGCATAGGCCAACGAGGTCTTCCCCGTCCCCGGCTTGCCCGTAATCAACAAGGGCCGCCGCAAATAGAGCGCGGCATTCACCAGCTCTATCTGATCCTCACGGGCCTTAAACGTAGTTCCCTTTTGCTCCTGATATTGCCCCACATCCTGAAATGCCCGCCAACCAGGCGGCGGCGGCAAGCGCTCTAAATCATCGTGGGGCTCTCCACTACCCTGATAGATTTTCCAAGAGGTCATAGTTTGACATTAGTTAAAGGGGCACTGGCCGTTGGTGGCACTCGATTGGGATCATCCCACAAGATTGCTAAATGATGCCCCAACTCTGACGATTGAGCATATTCGGTCTCAGAGTCTAAAAGAGACGTATTACAACGTATCTTTAACACCCGTTCACGCACATCTTTTACTGGGTAAGAAAGCACTTCATCAAGCAGTACTTGAGCCCAGTCCATATCCTGAGCCTGGTTATCGCGCACCCACAGCGCTAGCGGGATCCCCTGCTTAGCTAAAACTTGAGGATCGCCCTGGGGGTTCAAAGATGTTAGTTTTTTTAGTCCCACAATCCCAGTCTCTTTGAGGCCCTCTTTAGCGGCAAACACTTCATGAGCTAGTACATGTGCTTTAGATACTTTTAATTTCCATGCCTTTTTCCATCGAGGACTGGCTCTAAACCCACCAAGGCCAGAACGATTTTGCAGCGCCAAAATCACTTGAAGAGAATCCTCAACCCCAATCCCGATAGGTTCTTCGTCATCCCCCGGTATTAGTCGCTCTAAGGGCTTATTCAATAGTGATGGCGGCAATATAAAGTACAGTGTCAGTTCACTCGGATCACACTCGTACTCAGATCCATCACAACACAGCTGCATAAGGTAGCTGTCCAGCAAAATTGGCAGCTCACCATAGGAAACGCTCTGCTCTGAGAGATGGGTATAATCGTCATCTTCTGTAGCAAACAAGAGTCTATGGCTCCCTTGCAACGTCTTGGAATCATACTTTTCGGGGTCCAGCACTATCCAAGCTTCCACCGACAGGCTTTCCCCACTCGCATCCTCTTGGATATTGACCAACAGCATCGGGTTATGGGGTTCGATCCTCTGCTGTTGCCGCTTTGCTTTCAGTGCCTGCATCACCGCCTTAGCAGATTCAAAGTCTTTCGCATACCGGCAGCCCCATTGATGTAATCGCGCTCCTGGCTCTGCTAACCTTTCCATCTGCTGAACCTCTAGCTCTAGCATCAAGGCTGCTACAAATTGAACTAACTTATCTTCTTCCTGGTGAGCACCCGCCGTCGCATTTGCTAGCTCGTCCACAATATCGTGAACCTTTTGCCGAACCGGAGTGGTAGCATTTTGAGCCCGGCACAACCCATAGCTCTTTTGGATCCAGTCCCTAAGAATAGCCCCATGGTCTTGCAGGATATCCAATAAGGTTTGCTGACAGATGTAGTTCAGGGGCTTACGCAACAGCTCCCTAGGAATCATGAAAGCCGAGGTTACTGACTCACGACGCCTTTCGGCAGCAACGGCCATGCCCACCACAGCATTAAGAGTCTTATCCCAAATAGGCGCACCACTAAAGCCCTTTTCTACAGGACGATCCTCACTCATAAGTGAGTCAAACTGTATCCAGCCTTTATCAGTAGGGCCACGAAAAATACCTGTCGCCCAGATACCACCATCGTGTCCCTGGGGGAATCCAAAAATAGCTAATGGATGCTCCCAGTGGGATTCAGCTTCCTCCAAAACCGAAGATCTTGCCTCTGTCGGCGTCGCTGCTAGTAGCCTCAACACCGCCATATCTTCTACAGCTTTCGTCTTGGAAACGGGTATCCAAGAAACAACGGAGGCCTCTATCATTCGACCGCGAGCAAGCAATGGAAAATCCAGCTTTACCGACTGCTCAGGTATGACTTCTGTATTCTCAGGCAACGTCAGAGCTGCCGCCACCACATGGGCACAGGTCAGCACATAGCGCTCGGCCACCAAAAAGCCAGCACCCACCACATTGCCATTAGCGTGATAAAACCTAACTACAGAGGACTTTAGCGGTTCTACAGGATTGGACATCAGTCAACCTACGACTGCCCTCCCCACTTAAGTGTCACCTCAAAGGTGACCTCACTACCCACAGAGCTAAACACCACACCCGCTTCTGCACTGAGCTTCAGACCAAAGGTAACCTCCACCTCATCAGCAGGCGTCGTCAAACCATCCTTCAGCTTCTTTACTACCGTTGAGGCCACAGGCTTAATGGCATCCAACGCCTCATCCAGGTTTTTCTTAGCCTTGTAGACCATTTCATTGGTTTCGGTCAATGCTACGCGCTCAATAGCATTGGAGTTAGGCTCATCAATCTCAACGAGAAAAGGGGTACCGTCTTCTAGCGTGAACTGAGCTAAAGCTTTATCCATAAATATCCTTAGATGTCCGCGTAGTCACACTAAAAGTATCAACAAGCATTGTCCCAAGAATTCGGGAAAATTGAACTTTTCATCAGCTAATACTTTATTCCTGCGCCCCAAAAGTTGAGATCAGTTGTTCAGCTAGCAATTACTCAATATGCACCGTGGCTCATGCATGGATTGAGGCACGCAATGCCGCCGATACCTAACAGTCGCACTCAAAGCCCCTAGGAGTTTAGGGAGATCGCATTCCCCCCTAACTCCTTCAACTAGATGAGAGCGCACCTAGGTCGAGCGTGGTTTGAAGACATTCTCAAGAAGTCTAGGATATGGTGCGGATCCCTCAACCTCACGAATTAGACCGATTATCCAGGCTAACCATGCCAGTGAATCAGCAATAGATCCCTGCTGACTAATTCTGGCATCGTTTAAGGTAGAACTATGAAAACCGTTCAGACAGTTCCTTGTACCGTCAACCTCTTAAGGAGGCGTACCCGTGGCTTATTTAGCAACGGAATATAAGCATATCCAACTGGACGATGAGCAGGTGCCCATGATTGAAGGCACCACCATGAAGGTTGTAGAGCTGATCACCTCACACCAGGCCTACGGCTGGAGCCCTGAAGAGTTGCACTTTCAATATCCGCATATCGCACTGGGCAAAATTTATTCCGCCCTGGCCTACTACTGGGACCATCAAGAAGCCCTTGATGTCGACATGCAAAAGCGTTTGGAAAAAGTTGAGAACCTGCGTCAAGCAGCGCCTCCTTCACGCATGGCTCAAACGTTGAAAGAACGTGGAATTCTTTCATGAGCGTAGCGCTCTATATGGATGAAAATGTGCCTCGCCAAATTACTACAGGGCTCCGTCTTCGAGGTATAGATGTTTTAACAGTTCAAGAAGATAGCCGCGCGGGTGTATCTGACCCAGAGGTAGTTGATCGGGCTACTGAGCTAGAACGTATTTTATTTTCTAGAGACGATGATCTGCTGGCCATAGCAAATCAAAGGCAGCAGCAGGGCCAATTCTTCTATGGGGTAATTTATTCTCATCCACAACGCAGCAGCATCGGTGACTGTATTCATGACCTTGAGCTGATTGCCACTGTCTGTGACATAAAGGATTGTATTAATCAGGTACAGTATCTGCCAATGTAGCCCCTCTGTTCCTTTGGGAATTGCATGGGCGAAACTTAATTTATCGCCCTAACTATTGCCCAAATAGAAATTAGAAAAGCGGGTATAGTTGTCGAGTCATAGCAACTATATCCGTCAAAAGTGTTGCAAATCCTTTATCCCCAGTTCGAATCTGGGTGCCGCCTTTCAAACTCCAAAACAAATCTAATCCACGTCGTAATAGGTGGCGTTGGCTCGCTTGTGACGTGGGGGAGAAGTCGGTAAAAATTCCTGCTCGTAGTATCGGTAGCTGGCAGGGGGTACGGGCATCTGAAATGGATAAACCACCGGTACAGAGCGCTCATCACGGCGGCGACCAGATATTAAAACCATACATAGGATTACAGCGCCTCCCCCAAGAAGCATTACTAAAAGGAGGCCACCCCCAATCCACAACAGTGTGGTCTGGACATTGGAGGTATCTTGGGCAGACTGAGCCGTGGCCAGCTGACCATTTTGCAGGGACAGGGTGTCAACCGAGCGCTGATACTCCCTAAGTTGGGTAAGGACAGCTCGGGTTTCTTCTTGCTGCTGCTTTAGCTGGTTTTCCAGATTGCGGGCCAGCATCTCCTGCTGGACCAGCTGGTTTTCTAGCTTTGAGGTTAAGTCTTGCTGCCGATCCAATTCTTGCTGGACGTCTTCACTAATCCCGTCATCGGCGGTTTGCACGGGCGACTGGGGCACCGGCATGGGAGCAATGGTTTCGAGGGTGGCAGAGCCCGATGGAGCATCGGGGGATGATGTCTGAAATCCAACTCGCGCCAGTAGTAATACTAAAACGGCTACCCCAGTCGTGGCGCACCCAGCCACGAAAGCAGTGGTATCAGTCATTGGCGATTTGGGTGACATTATGAGTTAATTAACTGCCCCCAACAGTCTCATTATTACCATAGCTGCCTATCAAAATCTGTAGCACCTACCAAGAATAGCTGACTGCACCGACTTAAAACTGTCCTTAATAATAGTCTTGAATAAATCCATACCGATGGTGGACAGGATATCAGGCTTAATTCATAACCTATGATGTACGTTTTGTTGTACACAACGGCAATGAGAGTATACACTACCTTCCACCTGCTTGGGAGCGTAACATATGCCAAAAAGATGGATAGCTAGATACGATGTTAGCTTTCCGTCAAGAATTCAACTGCTGATTGCAGGGCGGCTGAGGAAATAATACAGGTCTATAGAGGCCACCTGATTGTGTTTGCACAGCTCGATATTGCAAGGATAAGACGCAAGTCCATAGATTTTATTCTATTAAATTTATTTTATCTCTGTATAATTTCAATCTTGACAACAAAAGGTTAAATCAATACGTAATAAGACCTCTACATCGGGTTGGCATTCTTAGGATAAAGGGGTTATTTAAGGATCTGCTAATCCATGGATATTGTTCCAGAAAAAGTAACGCACCTATCAAATCGGGTTGACACCTTGCAGCAGCTCCTAGAGCAGATTGATTGCAAAGTATCTGATTTACTGATGCGTCAAGATACAACTGATGATGCGGGTCACCCCAAGTTTGGTGTCAGTCCCCCTGCGAGAATGGTGGCCAACGGTTTGGAAGAGGCCTTTGATCATAAGGATATTTTGAATGATGAGCCTCACTTTGGTCTTGATCAGCTGACGGGCAATCAGTCGCTTTCACCTGAGATTCAAGTTCAACGATTAACAGCTCAGCTGACGGCTGCCTATAACCGCATCGCGGCTTTGGAGGAGCAGCTGCTTACCCATCGAACTCACTAGATACGTGGGAACTACGGGCGGGTTTAGAGATTACTGGGTTGAGCGCGAGTTCTCCGCTTTTTCCCGTGGAGGTTCTGATATTTTCAGAGAGCTTTCTAGTAATGATTCCATCGCTTGTAGGGTCTTGTGCTGTTGCCAGTTTTGATACAGATGCCCGGCAATCAGACAGCCCCCTGCCCCTACACCTTCTTTGACATAGCCTTGTTCAAAGATGGTGAATTGAGAATAACGTGACTGTTTGAATGAAAATTGGCTACTCATGATTGGAGGTGTGGGAACGGTGTGGGCCAGGGTCAGGAATTGGCTGGTAGCATCGTTCACAATCCATTGAGTCGTCCCGATGACAATATTGTCTGAGTTCCACGGATATTGGGTATTTAGATATCGCAGCATTGTATAGACGGCTATCATCTGGCTACCGCCAGCGAGCAGGACTCCACAGTGGCTGCTGGCCGTCATGGCCATACCTAGAACAAAGGGCTGCATCGGGTCGCCGACGGCTGCGATCGCATCCCAAACCCGCTGTCCCCCAACCCCTCCAGACCAGGTTGCCAAGCCAGCTTCAATCAGTGTGGCCTTTTGGGTGTGATTACAGGTAGGGTGACTGCTACCCATCAGCCCAGCCACATTAAACCCTAGGGCGCTCAGCACAGCCTGGGCCGTTGTCGTGCCAGCCACCACACACTCACCCACCACCAGATAGCTGTGCGCAAACCGGCGACCCAGGGTTTCCCCCCAACGGCGACCGGCAGCAAATAGCTGAGCCACCGTCTCTGGAGAAAGTGCCTGTCCAGAGCTAACACAGCGAGCTATCGTTCCGCCTAGATCTATATGGGGCACGCTTGGCCTATGGGGTAGTCCGGCATCAAATAGATAGACAGGCAGACACTGACCTGCCGTGACAGCCCGGGTAAGCAACGCAGGCGAGACGCCTGCTTGGAGTGATGGCAGCGGGTAGCAGGGCGCTGTGCTTGGCCCATCGTAAATAAATTCAGCATCGGCCAATGCCGTCAATAGGCGGTCTTGGGGAGTATTGCCTGCGGCTGAAATATTAGGGATCAGGGCTGTTTGCGTATATCCCAGCACACATATATAGCAGGGACGCTTTCCCTGGTATCGCCGCTGCCAACGCTGGGTCATCGTCGCGTTGGTATGGTGGGCAATTAGGGGGCGGTCCAAGGATGTATCTGGCACCATTGCACCTGAGCTACTCATCCAGGATCTGCTGTACCCACTGGGGTGGGGGTGGCATGGTGATGCCCATGCGCTCCAGCAAAATCCAAGCCGTCAAATGAACCGTAAATAGATAAATAAAACTGCTAAAAAACACCATGGACACGGCTGCAACCTGGATCAGCCCAATACTCGGCTGACCGATAGCCCCCAACCCCAGTAGGCCAAAATCTAACAGCCGGTTGGTCACCCAGTCCGTCAGTTGAATCACCTGGGCAACCAGATAGCCCCACAAATCTTCCCCGGCCATCCATGACAGTAGCCAGATGCGAAAAAACATGCCCAAGGTGACAATCAGAGCACCAATCGGCAACGACAGCAGCCAAGAAGCCCGACGCCGCCAGTGATAGCCCAGCTGTACCCCCAACAAACCGTAGGGAATGACATATAAAAGACTGCGGGGCGGCCCAATCAAAATAGCCAACAGTAACCCAGATACCAGGGTCGCCATCCAAGCAGAGCGATGATTCCAACGCAGATAGATCAGCGCCACCGGTACTGGAAACAAAATGCGCAACAGCGGGCCAGGCGGAAAGTAGAGATTAATCAGCCACATTAGACTAGCAGCACTGGCTAGAAACGCTGTTTCCACCATGGCGACAGGCCCCTTATTACCAGGGGATACCTGAGGCCTGTTGCCAATGGGACTCGGGACTTCATCCCCATCCTCTATCCAGGGCCGGTCTAGATCGGCATCGTCAATGTCAGTGGGGCTACTGTTACCAGCCAAACCGGGCGTCTGTGTCTCTGCATGATACTCATTTGGCTGACCCATGGCAGTGAGAATCACTCCTGTCCTTTTGTTTCTAGTCTATTCGCTGTGACCTAGAAAGTGCCCTAGTATCGGCACTCTATTTCTTCTCAGACACCTGAGGAATACCAACAGCAGGCCAGCCTTTAAAGAGTAACTAAAGAGCAACTTCAAACAAGCAGTTTCTCTAGGGCATCAATGGCGGGAATACGAATAACATCGCGCTCCCGCATGATTAGACCTTTTTTTTCTAGTTTGCTTAAAACACGGGTGACCGTTTCCCTAGCCAATCCACTCAAACTGCTAAGTTCACGGTGAGGTAGATTTGGAATCTCTACACCCTCAGCGGCGACAGTACCCTGGCCATCTGCTAAAAATAGTAAAACATCAGCTACCCGAGACTGACTGTCTGACTCGCGCAGCCGCAGGCGGCGGTTGACCTGACGTAGTCGGCGGGCCATTAGCTTAGCCAATCGAATCCCTGCCTGAGGCTCACTGTTGAGTAGGCTGACAAAGTCTTGGGCCGGCATGCTCCCAATCATCGTCGTCGCTAGGGTAATGACATCCGTAGACCGGGGCACGGCTTCTAAGGGGGCCATCTCACCAAACAGCTCGCCTTTGCCCAAAATATTTAATGTCACTTCCTTGCCATCAAGGTTGTAGGTGCGAATTTTAACCCACCCGTCCAGGATAAAATAGACCGAATTACCCCAATCGTTTTCCAATAGCAGGACCTGGCCAGCGGGATGACGGCGCGTAACGATTTGAGCCGTTGCCTGCTGAACGGTCGCTTCAGGTAACTCTTGAAAAAAGGGGGCCGCTGCAATCAGACTTTCGCTGGCTGAATTATCTCGGGCACCGTATCTGCTATCCATAGGTGGGGGAAGCCACGGTTGAGTGGGCTCAGTTAAACAATAAGAATCCAACAGTAGAAGTCATGCGGCTAGCCCTTGGGGTTAGCGCGGTTAATAAGAATTGGCAGCACTTAAGCCATTACCAGCCGAGAGGCCCTTAGGAATGCCTGGGGGACCTTATGATACGTGCTAGAGCTGAATGAAGCCAAGGCGCTAGCACTAGGCCCAGTTAACCCCATAGGCTGATAGCTCAGACAGCGGCTCATTTCACCCCAGAAAATTTAGTTTGCTTTGGTTTGTCTAGATCAGACTACAGCACGGGGGCATCATCCCCCTAACCTCGTTTTATTAACTTAACTTCACATTTTTAGCTTCAAACCTAGGCGCATTGATGACACATCGATTAGGATGACATCCAGCTAAGGGATACCATCAGCCTGATTTGTCTCGATTTCGGCTAGCTCCGTCAGGATTTTTCCGTAAAAGCCTGTAAATAGGAAAAAGCAATTCCGACAGCTGCAATAGCTCCATACCTGAGCTTAGACGATTTTTTAGAGCCTATTTGGGGGCTCCATCCATTCGAATTATGATTTTTTAGCCAGCCTGCTTTACACTTTGGGCATTCCGCCGGTTGGAGCTGCTATGTCCATAGATGGGGCAGTATTCTCCGGTTTATAGATTTCGTTGTTGAAAGGCCGCACTGTGACTTCTCAAAAGGATCAAATCCAACGCCTCATTACTGAAATTGAAGCTGCCTTGGCTAAACCGGTTTCCCGTCTGCCGTTGGGTTTGTCAGGGGAAGCTACTCAGCAGCGTCAGCTTTTAGGCAAGCTTTATGACTATCTTCAATCCCTAGGAGAGGTGTTTGAATCACCGGGGGGATGGGGACCGATCGATCCAAGCACCGGGCAGCTTTTTTCGCCCCCGGCCTTAACACCAGATGCTGAGGAGTCAGCAGCCCATGTGCTCCAGGGATTGCTGCTTGAGATGCGATATCTCAAGGAAAACTCCCTTAAACCCATGCGCCAGGAGCTGGAGCTGCTGCAGCAGAGACGTGACAGTCTGCAGGCCGAGGTCAATGTCCTAGAAGCACAACATGGTGCTGGCCCACTGCAGTCTGAACAGCAAATTGATGCCTTTTTAGAAACCTTGATGCAGCGGTTGCAGCAGCAGCTATCGGCTCAGATGGCGCAAAATTTTGCGACGATGGAAGCGGCGGCTGTGGAAAATTTGTCTGCCTCGGTTGAGGACAATCCGGTACCCCTGCTCCCAGAGCAGCGGCTGGCACAGGTGCAGCTGCTGCAGGCACAGTCAGATCAGTTACTGCTGAGATTGGACAGCACCCTGACGGCGGTCTTTGATTCGTTACAAAAAAGCGTTGATAGCTATCGCGAGTCCCTAGAAGAGGGGCTTGATCAAATGCATGGGCTAGGCCGTCAGGGCGAGGTTATTGTCCATGCGTTTATTAACCATCTGGCTCAACAGCTGGGCCAGGATGCGTCATCGTATCTAGCAGATGAGCTGGGGCCAGCTTTACAGCGGGTGAGATTACAAAAAGAGCCGGAAACGGTCGCCGATGTGGAACTGGAGGCGGCTCAGCTAGATGAGCTCAATCAGGCCATAGAGGATTTGTCGTTAGAGGAGGAGGCTGGGGACAGCGCTGATGACGCCGGGTTTGAAGTTGATCCAGATCTAGCCCTTTTTGATATGGAGCAGTTGGAAGATGCGATCGCATCTTCAGAAACACTAGACCTAGACGCCCTCGGCGGCGATATAGACGGCGAGAGTACCGTCATCCAACCCGCCGATGAGCTAGAGACGCTAGACGATCTGCTCCTAGACGGTTTGCCCCTAGATGATTCGCTCCTAGGCGATGCGACCGAAGACATCACCCTGATTCAAACGGACGATACGGAACTCCAAATAGAAACAGACGATACGGAACGCCAGGCCGATCCCACGACAGAGACAATGCCCGCAGCGGCAGATGCTGCTGTAGACAGTGATTCTGAGCCAGCGCCCCTGCCCCTAAACACCTCCCTGGGAGCCATTGACGAAAGTCTTGATCTGCTAGCCATGGGAATAGGTGCCGATGCTGCCTTAGATCAAACAGTCGATGACTCAAACCAGGATTTACTAACCCAGATAGCGGCTGAGAGCGATCTGTTTAACTTTGACGCCGATTTTGATCTAGGTCTTGAACCAGATGAACCAAATCAGGAGCCAGCTAGCGACCTGCTGGAGGCAGACCAACTGCCAGACAGGTCGTTAGACCTAGTAGAGCGATCCCCCAACCAATCGGCGCTGGACATTGCAGATAGTGAGCCTTTCCCCCCAGGCTCCGAAGAGGCCCTGTCTGCGACAGAGACGGCGGCGCTTGAAGCTAGCCAGGTGGCTGACGACTGGCTGTTTTCCCAAACCACAGCAGACGATACGGCGGCGCTAGACCCACTGGATGACCTGACGGCAGACCCACCAGAGATATCCGGAGAGGCCATCCCCCCAGCTACGATGCAGGCACTATTTGGGGATAGCGTAGAACTCAGTGCGGAAGTCGCCCAACCTGCCGATGAGACCATCACATCTCTATCAGAGCTGCTGCCCGATGAGACCCCCTCAGACACGGTCGAAGAATTTCCAAACGATGTCCCAGACGATGTCTACATAGCCGCATCGGCCAATGAGGATTTAATTAACCTGACGGAAACAGGGGACGAGCAGCGCCTATTGCTTGACTTTGATGATGATCAGCTGGTGGAGCGGCTGGACGAGGATCTGCAGAAACTAGCAGGCGATACCTTTTCCACCGACTATGGTGTCGAAGAAGACGCCCTCGACCCCCTAGATCAAACAACATTAGAAACCATTGTTAGGGAACTAAATCTGGAAGATTTGGACCTTGATGATGAGCTATCGAACACCGCCAGTGTTTCAGAGAGCTCCAGTGAAGAGGAATCGAGCTACGACATAGAAGCCGACATTTCATCACAGGTAGATGAAGCAAGCGCCGATTTTGATCTATTTGCGGGATTTTCTACGGATACGGCCAGTATTGATGATCCGTCGGCGGAAGATGAGCCATTGGCAGATACAGCCGAGTTGGCAGTCACAGCCGCCCAACCTTTGACCGATGAGGGGACTCAAGAACTAGATTTTTTAGGTTTGGCCGCCGATCCGCTGGTCGATGCGTTAGACGATGAGCTAACCGACTCCCTGGAGAATGAGCTGGGAGACCTAAGTGAGCACTCCGATAGCCTATCCCAGGATCTGACGGAGACTATGGTCGGTCAACCGCGCTCAGATCTAGAAGCCCCCGTGGTAGCAGAGGACGACACGCTATCCTTTCCGACAGTAGATGATACAGAACCCCAATTGGATTCGGCGGCGGTCCCAGATGTCCCACCGGATTTACTCATTGATGATGGGCTAAGCAACCTATCACCCGAGGCAGACGACTTTTTGCAGGCAGAGCAGCAGGCTTTTTGGCAAGCAATCGCTGCGGATGAGAGCTCCCAAGCTGGGGACCCTGAAGCGGCTGAACTAATCCCAGACGCTGACCTTGAGCCGCTTTTGCTGGACCCAAATGAGGAGCAGAATTTAGATAATTTGCTGGGGTTAGATACCCTATCGCCCCATAGACCGGAGACGGAGGACGAGATTGACTTTGGAGATCTCGATGAGCTGTTTGGGCAGTCGTCCCCGCCAGAGTTGGCGGATCTCGAACAGGCTGATTCCACCGACAATGAAGCTCCTCAGACGCCTGACTCACTGGCGGATTTAGAGTTTGAGTTAGATTCGGTAACGTCTCCTGAGGCGCTCATACCCCGGCTAGATGAGCCTGAGGCCGCGATTGCGGCCGCTGTCGTGTCTGAGGGCAGGGTAGATAGCCCGATAGATAGTCAAACGCGGGCGGCTGAGGCGATTGTAGACTCCGGCGATGATGACGGAGCTATACTTTCTCCGCCAGTGGGGATGGCTCAAGGGGATTGGTTTCTGGGTCTAGATATAGGCTCAACGGGACTATCCGCTGTGATTATGGATCGCCGCACGGGGCAGGTCTATCCCCTCTACTGGCAAACAGCCACAGACAGTGCCAAACACTTTCGGTTACCGGCGACAGCGGTCATGACTTCGACCCAGGAGACCCTGGCGGTGGGCTATGACGCCATGGCAGAGCTAGGGGATTTGGTCAATGAATCTGGTTTAAAAGCACCCGAGCTAGTTGGGGTCAATCGCCTTAAGCCATTGCTCAAAGTGGCGGTGGGGCACGGTCAGACCCTGGCCAACTCAGACCCCTGGCTGCGCTGGTCAGACACCGTGGAGCTGCCGATGCTGCAGGTGCTGCAGGCCATGGTGGCCCTGCTCAAATATATGGTGAGTCAGGGTCAGGCGGTCGGATTAGACCAGGAGGAGCTGCAACAGCTATGGGAAAATCTACAGGGGGTGGTGGTGGGCTATCCCACCAACTGGCCAGATACCTACAGCTTTAATCTACGGGAAGCTGTGCTGGCCGCTGGTTTAATCGACCAGCCGGGAAAGGTCTTATTTGTCGAGGATGCGATCGCAACGGTTCTATCCGGTCTCCCCGATCCTGAGACCCTAGCTGTCCCAGAGACGGTGTCCCTGTCGCGTCAGCCCAGCCTATATAACTGTCAGTGGCAGGACAACACTGTTGTTATCAGCGGTGGGGCCGTCATGACCGAACTGGGCCTGGTTAATTTACCCAAGAATCTAGCCAACCTGAACTATGCCGATTTTGCCCTACGCGGGTTTGCCTACGCGGGCGATGCCCTAGATCAAGACATTGTCTGTCAGCTGCTGCTACCGGCGGAGCGACGTCAGCCCCTGGGGGAGACCGACCGTAATATCACCTGGGACTGGCAGGGCTATCTGTCTCCAGAGGATGCTAACTGGGAAGAGCTGCAGCTCGACACCCTGACGCTGCCTGCCGTTGGCCATGTTGACTGGGTTCAGCGCTACCATCTGCAGCAGCGGTTGCAGGCCTCTAGCCTGGGCCAAAGTTTGCTGGCAGCGGCTCGCCATTTAAAGCTGGCCCTGCAGCAGCGCAACCAGATCAGAATATCCCTGGCGGGACAGCAGTGGCTGATCAAGCGTCGCTACCTTGAAAGCCTGATCTTTTTGCCCTATATCCAACGGATTAGCCGGTATCTAAACGTGCTGTTGGGCAATCACGCCGTTGATGCCCAAGCTATCAAGCAGGTGATCTGCACCGGTGGCTCGGCCTCCTTACCGGCAATTGCGCGCTGGCTGCGTCAGAAGTTTCCCAACGCCACCATCATTCAGGATACCTATGCCACCGAGCTTCCCCAGAGCTGTAGCCGGGTTGCCTACGGATTAGTCAATTTGGCTCGCTACTGCCAGGTTTTAAACGTTACCCGGCAGCAGTATAGTGACTACTTTTTGCTGATGGAGCTGCTGCGGGTCTTTCCCCAACAGCCGCTGCCGGTGGGCGCAATCATGCACCTGTTGGAGCAGCGCGGGGTCAATACCCAAGCCTGTCACCTACACATTTTGGCCCTGCTAGAAGGACACCTACCCCCAGGCCTCGTGCCAACGGCGGCGGATCGAGGCTTGATTAGCGATCGCACCACCGATTTAGCCACCTATCGAGCACTGTTAAAAACTCCCCTATTCAGCAAAACCGTCACTGAATCAGGCGGGGTAATATATACTCCCAACGAAGCCCAGGCCGAGCAGCTGCGGGCCTATTTTAATCGGATTCTTATAGGCAAAGCCCAAACCTTAGAAGAACCCCTGATTGCCCAGCTTGAGGCGCTAGTATAGATTCGCGACGCTACACATTGAAAAGGACGAGGGGCTTATTCCTTATCCTTTTTAATTTGCTTAATTTGTACCGTACGGCCCCTTGGGTGAACCCACAATAGCTCCCCCTGATTAATGGCCAAAACCGGCTGTTTACACAGGACTGGTAACACTTATACAACCCTCAGGAGACAAAATTCGCCAAGTTCCACCGCTGGAGAGACGTTGCACGCAACGTCTCTCCAGCGGTTATTTTTGGATCTTATACAGTCCTGATTCCTAATAAATTAACGTCTAATCTTCTTTGTCAACGTCTTTGCCACTACCCATTTGATTCAAGTGGATATGCTTATAGCCCAGCTTAATTTCAAACTCATCCCCCGGCTTTAGCCCCATTTCTTGGGTATAGGTAGAACCAATTACAATCTGGCCATTTTTGTGCACACTAACGCGATAGGTTGGCTCGCGCCCACGTCCATCCTTAGTACTTTCTGGCCCCAGGGGGATGCCTCTAGCCGCCAATAGAGCATCGTAGAAATCAGTTAAATTGACCCTAACTTGCTGATCCTTAGTAATACTGAAATATCCGCACTCCTTAGCCTTCTCTCGCTTTGGCAGGTGGGTTATTTCTTTCATTTTCTGCAGCAGTGCTTTCCCTGTCAGTGGCGTATTTTTGGTATCGGCCATCGGATTTGAAGGTTTAATGATTAGGTCTAGAAAGAAGTGATGGAGACAAGTTTTTGAAAATTAAAACCAGAGAACTCTCGATTTCTAGCCTATATAGAATACGTTTTTTACGAGAGGTTCTGATTATAACAGACGAAAAACACGTTTATCTAGGCGTAGTCAAACCCTGAAAACACCTAAATAAAATCAAGGTTTGCTTCGCTCAATGGATGAAACTTAGTAATATCAACAAATTATTATCATTTCATAGTGCTTGTGCGTCAATCTCAAGGATTTTTAAGGGGCGGAGATTCAAACAATACACTTAAATTAGGTATTTTCAAAGTGTGGAATAAGGTTTCTAGTTTTCTTTGATTACCCTAATCTAAAAATAGTTTAGCTAACCTTGTCAAGGTATAAATCTGACGTTACTAACACGGAAAACATCACCTTCTATCTATCATTGCTAGCCAGAGGGTGGTGGTTTAGAAACGTCCTTTTTTAGGGTGTAAAGGTGATTTTTTGAAAATTGTGCTGATATGCGGAGCAGATAGTATAAGATCGTCGACAGCTTTAATAAAAATGATGCTTTTTTGGCAGCATCGCTCATTTTTTGAGCTGTAATTTTCTGTTTTTTGGTCTCGACCTTATTATGGCTAAGTCTGAACCAGGGAAACCTGATGCATCTCCGCCCGCTGACCAAACCGATGTCCCCGGTTTTGGCTGGACTTCCTATGCGGAACGCCTCAACGGTCGGTTTGCCATGGTGGGCTTTTTGGCTCTGCTGCTGCTCGAATTCTTTACCCGGCAGGACTTCTTTACGTGGCTGGGGTGGCCTTAACCCTACCGAATACTGATTTGATAGTTTCCCTGCCCTGTTTGGTCGTAGGCATTGACAATGACCCGATATTGCCCCGTGTAGGGTAGCGCTATCTGCACAGCGGCATCGGTGCTGTTTTGCGCATAGTCGTCGTTTTCAGTGATTTTGTTGCCTTGGTCATCGATCAGCAGCAAATAGGCATCAAAGTCCTGACTGTTGAGCGTAATGGTTACGGCCTGTCCCTGCTGGCCATTAAATAGGTATTCCTCATAGAGGCTATTATCTGCGAGACGCTGATCTAAGCCGTTGAGGACACCACCTTCGTTCAAAATATAGGCGGTTTCTCCCAGACTGCTAATACTCAATTCATACGGCCCCTGTTCGGTAGCGCCATAGGAATTGGCAAGTACTAGGTAGGTGCCGCCAGTGGCGAGGGTAATGTCCAAACGGGCATTGCGACCGCCGCCGCTGTCGTCATCTCGTCCCAGGTCTTCTTGGTTGGGGCCGTAGAGCAACAAATAGGAGTCAAGCTGATCGCTACTCATGGTGATGCTGATCTGCTGCCCGGCTCTTCCTTCAAAGGTATAGGCGTTGAAGTAGCTATTGTCGGGCAGCAGGTTGCTGTTGCTGTCTAGGCGATCGGCCACTGCACTGCCGTCGATTGTGATCGGGGATGGCTCCTGGATGACTTGCCCCTGACGCGAAGCAACCGTACTGGCCGTACCGTTTTGAACGGCGGCTATAAAGGGTATGACCTGCGGGGTTGCGATCGCAAAGCCAATACCAATACTGCCTGCATTTTCCCCCGTTGTAAAAATCGATGTGTTGACACCAATCAGCTCACCCCTGCGATTCAACAAAGGACCGCCCGAACTTCCCGGATTGATGGCCGCGTCCGTTTGAACTAACCCACGCTCCGGGTCAATGCGGCTGACAATACCGACGGTAAAGGTACCCTGCAGACCAAATGGATTACCAATTGCAAATGCCTGCTGGCCGACCTGGGCCATACCGCTTGCCAGAGGCACAACAGGAAACGTACCACCATCACCCTCAATCTGTACCGCAGCTAGGTCCAAGCTGTCATCAGCATAGCCAACCACCCGACCGTGAAAACTGGTGGCCATCGGCCAGGCGTATGGTTACCTGGCTCGCCCCCCCGACCACATGGGCATTAGTCAAAACCAGTCCCTCCGGCGTGATGATGCTGCCACTACCGGTACTATCACCTGCATCAATAGCCACGACCGCTGGGCTAGCCTGCTGATATACCCGCACATTGACAGTCTCATCAACTCCCTGGGCATAAGCAACAGCCGGAATAAATCCTTGACGTAGATCGAAGGGCGCTCCAGCCATCCCCAGAGCACATACCAACAGACCTTTGCAAGATAGAGAGATAAATGTCATTGCTGTTCCAGCAGAGATAAGCTTCTTTTCAAGATACCCCTAGCCTAAAACCATTCCGGTAAACCGGATAAAGATTTATAGCCCCTGCGCTATAGCGCAGCATCTCCCAAGGCAAAATTACACTTTGGCAAAAGATCGCCACACAAAAAAGGGAGAGCAACCAGTTGCTCCCCCTTTTTTGAATACGCTTTTAGATAAACTTAGGCCAAACCAGCATTGGCACCGGGTCTACCAGTAGCTAATTCTACTTTGACAATCTTGCCGCCCATCTTTTGAATTCGCTGCTGCTCGCGAAACCAGCTGTCGTAGGGAACGAGCTTAGTAAAAAAAGTATTCTGTAGCTCGCGCTGGGTGCGAATGCGAGATTGACTCGGCACACAGGCAGTAACCCGAAACATACGCATA
>JBCCAQ010000281.1:0-6711 GCA_039814735.1 Cyanobacteria bacterium P01_A01_bin.15
CACGGCCCTGGGCATTAGCACCATGGCGTTCAACCTGAATGGATTCAACTTCAACCAGTCGATCATCGACTCACAGGGTCGTGTGGTCAGCACTTGGGCAGATGTCATCAACCGTGCCAACCTGGGTATGGAAGTAATGCATGAGCGCAATGCTCACAACTTCCCCCTTGACCTGGCCGCTGGTGAGGCAGCTCCTGTTGCTATGGTGGCTCCTTCCATCAATGCCTAGTTAGCTTGGTCTTAGTGCCAGCCTCATTAGTTATAAAAGCGCTCCCTATTAGGTTAGGGGGCGCTTTTTGCTTTTAAGGGAATTTGCTGAAATGGCTGGACCAACTGGTATATAGAAAGTGTCTTCTTGCGATCATGCGTTGCCCACCTACTTGCGGCATACTCATTGCATATCAGGTAGTGCCATAGACCATGTTAGATATTGAATTTTTTAGTGATGACAAGCAGCCTGTGTACCGTGTGGAAGTAGCAGACACGTTTTTGCTGTGGCTTGCTCGTACCGACTTTGCTCACATTGGCGAAGAAATATCTACGGATATATCTATTAATGGCAAGCCATCGACCCTACCCCTAGTACGCCTAGCTCCGTCAATTCGGAAAACGTTTGTAGAGTTTTTTACGGAGTCTGTGGTGCTGCATACCAAGCAAATACTCTGCCAGTTGGAGCAAGATCGGCTGCAGACAGAGCTGGTGTATCGACTAAAAAAGCTAATTGAACTGCTAGACTGCCTAAAAAATGAAGAATATCATTACCTGCAGCGAGTTTAGCTATTGCTAGATTAGAGGATAAATCGAGCTGTTGAAAATGCTGTGGGCCGGTACTTTACAAACTAAGTCATAGTTCAGATTTGCCATGGGTCCCGTCTTGAAGAATTGCAACCTCAGGAGAATCTTGAGATTATAAAATTTGGTTTCTCCGAAAATAGCTGGTTATGCCCAAATTTAACTAAGCTGCGGAGACATATAAAATGAGGTCATTACCCTGCGGCCATTTTCCTAAAAACCAGTCTGGCGCTCGGTCACTTCATCCCCTATAATTGGGGACTGGAATATTTCTAAATTGGGAGACTAAACGTCTATGGCGCGATATAGAGGTCCTCGCCTCCGCATCACTCGCCGCTTGGGTGAACTACCCGGCTTAACCCGCAAGGTTGCCCGTAAGGCTTACCCCCCTGGTCAGCACGGTCAGGCGCGGAAGAAAAAATCTGAATACTGTATTCGTCTAGAAGAGAAACAGAAGCTTCGTTTCAACTATGGCGTATCTGAGCGTCAGCTGCTGCGCTATGTGAAGAAGGCACGTCGTGCAAGTGGTTCTACTGGGCAGGTGATTCTGCAGCAGCTGGAAATGCGCTTGGATAACACTATTTTTCGACTGGGCATGGGGCCTACCATTCCCGCTGCTCGTCAAGTTGTAAACCACGGTCACATTACGATCAACGGTCGCGTTGTTAGCATTCCCAGCTATCAGTGCCGCCCTGGTGATGTCATTGGTGTTCGCAACAAAGATGCTTCGAAGGCTCTGGTGGAGGCCAACTTGGAATTTCCCGGTTTGGCCAATATCCCCACCCATCTTGAGTTTGACAAAGCCAAACTTGAAGCCAAGGTGAACAGTATTATCGAGCGTGAGTGGATAGCTCTCAACGTGAACGAGCTACTCGTGGTTGAGTACTACTCCCGCCAAGCATAGACCTACTGTCGCTCTATCTGAATGCGTTGGCATACCGCTACTGTATTCTTACCGCGCTAGTTTAGTTATTTCCATAGCCTCTGGGGTCCGTCAGCCCTGGGGGCTTTTTGTCTGTTGACACGTCATCAGCTAGCTGCTGCTATAGAGGCATCCACGATAGAACGATCGGCTCTCCTGTAACCAGACCGATGGGCAGTTTATAGATAAAGCGGACAGATGGCTTTTATTTGATAGCCAAGCTGTGTAAAAGATCGGCAACAGCCGCGATCACCACCGACGTTTAGTGTTGCTCTGGGTGAAACTTGGAAAGTGCCATGGTGCATGCCTGGGAGGGATCAAAGCTTTAACCTACACGACGCTACGTAGACGGTCTAAAGTTGCTGGTGATGTATGAAGTTGTGAACAAGAGAGGTTGGGTTGATGGGTACAGAAATGGCCAGGATTCAAAATTTGCTGAAGTTGTCCCAGCAGATGACCGAGGCCGATGTGATGGCCGGTTTACCGTTGGCTGTGGTTGAGCGGCTGAAAACAGAGCCAAACACTCCGCTGGTGGCCGCTCTGGGGCTAAGTGACGCTTTTTGGACAGAAAATCCCTACAAAGGTGAAAAGGGGGCGTCGCGGGCTGTTCGAGTTGTTCGCCGTGATGAAGCATTAATTAGGGCCCTGGCTTTTTATCGTCTCAAGGGGGGCGAAGATCTGGAAAAAACGGCTGTCTTTTTTGAAGAAACCTTTGCTGCAGCCGGTGATCATGACGGTAAAGTTGGCTACCCGTCCTAAGTAAAGATCATGAATCTGGTATGAATTGATGCTGGCAATATCTCACCTTATATAAAGGATTCATGACATATTATGTATATTCCCTAAAGCTCAAGTATCTTTTTAGTAAGTGTATTAAGCATAAACGCTGAAAAATCTTAAATCTTCTGCGTTATTTTGATAGCTTCTGCCTAAGTGCTGTTACGGAACTTATGTTTTTTAAGTGTTTATGCAGTTTTAATTACGAAATTTATCCTGAACGTTTCGTAATATTGCAGCTGTAAGTCCTAATAAGGTCGCTTTGGCATGACTCTTTCGCTCCCAACTGAAGAGAAAGCTTCATCTGTAAGTTCTTCTGAATCGAAAAATAGTTTTAAGAAAAGTCGGCGTATTTTGCGTTGGGTTTGGCTCCCACTTCTTGCTGCAGGGCTAGGTTTAGGTGTTGTGTATCGTTACAGCGATCACAACATAGAGCAAATGGCTCTTCAAACTCCTGATGAGGAGTCGGTGTTTACTGGCTCAAATATCAGTTTTCAGCTCGACGATAATTTTCAAACTAATTTTCAAACTGACGTTGCCTTTGACATTGCAGGTCCCGATGGGGAGACTACTCTGCACCTGCGTGATATTGATCTGAGCCGATTTATTCCGCAGGTGCCGGAAATGGCTGAGGGTAACCCCGAACTAACGCGGTGGTTTCTGACCGAGCGTGAATTTAACCGTCAGCGGGTAATGTTTTCAGTCGGTTCTGAACACATTGACGTGCCCGGTGGGTTTGGTGGCTATAGTGAAGACCAGCTATCGATCGGTCTGACCAATAATTGTTTGGGGGCCGGCTACTGGGAGCTGGCGATCTTTGCTGAGACACCAACGGGTAGAGAGACGGTCTACCAGGGGTATTTTGATTTTGCTAAAGGTACCTATGCGGACATGGTGTCCCAGTTTAACCCTACGAGCTATATCTCCCAGGCTCGTAATATGGAAGCGTGGCCAGGATTTAGTTTCCTGAATGGCATGGCGTTTGACATAAACGCCCTTAGAACTGTCATCAACGAGTCTGAAGTGGAAGCTACCGATTTGGCTGATGAGGAGATCATGGCCTTCGGGGAGCAAGAGAAAAAGGCAAATCTGATAATAGGGGAAATCGCTGGACCGACCTGGGCCGATCTGAGGGCTTCGGATCTAAAATTTCAAACCTTTGTGCCTCCTGGTATTTACGACCCAGATATTCACTGGGATTCTGACTACACTCAAATTTCTACCCTTGATCGGGTAATTGGGCGTGAGGTTGAGTCACCCCTGACAACAGACCCCCTAAAGGAAGTTGAGCTTGTATTTGATGGCACTCAGGGAACCCGTAAGCTTATTTTGACGGGTTTAGACATGGAGGCAATTCCCCAGCTGGAAGCTGAGGACTACAGTGACGGTATCTATATGCCTTTGGGCTTTGGTACTCCCTTTACCCAGGACTATGAGGATTTGAAGCAGATCAACCCGACGGAGCATCCGTTTATGAGCGTGGTTCTAGATGGTGAAAACCGCGTTGTTGACTACCGTCGTGACATTGGTATCAACGGGATCGTGCTTCATCGTGATGTTGCGGATCCTGATGTCTTGCATGTGTATCCGATGTCCTTTGAGCGAATTACACTGGTGGGTCACTACACTGTGAATCTCTCGGAGATCTAAGGGTAGCTGCTAGCTTTTGCTGATTAATTGGGCTCCTTAGAAAACTTCTTTCTGAGGAGCCCAATTTTTGTCTTACTGGTTTATGGGTAGTACTGGGTTGGACGTAAGCTTATGGAAGGTTATTTGTCTTGGCTTGTCTACTTGTGATGGTTGATCACATGGGGAATTAGGGAGTGTGGTTTTTCTAGCTCATAGTTTTTCATGATGGTGTCGTCTCCCATGATGTCTCTGGGAGAGCCATCGGCAACAATCTTTCCTTGATACATGATCAAAGTGCGATCGCAAACCTCCAACAAAAACTCTAAATCGTGGGATGCGATTACCATGGTCTGTTGCAGACTTTGCATAAAGGTAATCAACCGTCGTCGACTGCGAATATCAAGGCTGGCGGTAGGCTCATCATAGAGAACAATCTTGGGCATCATCGCCAGGAGTCCGGCGATTGCCACCATCTGTTTTTCTCCTCCGGACAGATGGTGCGGAGGCCGTTCGGCTAGGGAGTGCAGTCCGGTCGTGGCCATGACTGATTCTACCCGCTCATCCACCTGTTGCGGACTCAGCCCCATGTTGCTCGGACCAAAGCGAATGTCTTCTTGCACCGAAGCCGAAAACAGCTGGCTATCAGGATTCTGAAACAACAGCCCAATTTGGGGGTTAAACCCACCGGCTACCACCGGTTTGTTCATCAGCCGCACGCTACCGGCGGTAGGGGTCAGGGCTCCGCAAAGGGTCATAAATAAAGTTGTCTTACCGCAGCCATTGTGGCCGATAATGCCTACCCGTTCACCGGGGGCAACACGCAAACAGATATTATCAAGTACCTGCAGCCGGTCAGGATAGGAAAAACAAAGGTGGTCAATGTCAATGGCTGGTGTTGTTGCCTCAGGGGCGCGAGCAATCTTTTTCTTAGGCAGCAAGGACGTCATAGACACTACTCAGGAAGCAAGAAAGAAAAGGGTTAGATGATATTTATGGATGTTGTGTTAAAGAAAAAAGTTAGAAAAACCCATGAAAAACCTATGTAGTATTAACGGCTGGGCCGACTTATGGGAACTGTAATGCGATCAAAGTCAGGGCAATGGTAGCGCATAATCCTACGGCTGCAACATCCAGGGGATGACCCCAGCCCCTCAGCTGGGACGAAACACTGCGGGCGTTGCCGTAGCCCCGCAGCCGCATGGCCTTGTAAACCCGTTCCGACTGCTCATAGCTGCACACCAGCAGGGTCCCTGTGACAGCGGCTAGCTGCTGCCAGCTCTGGGCGTTGCCCCTGGGGTGAAAGCCTCGCAAGCGCATGGCCTGGCGTAGATTGTCCAGCTGATCGGCCATATCAAACAGGTAGCGGTAGGCTAGCAGCGCCATCTCTGCTAGCAGCGGCGGTAGCCCCAGGGAAACCAGGGTATCGATCAGGGTCAATAAGGGTGTGGTGCCCAGTAGCAACATCCCCACTGTCACGATAGAGAGAAAGCGACCGGCAATCAGGATCATGGAGAGCAGCCCTTCCTGGCGAATCGCCAGTGGTCCCCATTGCCAAAGAATAGTGCTGCCCGCTAGCAGAGGCAGGGCGATCACCATGCCCAGTAAAAACAATCCGGGATAGCGCAGTCGCGATCGCAAAAATGATCCAGGTAGCCCCGATAGTACGTACAAAACTGCTGTGACCAGTAAGCAAATGGGCACCAGCCGTATCTGCTGGACGCTGGCAAATCCGAGCATTAGGGTGCCCAACCCTACCAGCTTGGCTCGCGGCCACCAGCGATGTAGTGGAGACTCTCGTCCCACATAGGTATCTACGGTTAGTCGCATAGTCGCTCTCCCGATGGTCTGGCGGCTTGGTTGGTCACCGGCTGGGGAGCGGCAGCGAGTCCGGTCAGTAGCTCTGGTTTGGTTCGATGTAAAAAGGTCACCAGCAGGGCTGTAAAGATTCCTTCAACAATAACTAAAGGGCCATGGGCAATGCCAAGGGTGAGCAGCGCGGCTCGCTCAGTAGCTGCATCAAAGCCAACGGGGACAGCAAAGATCAGCAGACTAATAAAAATCGTTACAGCTAGGGCCATACCGACAGCCCCAGCCAAAAATCCGCTGATCCCGTAGCGCACCGCTGAGGTTAGGGAGCGGGGCAGCCAGCGTTGCAGTTGAAAAACACCGTATCCCACCAGCGCAGGTACGCCAATGATGATGGCATTTACCCCTAGGGTCGAGAGGCCGCCATGACCCAAAAATAGGGCCTGAAAAAATAGGCCAATCAAAATTGCTAGAAAGGCATAGTAGCCTAACACGGCTCCTAAAAGACCGCTGAGTACCAGATGCAAACTCACGGGTGGCAGAGGAATCTGAATGGATGAGGCCACAAAAAAGGCCGCTGCCAGCAGGGATGCTTTGGGCATCTGGGCGGTCGGGTTTGGATGTCGATTAATCTGTCTTAGACAGTGCCAGGTAACTAACCCGCTGAGACCATACCCAGCAATGCAAAGCTGAGGTGGTACAAAACCATCTGGAATATGCACTAGGACTGTTTACCTCGCGAAAAAAATAAGGCCGTACCCACTAATCCCCACAGGGCGGCTCCG
>JBCCAQ010000137.1:0-13781 GCA_039814735.1 Cyanobacteria bacterium P01_A01_bin.15
AATATCTGTCCGTAGGTCTTTGGGTGACTACGGTATAGTAGGTGAGACATTCACAAAAAGTGCCATGTTCGGTTTAGGTTGGCCAGAGGTGGGCATTATCGCCATTGTCGCCGTTTTGATTTTTGGACCTAAGAAAATTCCTGAATTGGGCAGCGCCCTTGGCAAAACCCTGCGGGGATTTAAAGACGAGATGGACGCTGAAGCGGCCGATTTCGAAGATGCTGACTATGTCGAAGATACGGAACAAACCTAGGCTACTAGCGTCTGTAAGTATGGTAGGTACATGGTTGGAGCTACCTACTACTAGCAAGCGTCTAGTGAGCATATAGTAGGCATTACAGAGGGAGGTGGCGCTTGCCAGCTCCCTATTTTTTTTGCAATCTCCAAGGCCAACCGGGCGGCACATTAAATGCCGAGGCGTTGGTAAACCTTGTCCAGGTTTCTGAGCTGATAGTCGGGGTTAAAGGCTTCTTTGAGTTCAGCCGCTGACAGGGTTTCTTTGACCTGGGGATCTTCGCCAAGGGCCCGATAGAAATCCCCGCCTTCAACATTCCAGGCATCGTGGGCACAGCGCTGGACAATGCGGTAGGCATCTTCGCGGGAAATGCCTTTTTCCACCAGGGATAGCAGCACCCGCTGGCTGAATACGACACCGCCGTACATATTCATGTTGCGCTGCATATTCTCGGGGTAGACCTGCAGATTTTGAATCAGCTTTGTGGTTTCTACCAGCATAAAGTGCATCAAAATACAGCTATCGGGAAAGATGACCCGCTCCACGGAGCTGTGGGAAATGTCACGCTCGTGCCACAGGGCGACGTTTTCTAGGGCGGCGAGGGCATTGGTACGGATAATGCGGGCCAGACCGGTCAAACGCTCGGACTTGATGGGGTTGCGCTTGTGGGGCATGGCGGAGGAACCCTTTTGCCCCTTGGCAAACAGCTCTTCGACTTCGAGAACGTCGGTGCGCTGCAGATTGCGAATTTCGACCGCAAACCGTTCGATGGAGGCCGCTAACCCGGCCAGGGTGGTCATAAATTCGGCATGGACATCGCGGGAAATGACCTGGGTGGAGGCGGTATCGGGGGTGAGTCCGAGCTTTTGACAGGTGAGGGCCTCAATTTCTGGGTCGATGTTGGCATAGGTGCCGACGGCACCTGAAATTTGGCCGACGGAGATTTCGTCTTGGATGCGGCAGAGGCGTTCGCGGTGGCGCAGCACCTCCGCTAGCCAGCCCGCTAGCTTAAAGCCAAAGGTCATGGGCTCGGCATGAATACCGTGGGAGCGGCCGATCATGACGGTATTGCGGTGGTCCTGGGCCTTGGTGCGAATTGCCTGGATTAGCTGCTCCACATGGGACAAAATCACATGGTGGCTGGCGACAATCTGCAGGGACAGGGCGGTATCGAGCACATCGGAGCTGGTCATACCCAGGTGGATATAGCGGCCCGCATCGCCTACATACTCATTGACATTGGTGAGAAAGGCAATCACATCGTGGCGAACTTCGGCTTCGATTTCGAGGATACGCGCCACGTCAAAATTGGCCTTGGCTTTGATTTCATCCACCGCCTCTTTGGGGATACGACCCAGCTCGGCTTGGGCTTCGCAAACGGCGATTTCAACCTGTAGCCAGGTTTTGAATTTGTACTCGTCGGTCCAAAGTTTGCCCATCTCGGGCAGGGTGTAACGTTCAATCAAGGCTAGTGTCGCAGGATACAGCCGATCTATTGTAAGCGGACGGTTGCCGGTTGCTCAGCCGAAATTAACAATAGTGAGGGTTTGATTACACGGCTGCTGGGGTACGGAACGGGGTGCGATCACACTGTATCCCAAATTCCATATCCCAATTCCATATCCCAAATTCCATATCCCACACGCCTCCATGCCATCCCACATCACCCCCTGGCTTTTCCATGGTTTAGACACCGCCCACGGCAACCTTGCCTTTATGGTGTGGAATAGCTTTTTAGCCCTGGTGCCCCTGGTTCTAAGTTTTTGGTTATTCCGAGGCCGTGGCAGCCACGACCGCCGGATTGCCTGGTGGATTGGGCTAGCCGTATTTGTCGCCTTTTTACCCAATGCTCCCTATGTCCTCACGGACATTATTCATCTAGTTAGGGATATTCGCAGCGGGCAGTCTATATGGGCCATTACCCTGATCCTGGTCCCCCAATACGTTGTCTTTATCGGCCTGGGCATGGTTGCCTACACCCTGTCCATTGTGAATCTAGCCCGCTACCTCAGCCGCGAGGGCAAATCCCGCTGGGTGTGGCCAGCCGAACTCACCCTCCACGGCCTCAGCGCCATCGGTATCTACCTGGGCCGGTTTCTACGGTTCAACAGCTGGGATTTGCTAACCAAACCCACCCTCGTTGTGGGCGATACCCTGGCGCTATTGTCCACACAAAAACCTCTTGTGATCATGGCAGGGACATTTTTGATCATGACTGTCCTACATTGGATACTCAAGCAAATCACCCTGGCCTTAATTCTCTACGGGCGCACCCGACATCTGCGGGCAGCCCAGCGGTATCTGGCCTAGCGCTATTCATAAACCTACTACCCCCAGACTTCGGTTGGACATTTGGGGGTAGTAGGTTTTAGACCGGTATAACCAAAAAGCTGTGTGTCGACGGCAGCAACCTAATCGATTTCGATCGACTCAAAGGCACTGAGCACGGACCAGGACAGGCGAGTTACCAGGGTAGCCAGGGCAATAATCGAGATCAGGGTCAAGACCGCGTAGGGCATGTGCAACCCAAACAAAATCATGCTGATAAGCAGCAGGGCAAGCAGTGTAATATCCAAAGCCTTGTCCTCTAATGTTGCCGACAACTCTATGATAGAAGCTCTGGTGAAAGCTCTGTCTAGAGAGTATTAAACTAGCCAAGAAACTTATCAATGGTTGAGGTTGATATAAGTCTGGGTTGATGGAAACCCTATGGCTGTAACGCCTGGGCTACAAGGCGTATACCCGTTTTAATCTGGGCTTCATCAATGGCGGTGTAGCCAAACACAAACTCTCCTGTGTTACGGGGTGCTTCATATTGGACCCGAGCGCTACACATTTCTACATCAACGCTGGCTGCCCTGGCCACTACCGCCTCATCGCTAAGGGCAATGGGCAATCGAGCCATCACATGCAGCCCGGCACTGTCGCCCAAAATCTCCACGCGATCGCCAAAGTATTGATACAACGCCTGTACCAGGGCGCTGCGCCGCCGTTCGTAGCACAGCCGCATTTTTCGAATGTGGCGCTCTAGGTGCCCGGCCACAATAAACTCCGCCAGGGCATACTGGCTAAGGGTGGGCGGCTGCCGATCCGCAAACCACTTGGCCTTGCCAAATACCTCCACTAGGGACGCGGGCAGCACCAAATATCCCAGCCGAATGCTTGGAAACATCACCTTGGAAAAGGTGCCCACATACAGCACAGACCCATGGTTGTCTAACCCCTGGAGCGATGGAATGGGTCGACCCCCATAGCGATATTCACTGTCGTAGTCGTCTTCAACAATCAGCGCGCCGGTTTGCTGTGCCCACTGCAGCAGCGCCAACCGACGCGGTAGCGACAGCAGCGCGCCGGTTGGGAACTGGTGGGACGGTGTAACATACACCAGTCGCGGCGGTGTTGGCTGTCGAACTAGCTCATCTACCATGAGCCCATCTCGATCGAGCGGCATGGGCAACAGGTTAGCCCCGCTCGCCCGAAAAACATAGCGCGCCCCCCGATAGCCCGGTTCTTCCATGGCAATGGTGTCACTGGGGTTGACCAGCAGCTGAGTAATCAGGCTGAGGGCCTGTTGGCTACCGCTGGTAATCATTATCTGGTCCGGGGTACAGCGCACCGCCCGTGACTGTTGCAAATAGTCGGCCACGGCCTGCCGCAGCGGCCAGTACCCCAGGGAGTCAGCCGCATAGTCAAGCCACTGGGTACCCGTGCGACAGTGGTTTGACAACAGTTTTCGCCATAGCTCCGTTGGAAACAACTCCAGGGCCGGATGACCATAGCGAAAACTAATCTTGCAAGCACCCCTATTGGCCCGCAGCGGCGACCGAGCGACCCGCTGGCCATAGGCTGACAGGGGAATCTCAGTTGCAGCCATCTGGCCAGGGCCGTTGCCCTCAGCCGACAGCCAGGTTTCTAGCCGGTCGCACACATAGGTGCCCGCCCCTGGCCGGGTGTGAAGATACCCTTCGCTAATGAGCTGGTCGTACCCCTGGGTGACCGTAGTACGCGACAGCCCAAGGGACTTAGCCAGGGCACGCGAAGCCGGGAGACGATAGCCCGCCTGCAGCCGCCCCGAGAGAATAGCCGCCCGCAGCTGATCGTAGACCTGCCGGTGTAAAGGGTCCGGCAAAGCCGCATCAATAACTAAGGCGAGTTCCATGGAAAATTAGCAAAATTGGACTGATGACTTAATCATAAATTGGCTCTAGCCCCAGGCCAATTGGTCTCGCTAAGGTGACAGCATCATTCACAGGTAGCCACTATGAAAACACCCCGCACCCAGGTAAAGCGCGTCCCCAAGCGCGGACATTACGATCTTGAAACGGTGTACTCAATTTTGGATGCGGGTCTGATCTGCCATGTGGGCTTTGCGGTCGAGAGACAGCCGTTTGTGATTCCCACCGCCTATGGCCGCACCGACAATCGCCTGTTTATCCACGGCTCACCGGCTAGTCGTATGCTCAAGTCGCTGCAGCAGGGCATTGATGTGTGTGTGACGGTGACGCTGCTAGATGGACTGGTGCTGGCACGCTCCGCCATGCACCATTCGATGAACTATCGCTCGGTGGTGCTGCTGGGTCGGGCTGCGCTGGTAAGCGATCGCAACGAAAAACTGCAGGCCCTCTATGCCTTTACGGAGCACGTCATGCCCGGACGCTGGGCCGAAACACGGGAACCCAACGAGCAGGAACTCCAGGGAACAACCGTCCTAGCCCTTCCCATCGATGAAGCCTCAGCAAAAATCCGCACCGGGCCGCCGATGGATGATGCCGCCGATCATGACTTACCCCACTGGGCGGGGGTGATTCCGCTAGCGATGCGACCAGGAGAGCCAATTGAGGATCCAAAGCTGGCGGCGGGGATTGCGGTGCCGGAACATGTGAAGCGGTATTTAGCAATCGCGCCCTAGGGGATCTGCCAAAAAATAAAATCCTCGGAGTGGAGTGGGGAAGGGTTAAAGGGGAAGGGGAAAGGAGCTATGGACAGGTACCTTATTTGCCAGCAAGTCCCTGGGCATTGCCCCAGCTAACCTAGCGGAGGCACCATCAGCCCCTTTAGAGAAACGTTGTTGCCTAAACCCTTACTCTGAATCAGCACACCAAACGTGCCCAGACCCATGGGACTCATGTCCATCAGCTGGTGTAGAGCCTGACGACTTTGAATCAGCTGGTTAAACCCATTGGGACCGGGGGTAATCGTTTGAGCCAGGTTGGCCACCCGGTCCCCCAGACCCAAAGCCATAAGAAAAAGTCCCTGTTGGGTAAAGCCAACGGTCGAGAGACCGGCCCGTTCGCCCTGGCGTTCTAGGGCGGTAAAGTCAACGTGGGCGGTGAGGTCCTGCTGGCCGATATTGGCGTAGGGATTGTCGTGGTGGCGGTGTTGGTAGTAGCACTTGAGGGTGCCCTGGTGGCGCGCCGGACTGTAGTAGCGCTGGGCGGTGTGGCCATAGTCGATGGTCAGGAGAAAACCTCGATCGATGCGGCTAGCAACGGTATCGAGCCAGTCTAGGGCCGCCAGGTTAACCTCGGTGCGGTAGCCGTCGGCATAGGCATCGCTAAGGAGATCGATATCGACTAGCTGAAAATATTGGCTAAGCCGGTCGGTGGAGAGAGGTCCGAGGGTTTCTTGAAGGGTGTCATCCTGGGCGGTGACGTAGACCTCTTGGAGCTGGCCGTTGTGTTTTTCGATGATGTGAACGGGGAAGGCATCGACCAGTTCATTGGAAAAAAGACAGCCGGTGATGGGGGGGAGCTGGTCGAGGGTGGTCCAGGTGACTTTTTGGTGGGTGAGGTGCTCCTGTTGGCGGGCTTGGAGGGCGGGGGACTTTTCGATAATGATGTAGTCGAGGGCGGTGTAGCAGTCGGGGTGGTGCTGCGCCAGGTAGGTGAGGACATCAGCGGCGATTAGCCCCTGGCCTGCGCCCATTTCGACCAGGTGAAAGGGTGCGGGCCGGTCGAGGGTATGCCACATATCGGCAAACTGAATAGCCAGGAGTTCGCCAAAGTCGTGGCTGAGGTGGGGGGAGGTGATGAAATCGCCATTGGGGCCGAGAATGGAGGATTTGGTGGTGTAGTAGCCGTGGGTTGGGTGGTAAAGGGCGAGGTCCATGTAGGACGCGAAAGGGATACGCTGGGCCGCGCGGATGTGGTCGGTGAGAATGGCGATAAGGTCAGAGGTTGAATTCATATAAGCTTGCTAAATCCCAGCACTGTTACATTCTAGGGATTAATGTGATAGCTGCTGATATTGATAAGCGGGAGGTAGCAGAGTGGATAAGTTAACGAGCTATCGGCAAATCATTCAGAAAATCTTGACTGAGTATCAGCAGTGGGCAGATGGGGCTAATCAGTCGGGGGTGCAGCAATGCTTGTCCTTTGATGAAGCTCGGGACCAGTATTTATGGTTTCATGTGGGCTGGCAGGAAAAGACACGAGACTTTGGGGTAACGGTGTATCTGCGAATTGAGCAGGGCAAAATTTGGATTGAAGAAGATTGGACCAAGCAGGGAATTGCTAATGATCTGTTGGATGCTGGTATTCCAGCTAAGGATATTGTTTTAGGATTCCAACATCCTAGTAAGCGACCGCTGACAGAGTTTTCGGCAGCGTAAGATTCATCGGTTTTGCCCATTGTTATCAGGAATGTGCGATTAAATAACATACACACCACCTTGTGTAGGATGTGTATAGCCCAAGGGGCATTCAAGAAAAGGCGATAGCCGTAACGCATCGGTACTTTGTTTTTAAGCAGATCCTTTAGTTGAATGATGGGTGAGTACGGTAGGTAGGAGCGCAGTACAGGTAGTCCATACAACCAGAGAGCTGTCGAAAAGGCGATCCTGCTGCTCGGTCAGTGTGGGCTGAATCGCAAGGTGAACGGCGGTGCCACCGGAGACGATGGTTAGGGATAGGAGTGCAGCAACAGTGAGTTTGGCGACTAAGTTTTTCATGGAAATGAGTCCTTGCTTTGGGTGATGTACCTACTGTGGCAAGGACGATCTGGAGGTTTTTCCACGACTTAGGCTGACTTGCCTGACTTAGGCTGACTTATTTCTCGACCCATGGGTTAGGCTATCGATAGCTGTCAGTTTTTGGTGTGTTGAGCTTATGCAGCCGTTACCACGCGACTTTTTGAAAGCGATTGCTCGGAAGTATGATCTATCACCGGATCAGACAGACGCGCTGGTAACACGTTTAGGAGATGGTGCTACAGAATACGACGATGCTGCAAAGCTGAATATTAGTGTGAGTGCGCTGCGTAGTCGCATGACCGAGGTGTATACAAAATTCAGCATTCGCCACAAGGGACCGGGCAAGCTTTGGAAGCTGCATGATTTTTTGTTGGTGGAATGTCAAAAGACTGCGACAGAGAGACCTCAGAGTATCCCAAAGGCTAAAAATATTGCAGCCGTTGTTCAAGACATTCGCAAAAAGGTAAACGCTGATATCCAGACGCGCTGCGGCACAATGCGGGTATTGGATATGGAGCAGCCGATCGGGATTGGGGATATTTATACCAGCGTCAACATTCTGGAAAAGCTGTCGGGCAACCGGCGGCTAGGTATTAATGAGCTGCTGACAGACTGCGATACCAGCCAGTTTGACCGTTTACTGTTGGGGCGGATACACCAACAGCGGGTGCCTGGGTTAGAGGCGGTCAAAGCGCATGACAAGCTGATGATCTTGGGTAAGCCGGGGGCGGGTAAAACCACGTTTATGAAGCGATTGGCGACGCTGTGTAATCGAGGTAAATTCCAGGGAAACTGCGTGCCGGTGTTTGTGACCCTAAAAGAGTTTGCAGAGGCTGCGGGGCAGCCGGGGCTGCAGGACTATATTGCCAAGCAGTGGAAAAACTGCGGGGTCAAAGAAATTGAGACATCAGCCGCTGTGTTTGAAGAAGGGCAGGCGCTGATATTGCTGGATGGGCTGGATGAGGTGCAGGAAGATGAGCATGATCGGGTGCTGCAAGAAATCAAAGACTTTACTGGGCAATTTCGAGGCTGCCAGTTTGTGATGACCTGCCGGATTGCGGCACGGGAGTATGTCTTTCAGCAGTTTACGGAGGTAGAGATAGCAGACTTTAATGATGAACAAATTGCGGACTTTGCAACCAAGTGGTTTGCTACCAAAAAAGACCCTGAAAAGGGTAAGAACTTTATCCAACGATTAGAAAACAACGAGCCGATCCAGGAGCTAGCCACCAATCCGCTGCTGCTAACGCTGCTGTGCCTAGTCTTTGGTGAGGCGGCTGACTTTCCCGCCAATCGGTCTGAGCTTTACAAAGAAGGGTTGGACGTGCTGCTCAAAAAGTGGGATGCCAAGCGCAATATTGAGCGCGATCAGGTCTATAAAAAGCTGTCGCTAAAGCGCAAGGAAGATCTGCTGAGCCAGCTGGCGTTTTATACCTTTGATCGGGGAGACTACTTTTTTAAGCAGGCGGTGGTAGAGCGACAGATTGTTGACTATATTCGCAACCTGCCAGGGGCTAAGGAAGATGACGAAGACCTAAATCTAGACGGTGCGGACGTTCTAAACTCCATTGAGGCTCAGCACGGGCTCCTGGTGGAGCGGGCCAGGGGTATTTATTCGTTTTCGCATCTCACGTTCCAGGAGTACTTTACGGCTAAACATATTGCTCGACCAACAGCTCAGCTCCAGGCTGCCCTGATAAAATTGACAACTCATATCACTGAAAAACGATATCGAGAGATTTTCCTCTTGGCAGTTGGTATGCTGCCAGAGGCCGATGGGCTACTGCGGCTGATGAAACAAACAGCCGATCGGCTGCTACAGAACGATCCAAAGCTGCAGGACCTGCTGCAGTGGGTGACAAGAAAAAGTGAGGCTGCGGATGCCCCTTACAAAAATGCAGCCATACGCGCTTTTTACCTCGCCCTCGACCGCGCCCTCGACCGCGACCGCGACCTCGACCTCGACCTCGACCTCGCCCTCGCCCTCGACCTCGCCCTCGCCCGCGACCGCGACCGCGACCGCGACCGCGCCCTCGCCCTCGACCGCGACCTCGACCTCGCCCTCGACCGCGCCCGCGACCTCGCCCTCGACCGCGACCGCGCCCTCGACCGCGCCCTCGCCCTCGACCGCGACCGCGCCCTCGACCGCGACCTCGACCGCGCCCTCGACCGCGATCCTGATAACAAACTAAAACTGAAGCTTGAATCCTTAAAGGCTCAGCTGCCAGACACTGAAGACCGCGATACCTGCAAACAATGGTGGAAACAGCAAGGAAAAGATTGGACAGAAGCCCTACGGGCTGTGATGATCAAGTATCGAGACATTGGCCACGACTGGCGGTTTACAGATGGGCAAAAAGAGAAACTTCGACAGTACTATGATGCCAACAAACTGCTAGCCGACTGTCTCAACAGCGACTGCTATGTGACTAAGGCGACTCGTCAGGAGATTGAGGATACGCTGCTTTTGCCTATGGACACATCTGAACAGTAGGCGTCCCTTGAGCGGAGTCGAAAGGGATGCTGGTGGGAAAAGTTGACTTCGACTCCGCTCAGCCAACAGGGCGATAGTTGACTATGGGGTCCGCAATAAATTGGCTCTTGACGGAAGCCGTACAGGTGTCCTACTCTGTTCTGCAAGGTTGTGATGTCTGTTGCGGCCTTAGTTCAGAACTCAATAACTGGCACCACCAGCGAGTGCGGCAACACGCGCTGATGGCTGACTTCCCGGATTACACAGCAATCCAGGTCGCTGGGGTTATTATGCCCTAGCCACCCCGATTTGCGAATTATTACGGCGGAGTGGCTAGGGATTGGGTTCTGGTCAATCCAATCCCCCGGCGGTCTGTTGGGCCAACGGGGGAGCGTACTTTATGTGGAGACCAGACCCATGTTTCAAGATCCAAACCAGGGCACGCCCAACTTTCAGGGTGAGCCGCTGCCGGAGCATCAGTATGAAACGGTAAACCATACGCTGTTTGGGACGCTAACAGCGGTGAGAAATACGATCGCGCTGTTGCACAAGCTCAACTACGCTGAACCCAACGACTGGAGCCGACCGCTACCGACGGGTAGGCTGAATGAGGTGATGGCGATTTTGACCCGGCGGGTGAGGGTGGATTAGGTGATTTGTGGGGGTGGGTAATGGTCTCTCTCTTGAGGCTAAGGTATACACACAAGTACTGGAAACTAGCGTTTGCGGCTGCATTACCCCCCTCAGTCCCCCCTTGCCCAGGGGGGAAGTTCTGGTCCTCCCCCTTACCTTACGCTTTAGCGCATGCCCAAGGGGCTTTAGGGGGAGTTAGAGGGGGTAATGCAGGATTTTGAGCCACAGTCCGAAATGTGCATATACAGTAGCTAAAGGAAGGTAGAGATTTTTCTCTGTTTAGGGAGAGAGGAGAGTTTTTTCTGTTGTTGTCTTGATGGGGTGACAAACCTCTCTAATTTGTATGTTTATTTATCTGAGGATGGCTTGAATGTCTTGTAATACATAGCTGGCAATCTACTGAACCTGTATCAGCTGTTTCTTTTTAATTGCTTACTGAGTTCTCATGACATTCTCAAACTTTCTTTGAGCGGGGCGGATATTGTGCTGTACAAAGGCATTGACGTGCTTTTTGTACACTTTGATCCGAAAGGAAATAAACCCGTGAAAAAATTCCTAGTGAGAGGTTCCTCTGGGTACGGCTGTGATTAGAACGCCCGGTGGCGGCACTCGATAGTTAAACCTGACGGCAACAACCCGCGAGCGTTTTTTAGCGCGGTGGGTTGATGTAGAGGCGTTCTGTGGAACGCCTCTACAATTTTTAGGATTGAAAATTTAATTAGGCCCTACCTCTTAACGTACAGACATTCCATGGAACGTCTCTGCAGTCCTTATCCCCTAGCTATTTATAAATTCTGCTATTTGTTGAGCGGCCTGCTGTAGCACCTGGGGGGGTTGGACCAGGGCCAGACGAACATAGCCTTCACCAGATTTACCAAACCCTCTGCCTGGAGCCAGGGCCACGCCGGTTGCTTCTACCAAGCGAACACAAAAGTCGATGGAGTCTGTAAATCGCTCGGGCAGCTTGGCCCATAGATACATGGTGGCCTCGGGGCTAGCCACTGCCCAGCCGTGGTGGTTGAGGGCACTAACCATGGCATCGCGCCGTGCTTTGAAGGTGTTAACCGCTGTTTGTACACAGTCTTGGGGACCTTCGAGGGCTGCGATCGCACCCCGCAAAATTCCCTGGTATTGATTAAAGTCCACCGTTGCCTTGACCTGACGCAGGGCTAAAATCAGCTCGCGGTTACCAATGGCATAGGCAATGCGAAAACCGCCCATGTTGTACGCCTTAGAAAAGCTAAAAAACTCGATGGAGCAGGTCTTGTCAGGATCGGCTTGGAGCACCGATGGCGCTGGCTGACCGTTAAAGCAGTGATCGGCGTAGGGAAAGTCGTGGGCCAGCACCAGACCGTGGGTCTGGCAAAAGGCGACCGCCTCTACAAAAAATTCAGGCGAGGCCGTCGCCGCTGTCGGATTGTGGGGATAGCTCAGCACCATTAGCCGCGCCTGGGCCAGCACCGCCGGGGGAATATCGGCTAATACGGGTAAAAAACCATTTTCCGCTAGCAGCGGCAGGTAGTAAATTTGGCCATTGGCCAGGTGGATACCGCCCCGATGGGAGGGATAGCAGGGGTCGGTGAGCAGGGCAAAATCGCCAGGGTTGAGAATGGCCAGGGGGAAATGGGCCGTGCCTTCCTGGGAGCCAATCAGGGGCAGCACCTCGGTTTCAGGATCGATCGCTGGGCCAAACTTGTCGGTGTACCAGCGGGCGGCGGCCTGACGAAAGGCGCGGGTGCTCTCAAATAGGTTGTAGCCGTGGGTGGCCGGATCGCGCAGGGCCGCTGCGATCTCAGCTAGCACATGCTCCGGCGTCGGTAAATCCGATGACCCCAAAGACAGATCCACAATGGATTTACCCGTCGCCCGTGCCCGTCCCTTAGCCCGATCCATATCGGCAAATACATTGGTCTGGAGGGGGGTAAGACGGTGGGCAAAGTGCATGGCTATAGGTTATCCAACTCTTGCTTTAGGGCTTCTAGCTCGGCATCCACCGCCGTATCAACGGGGGCATCCACCGGCTGGGCGTCAGCCGGGGGCAGCGCTTCCTGGTTGACGGAGCCCCCCGTCAGCTGGGCTTTCATGGCGGCCAGTTCGTCGTCCACATCGCCACCGGCTTCTAGGCTGACAAACTGGCTTTCCAGGTCGGCACCGGCCAGCTCTGCCGCCGCCTGACCGCGAGCTTCCATTTCCAGGATTTTTTCTTCCATGCGCTCAAAGGCACCCACGGAGCTGTTGGTGCTGAGGTTGCCCACGGTTTCCTGCAGCTTTTCGTTGGCTTTGGCCGCACTGGCTCGGGCCTTGAGCATGTTTTTCTTGGTCTTATATTCAGAGATCTTGCTCTCTAGACCGATCAGGTTGCGTTTTAGGGTCTCCACCGAACCGGTCTGCTGGTCCAGCTGGGTTTTGAGCGCAGTGGCGGTCTCGGAATGGGTTTTCTTGCGTACCAGGGCTTCTCGGGCTAGATTTTCATCCCCTTTTTGCAGGGCTAGCTGGGCGCGCTTGGTCCAAACATTAGCCTCGGACTGGGCCTTTTCCTGCTGGGTCTCTACCCGTTTTTTACTTGCGATCGCACCCGCCACCGCCTGACGCATTTGCACCAGATCCTCCTGCATATCCATGATGCTTTGCTCAAGAATCTTTTCAGGATCTTCGGCCTTGCTAACGGCGTCGTTAACATTGGCGCGGATCAGTCGGCTAACGCGATCAAATAACCCCATTGGTCTTCCTTGTCCTTGATTAAGTTTGCGTTTGGGTGAGTTTGGTAGAGCTTAGATCAAATCGCCCTCGGCACAGCACCTCATGGCAACTAGAGCCTTAGTTTTAGCATACGTTGCAAAGTTGCAAAGGTGTGGAAAAACGCCTTTGCATATCTTCTAGGATCTCTAAAGAAATTGTGTCCGTACCAGATTTATTAAAAAACGTTAGACCCCAAAAGCCGGGGCCGCAGCCTGAAATCTGGGCTCCAGCGCCCATGAAATAGTTTTGATAAATGCCTGGGCATACTGGGCCTGCATCTGGGCGGCTTGATTTTTCCAAAAGCGGCCCACAAACCTTTCGGGCCCTATATTTATCTTTTCCTATGTATTTTTCTAACCATCGCCTCAGGCTCGGCCTGTCAGGTAGGGCAGCCGCTGTTGTTGGCCCTCTGCTCTGGATATTTCTAAGTTTGCTGCTAACCATGGCCGGGTCCTTTCTCCCCGCCCAGGCCCATCGTCCCCACGACGTGGTCACCCAAATCAAGCTTTCCCCTAGCTATAGCCGCGATCGGACGGCCTACACCCTGGTGCGGGGGAATCTATATAAATCGATGGACGGCGGCGATAGCTGGCGACGGCTGGTACAAGGTCTGGATACCCTCACACCGTTTTCTACCCTAACCGTTGCCCAGGGCCAGGTGCTGGCGTTGGGTACCCACGGTGATGGCATTTTCCGCTCGGACAGCGGGGGTGAAAACTGGCGACGTATTA
>JBCCAQ010000312.1:0-5412 GCA_039814735.1 Cyanobacteria bacterium P01_A01_bin.15
AACGCCCCATTCAGCAGTTCGTAATCGCCAGGAGGTGTCATCCGCTGAGATTCGTCAGCTCTGCCAGTCGCAAATCGATCGCCTGAGCGAAAAACTGCCGGTGCTAGACGTTTGGCTAGTGTGCTGGAACCAGCTCGAAAACAAGCGCGACCTGCTGTCTTCGCGCCGTTATGACATAGAAGCAGACCGAGTACAGTCCTATTTAGAGTCGGAGCACTGGCTAACCGAAAATCTGTCATTTTTAGAACTCGCGCCCCTATCCCTCCGCTCCGGTGACTCCCGAGCCTATGGGTGTGGTTTGGGCAAGACCGATGCCCACTGGAACTATCTGCTGCTGTGGACAGAACAGCGAATTTCTGGCCTACATCGCAATCTAGTTAAAGAGTACGGCCAGCTGTTGCAACAGTATCTCACCCTCCATCAGGAAAATTTGCGTCAGCGGGCAAAAATCCGCTTGCTAGAACAGACTTTACAACAGGCGGATCACCAGCTGCGAAATCCCCTATCCTTAATTCGTCTCTATGCGGAAACGATTTCCCTAGGGGCTGAAAGCAATGCTCAAAAACAGCAGGCCGACTGTATCCGTCAAACAACGGAAGCAATTTCATCCAATTTGGGAGACTTACTCAACTGTAGTAAACAGACCTGTCTCAGACAGCAAGAATATGCGCTATCTGCATTACTACAAAATGTAATCACCCTGTTGGCCCCACGTATCAAAGACAAACGGCTCACCGTTGTCTATCCGTCCCAGGCGGTTTCTGTGACCGTAGATGGCTGGCAGTTTGAACAGGTACTACAAAATGTACTTGATAACGCCATTCACTTTAGCCCCGCTGGCGGCACCATTACCGTTGATTGGCATCTTTCTCAACACGAGACCCTGGTGAGCATTCGTGACCAGGGGCCAGGACTCGCTGGGACCGAGTCAGCTGTGTTTGATCCCTTTTATTCAAAACGTGCTGGGGGCACCGGGCTTGGTCTTGCCATTGCCAAAAAGATCATCCTCGACCACCAGGGCAGTATTCGGGCCGAAACCCTTTCCCAGGGGGGGACACAGTTTTCCATTGTTTTACCACGCTAAGGGGCTAGCAACCCATTACTTCTACCCGTTTAGGTGCATCCGCAATGACTGATGCCGTGTCTGTTTTGTTAGTTGATGACCATACTGAGTTTAGACAGGGGCTGCGTACCTTACTCAGTTTTTATACCGACGGCCCCGCTGTTTTTGAAGTTGTGGCCGAGGCCGCGTCGGTAAAACAGGCGATTCAACTGGTGGAAACCCATCGCCCGCAGATTACCCTACTAGACATGGAGCTAGATAGCAGCAGCGGTCTAGCGTTTTAGAACGGCTTAATGGCCTGATGTTAGAGACGCGGGTGCTGACCCTATCTGCCCACCGAGAAGACGAATGGATTTTCCGAGCGATGCAGGCAGGCGCTAAGGGCTACATTATCAAGGACAAGGTGACCTCCCAGCTCCATGAGGCGCTTTGTACGGTACTACAGGATGAAATTTATCTAGATCCAGAGTTGGCCACCGGATTTTTTCGACTCTTTCACGCTAATTTGGGTCGTCATTTTCAAGCTCGGGCAAAAATACGTCTGACGGAACGGGAGCAAGAGGTGCTGGATTGGCTGGTCCAGGGAGCCTCCAACGAGGTAATTGCCAAGCAGCTGTACATTACGGTAGCAACGGTCAAAGCTCACCTTACCGCTATCTTTGACAAGCTCGAAGTCCGCAGCCGCACCCAGGCCATTGTCAAAGCCATCAAGCTGGGGCTGGTGCAAACCTAGGTTCATGGGAGATTAAAAAAGAAGAGAACGGGAGAAAACGCTAAGATCTAGAGTCTCGTTCCTGTTTTTCCTGCTCTTTTCCCTAAAGCCAGTGATTTTTGCCCTTTCCAACCCCCTGCCCCGCCTGCGTCGCTACTACCAAGAAATCCTGAGTCTGTTGGGTAATACGCCCCGGCTGGTTCAGCTAGTGTGGTTGGCCTCTCCGGGCTGGCTGATCGTTAGCATTATGCTCACACTGGTCGGCGCTCTGGTGCCGGTAGGACAGCTTTACATCAGTAAGCTGATAGTCGATCAAGTGGTGCTGATTTTAGCGAGTGATGGGGGTGGCTTTACCTCCTATCTATCGCTGCTGCTGGCGGCTGGTCTGGGGCTGCTGCTGGTGGGGGAGGTGCTCAGCCAGCTAGATAACTACGTTAGCCGGGTGCTCAACGATCAGTTTTTGCTCCATGCCAATGTGCAGCTGCTTCAGCAAGCCATGCGGCTAGACCTAGCCCACTATGAGTCGTCTGAATTTCACGATGTGCTCAATCGGGCGCAGCAGAGTGGTAGCAACTATCCGCTGCGGGTGGTAGAGCTGCTCTCGCGACTGCTGGGCTCGATTACCCGACTAGTGGGGCTACTAACCCTGCTGTTGCGGTTTAGCCCCAGCGTGATGGCGCTGCTGCTGGTGAGCGTATTACCCACTTTTTGGGTGGGGATTCGGTACTCCTATCGTCGGTTTTGGCTAAACCGACGACAAACGCCGTCTCGCCGTCTGGCGGATTATTTTTACCAAGTGCTCACCGATCCTAAGTATGTAAAAGAAGTGCGGCTGTTTAACCTGGGGGAGCATATGGTGGAACAGTACCGCACCATTCGCCATGAGTTTAACCAGGAGTCGCGACGGCTGGCCCAGCAGCAGTCCCTAGCCCAGCTGAGTATTGAGCTGCTGGGGGGCATTGGCTTTTATGGAGCCTATGGTCTGGTGCTGTGGCAAACCATCCAAGGACTGGTCACCCTGGGCGATCTGACCCTGTATGCGGGGGCCTTTCAGCAGGCCCAGGGACTGATTGAATCGATTTTGCTAAGTTTGGCCACACTCTATGAGTACAATCTCTATGTTTCTCAGTACTTTGAGCTGCTAGATATTGCCCCCCAGGTGGTCAGTCCCCGACGGCCCCAGCCCTTTCCTAAACCCATGCAGCAGGGACTGCGGTTTCAAGATGTGTACTTTACCTACCCCGGTTCAGAACACCCCACCCTCAAGGGCATCAACCTGACGGTCGCACCAGGGGAGTGTATTGCCCTGGTGGGGCTTAACGGCTCCGGTAAAACCACGTTGTTAAAGCTGCTGACCCGTCTCTACGATATTGATCAGGGTCAGATTATGATCGACGGCGTACCCCTACAGCAGTTTTCCCTGGGGTCTCTGCGCAGCCAGATTGGGATTTTATTCCAAGACTTTGCCCGCTATGCCCTCGATGTCCAAGACAATATTGGCTTTGGTAATTTGCCCCGGCGGCAGGATCTGGGACTGGTCACCCAGGCTGCCAAGGGGGCTGGAGCCACAGCCGTGATTGATGGGCTAGACGACGGCTACCAAACCATCCTTGGCAAAATGTTTTCAGGGGGTGTGGATCTTTCCGGTGGCCAGTGGCAAAAAATTGGTCTGGCGCGGGCCTTTATGAGCGATGCCCAGATTTTGATCCTGGATGAACCGACGGCGGCGGTGGATGCGATCGCAGAGCACGATCTGTTCCAACGCTTCCGGCAGCTCACCCAAGGAAAAATGACCTTTCTAGTCAGCCATCGGTTCTCCACCGTTCGCATGGCCGACCGCATTGTGGTGCTAGAACATGGCAAAATCACCGAAGTGGGCACCCACACCCAGCTTATTACCCAGCACGGCCGGTATGCGGAAATGTTTAATCTCCAAGCTGAGAGTTACACCTAGACTGGCGTTGAAGTCATAAAACCCAACAGATCCATGGCTCCACCCCGACAACAAGACCCTATGGAAGTTATCTTTGTGCTGGTCGACTCCGAAGAAGCCGAGAATATTGGAGCCGCCGCCCGTGCCATGCACACCATGGGATACGGCACCCTGCGCCTGGTGCGTCCCCAGGCCAGTCACCTGGGCGAAAAAGCCCTCGCGCTGGCCCATGGCTCGCAGCATGTGTTGCACACAGCCCAGGTCTACGATACCTTGGTCGCCGCCACCCAGGACTGCGACCTTGTCTGTGCTACCACCGCCCGCCACCGCTATGAAAAACACCACTACACCTCCGTGCGTGACCTGCCCGCCACGCTCCAGGCCAAGGGAGAATGGCTCCGTCGCACCGCCCTTGTCTTTGGTGGCGAACGCTCCGGTCTCAAAACTTCTGATATTGAAGTCTGCGACCTGCTGACAACAGTGCCCCAGTACCAGCTGCAGCCGTCCCTTAATCTAGCCCAGGCGGTGATGGTTTATAGCTTTGTCCTCGCCGCCCCCCAAACCCAGGTACAAATTACCGACCAGCGTCTCAATAGCGAGGCCATGGCCCCGGCGGAATACGCTAGCCTCAAACGGCTGTTGCAGCAGCTGATGGCGCGGGTGGGTCTACCGGAGCGCTATCGGAGCTATGTGCTCCGGGGGGTTGCCCGTCTGGGCCGTGAGGATCTCTATGTAGTGCACAAACTGCGCTCAGCGTTAGACTACGCGCTGGATCGGGCAGCTACTGGGACAGAAAACCGGTAAATATTAGGGGTAGCAGAATGACCAGGCAGCCAATAAACAGCAGCGTGGCCGGGTCGATGTCGATAACGGGGGGCTTATTAGACATGGTGAAGGCGATGATCCGAATGTTTTAAGGGTAGTGCACCCTGGGAAAGTTGCACAGTTGTTGTTGTTTCGAATGGGCTGCCGGTTTACTTTCAAACTCTCCTGCCTCTGGTTTGGCGCAAACTCTCTTAGGAAACAATGTTTATTAGGCTCCACGTCTCGCCATTTTTTAGAACAGAACCATCTGCGCCTTTTTGCTATAAAGATCGGCCATTTGCGGGTATTTCCCCATAATTGAGTGGTTTAAACTTTCCCCTAAGGTGTTCCACTACAAAACGTTCTATGCCGACCGAACAGATGACCATCTATGTGCCGCCTCGGGTAAAACAGGCCATTCAACGACTGGCCTCTACCAAGGAACAGTCCATGAATACAATTGTGGTAGAAGCGCTGCAGCTTGCGATCGCACATTGGGCTACCCAGCCCCATCCCTAGAACCCAAAGCTACCGATGGCTGATGCCACCGGCGGGCCTGTTCTCGAATGGCGTCGTATTCTTCGCTAGGCATTTTATCTAGGTGCTTCAAAATAAAACTCATCCGCCCTTGGGTTTGTAGTTTGTCGCGGTGGCGAGCCAAAAAATCCCAGTAAAAAAAGTTAAATGGACAGGCATTTTCACCGGTACGGGCCTTAGGGTTGTACCGACAGCCTTTGCAATAGTCGCTCATGCGGTTTACATAGTTTGCCGAGGCCGCGTAGGGTTTGGTTGCTAGGGTACCGCCATCAGCAAACAGGCCCATGCCAATCACATTGGGCTGCATCACCCAGTCATAGGCATCGATAAAGGCCGCATGGAACCAGGACTCGACCTGCTGGG
>JBCCAQ010000269.1:0-7208 GCA_039814735.1 Cyanobacteria bacterium P01_A01_bin.15
GAAGGCGCAATATTACCTGAAGAAAAACCTGATTTACAGAAAACACCGGTTTAATTGAGCTACTGTAAACTCAGTTTCCATAAATCGATGGTGGTGATGCGGAAATCGCTGTATCACAATCGTTTTAATGGATTTAGTACTTGCGTTCTATTTGGACTTGTGCTAGAAATACCTGGAAGTATTGATTTCTCTTGCTATGAACAAAGGTGAACTGCTAGATACGGTAGCTGAAAAGGCCGGTGTTTCGAAAAAGGTTGCGGATGCTGTAGTATCGGCGACGATTGATTCCATCATGGAGGCTGTTTCCAGCGGCGACAAAGTGACCCTAGTTGGGTTCGGTAGCTTTGAACCTCGCGATCGCAAACAGCGTGAGGGTCGCAATCCCAAGACAGGTGAGACAATGACAATTCCAGCAACCACGGTACCCGCCTTCTCGGCCGGGAAAGCATTTAAAGAGAAAGTGGCTGCCTAGCTTTAAATTTTGCTGATGTAGCTCAGGGTTTTCAGACAAAATATCTAACCTCAGTTAATACGGCGTAGCCGCGACATGTCGCAGCTACGCTATTTTATTGGGCGGTTGCTTAAGCTTTCTTTACACATCCCCACAGTCCATAACCTTGGGCCACATTGCTTAAGGTTTATTTCGGATAACCGTTACCGCTCAACCATGTGAGATCCTAGACTACTCATGATTAATAACGCTTTAGACACGCTTTTAGACATCAATACCCATGGACCCATCTCAGCAATCAACAGCGGTAGTTACCGGGGCCTCCTCCGGCGTTGGTCTTTACGCAGCCAAGGCATTGGCCGATCGGGGCTGGCACGTGGTGATGGCCTGTCGCGATCTGCCCAAAACTGAAAAGGTCGCGAAAGAAGTTGGCCTGGCCAAGGGCAGCTACACCATCATGAAGCTTGATCTGGCAAGCTTAGGTAGCGTCCACAACTTTGTAAATGAGTTTCGCGCCAGCGGCAAAACCTTAGATTCGCTGGTCTGCAACGCGGCGGTCTATCTGCCCCTGCTCAAAGAACCCATGCGCAGCAAAGACGGCTACGAGCTGAGCATGGCCACCAACCATCTAGGCCACTTTCTGCTGTGTAATCTCATGCTGGAGGATTTAAAGAAATCCTCCCACCCCCGCTTGGTCATCCTCGGCACCGTCACGGCCAATCCCAAGGAGCTAGGCGGTAAAATCCCCATTCCTGCACCGCCGGATCTAGGCAACATGGAAGGATTTGAGCAGGGTTTTAAGGCCCCTGTCACCATGGCCAATGGCAAAAAGTTTAAGCCAGGTAAAGCCTACAAGGATAGTAAGCTTTGCAACGTGCTCACGATGCGCGAGCTGCACCGGCGCTACGGCGAGTCCACCGATATTGTGTTTAGTTCGCTCTACCCCGGCTGCGTCGCCGAAACGGCCCTATTTCGCAATCACTACTCCGCATTTCGCACGATCTTCCCCTGGTTCCAAAAGAACATTACCAAGGGATATGTGACCGAGGCGACCGCAGGCGATCGCGTGGCGGCTGTCGCTGCTGACCCTGGCTATGAGAAATCTGGCTACTACTGGAGCTGGGGTAACCGCCAGCAGGAGGGACGCAAGTCCTTTGTACAGGAAATGTCCAACGAAGCCCTCGATGATATAAAAGCTCGACGCCTGTGGGAGCTGAGTGAAAAGCTGGTGGGACTCGCGTAGCCCATCGCCGTCTCATCTATAAACAGATTCCAAAAGATCAGCTTTTCTAAGGTGATCTCCTGTACCATTGCCTGCGGGTTAGGCCACATTGGTTAGCCCGCAGGCAGTTTCAAATTATTCCCATGGCCCAGGCAGATATCGGCATCATAGGCGGCAGCGGTCTCTATCAAATGGACGCCCTTACCGATGTGGAAGAAGTCAGCATAGATACCCCGTTTGGCAGTCCCTCCGACGCCCTTATTTGCGGAAGATTGGATGGCACTTCGGTTGCTTTTTTAGCCCGCCACGGTCGTGGGCATCGTCTAATACCAACGGAGCTGCCGTTTCAAGCCAATGTCTATGCCATGAAAAGCCTTGGGGTAAAGTATCTGATTTCCGCATCGGCGGTCGGCTCCCTCAAGGAAGAGGTAAAACCGTTAGATATGGTCATTCCTGACCAGTTTATTGATCGAACTCAACACCGAACGGCCACCTTTTTTGGGGGGGGCATCGTCGCCCACATCGCCTTTGGCGACCCCATTTGTAAACACCTGGCGGCGGTCCTGGGAGATGCGGTTGAAAGCCTCGATTTAGAAGGCGTCGAGCTCCATCGGGGGGGAACCTATGTGTGTATGGAAGGACCTGCTTTTTCCACCAAGGCGGAATCCAACCTGTACCGCAGCTGGGGAGCCACCGTGATTGGCATGACCAATCTAACCGAGGCGAAACTGGCGCGGGAGGCGGAAATGGCCTACGCCACCCTGGCCATGGCCACCGACTATGACTGCTGGCATCCGGACCACGACAGCGTGACCGTGGAAATGGTAATCGGTAATCTACAAAAAAATGCGGTCAATGCTCAGCTGGTGATTCGGGATGTGGTCAGTCGGCTAACGACAAGCCCACCCACATCGGAGGCCCACTCGGCCCTAAAGTATGCGGTGATTACACCGTTAGACACAGCCCCCGCCGCCGCCAAAGATAGGTTAAAGCTACTGTTGGATAAGTATATGTAGCTTTATGCCTGTGGGGATGTCTAAGGGATATCCAAAAGATGTTTAGATCGGGCATCTATACTGGGCACCTAGAGCCAAAGGTTTACCAATGGCGGCAACCATGCCTAAGATATGGGAACGCTTCTAGAACCTATTATGACCGGTGAACTTGGTTACTCATTACCCCCGGCGGTGCGTCGGATTGCCAATAACTTTCGCCTAGTGGGCTGGCTCAGCTTTTGGGTACAGGTGGTCAGTGGCGTTATTGCGACGCTGCTATTTGTCACATCGCTACTAGGTATTCAGTCCGTCAGTCGGGGCGGGGCTGAAAATGCAGCGGCAGGCGGCGGCTTTTTGCTGGCGGCCCTGGGTCTAGGGGCGGTGTATGTGGGGGCGTTCTGGGCATTTCAATATACGCGATTTGCCCGCAGGCTTAAAACCAGCAATCCCGATATTCGACCCAAACCTAAAAATGCGGCCCAGATGATCGCCACGGGACTGATCATCAGCGTCTTGGGCATGTTTTTTGGGTTACTGGGGGCGGGGGGCGTCGTTGGTGCCCTGATGCTTAAGGTTATTTCTCAGCCCCAGTCCAATGTGGCCATCACCAATCCGACCCTGGCGGTAGAACCCCTGGATGTATTTTTGGTACAGGCGACCATCAATACCTTGATTTCGCACTTTGCTGGTGTTGTGGGTTCGCTATGGCTATCACGCACCATCAACAAACAATCGTAGGCGGCGTAAACCGTCAGGAAAAACGGTCCTAGCCCTTGTAGGACAGAAGATAAGGATGAGCGTTTGAGCCTAAAAGCCCAAGACAGCCGATGTTATAGTTGGCACCTCTAACCTCCCCGTTTTACGGAGCATCGCTAGGGTAGATTTAGCCCTGTTAGTTCTAAGGAGGGTGAAATCATGTCAAAAGAAACGGTTGCTTGCGATCGCGTCTGGTTGCTATACCTACAGGGACGGCTGTCTCCGGCCCAGCTGTTGGCCCTATGCAAGCTGCCTGAAACACGCGAGCCCAGCCCCAATGGCGATCTTAAGGCCCCTGCTGCCTAGTATGCTGTCAGGGTTGAACGTTCCTCGGCAGGGACAAGCCCCCCAGCCTCTACACATCTATGAAATCATTGGCAGCTCGTATCCCGGCACCGACGCTGGTTATTTTGGCAGGGGTAACGGTGCAGATTGGGTCCGCCCTGGCCAAGTCCGTTTTTGTGTTGGCTGGTCCCCTGGGGACCGTATTTTTACGGGTGGCCCTATCGGCACTTTTGCTGTGTGTGCTCTGGCGACCCCGCTGGCAGGCAACCCGCGCCCATTGGCCCCTGGTAATGGCCTACGGTGGGATGCTAACCATCATGAATACGTCGTTTTACCTGGCCATCGATCGCATTCCCTTGGGGGTGGCCGTTGCGATTGAATTTACAGGCCCCCTGGGCCTGGCGGTTATCAAGTCGCGGCGGTGGCTAGATGTAGTCTGGGTGGCGCTGGCGGCCCTGGGGGTAATCCTGCTAGCACCGATGCAGGGCAGTGGGTTGGATCCGATTGGTCTAGGCTTTGCCTGTATGGCAGCGCTGGCCTGGGCTGGCTATATTTTACTGGCGGCAGCAACGGGCCAGGTGGTGCCAGGCATTGATGGGCTAGCCTGGGGCATGGTCTTTGGTGCCTGTATGCTGATGCCCATTGGGGTGGGTGCTGCGGGCACGGCCCTACTCGACGGACGGTTGTTGGTGACGGCCACGGCGGTGGCGGCCCTGTCTTCGATCACCTATGCTATTGAGCTAGTTGCCCTGCGGCGTCTGCCGCTCAACGCCTTTGGTGTATTGCTAAGTGTGGAGCCAATGCTGGCAGCGACCTCTGGTTTTTTGGTTTTGGGAGAAACGCTGACGGTGCGATCGCTCATAGCCGTGGTCCTCATTTCCATTGCAGCTGGCGGCTCTGCCCGGTATGCGGCCCCTCTTGGGGAGGAGTAACTAACGGTTTTGAGCCGGTGCGATCGCACCGGCTCGTTGGCTTTAGGCGACGACTTCATTGAGCAATTCGGTAATGGCCCGATGCTCGATGGGCGGCTCAGCTAGAACCTCCTGACGGGTATCGGTAATCAACCAGTCTAGGGCCGCTGCTTTCATATCGATGGAGGCACCGGTCTTGTCCACACAGTAGCGGCCAAATACCAGCTTATTGAGCAGACGCACACCGGGACCAATGTGTGAGTATTCAAAGATCACACTTTTATCCACCAGGGCACCGCTGCAGATACAGCAGTTGGGGCCAATCATACTGGGACCAATGATGGTAGCACCGTCTTCGATCTTGGCCATACCGCCAATGTAAACAGGACCTTCAATATTGATTTTGTCCCAATTGGCCTGCACATTGAGACCGGCATATACCCCCGGTCTGACTTCTTGACCCGGAATCGTGACCCCTTTGACCTGTCCGGTCAAAACGTCTTGAATCGCCTGCCAGTAGTCGGGCACCTTACCAATATCCACCCACTCAAATTCCATGGTGATGCCATAGAAGGCTTCATTGGCAGCGACTAGCTTTGGAAATAGGTCGCCACCGATGTCAAACTCCTGACCTGACGGGATGTAATTAAAGATTTCAGGCTCAAAAATATAAATACCGGTGTTGATATCGGTGCTCAGGGCTTCTTCGACCGTCGGCTTTTCTTGAAATGACTTGATCCGGCCAGTGTCGTCGGTCACCACCACACCGTAGCTAGGCACCTGTTTGATGGGAACCGACTTCATCACAATGGTGGCGATGGAGCCTTTTTCCTTATGCTGTCGGACCGCCTCGGTCAGATCGAGATCGATTAGGGCATCTCCACAAAGGACCACAAACGTATCATCAAAAAATGGAGAAAAGTCCTGAATCTTGCGCATACCGCCAGCAGACCCCAGGGCATCCCCCACCAGTTCGCCGTTGGTAATCCGCCCTTCAAACGAATAGGCTAGCTCGACGCCAAAGCGCTGGCCGTCTCTAAAATATCCTTCAATTTCATTAGCAAGGTGGCTAACGTTAGCGACGACTTGAGTAAAGCCGTGCTGCTTGAGTAGCTCTAATAGGAACTCCATCACTGGCTTTTGCAGGATGGGGATCATCGGCTTTGGAATGGTGTATGTAATCGGACGTACACGAGTACCTTTCCCTGCGGCCAAGATCATGGCTTTCATAAATACTCTCTCTATTCCTTAATTAACAGCTAACAGATAAAAATAAACAAACGCTGCTGATGGAAATAATCAGCAACGGCAATAGGGGAATGGCTCCCATCCATGATTCGGTAAGAGCGACTGTAGAACAAACCCTAGCATTCTAAGATTTGCCATTGCCAACGGGGTCTGGCGCGGGCCAAAAATGAAAAGCTCGGCAACGTCAAGATGGTAACAAGAGTGTTTACAGTATACCCACGCATCTTGATGGTCTTCATTGCTGCCTCACAGACCCCCGGATAAATGTTGAATTTTATTGACCTGCAGGCAGTTTGACACAGCCCTAGTCGGGCAGCACATAGGCGGGCACATCAGCTAGCGTAACTTCGTTTAACTGTCGGACCTTGAGGTCACGGTAAAAGCGCTCCTGGGCAAGCTCCACCTTAGATTGGGAGGACAAAAACAGTAGCCCCCAAAATACACCGACTTTTTCGTGACGGTAGTCGTCGTCGGTCAGTTCTTGGGTGATGGGACCGCCGAGGGCATCGGGGCGGAAGTGGGCCCAGTGTTCTAGCAATCGCTCAAAGTCCATCCAGGCGATGGCGCTTTCAAATTCTTCCCAGTACTGATCTAGAAACGTGGCCAGGGCGTCGGCAATTTCCGACAAATTTTCCTGGTGGGCTAGCTGGGCAATGGTGCTGATGGCCTGACGTTTGGAGTGGGGTCTAGCCCCCCTATGGCGATTGCGGGGAGTGGGGTTGGCCATGGCGGCGGCCATCATTTCTAGCTGGGCGATCAGCTCTTGGAGCGTAACCTGACGCTTTTCAGGTGGGCTCGCTACGGCGCGACGGTGGATATAGTTTTCTAGGTTACGGGGCAGACGTCTGCCATAGCCCTGGGGTTCAAAGGACTCCTCATCCTCTTCAAAATCCGTGACCTCTTCTTCTATTTCGGTACGGATCAGGGTGTCGGCCTTGAGCAGCACCAGCATGGAGGCGTAGAGAAAAGCCTGACCCGATTCGGAAAGGTTTTGCTCGTAGGGCGAACGCCCGTGGTTGGCAACGGGCGCTTGTTCTTTGAGGCTTTTGAGAAACCGATCAACCACATCAATGACATTGACATCCCACGGGTTGATTTCACCGCGTTCAGAGAGGTCGATTAGGAATGCGATCGCACGTTGAGCTAGGGAATTGGCCATAGACACAACCTTAATTTGAGGTTAGCTGACGCTACATATAGCGTGAACAAATGCACTATAGCCTAGAAGAAATCAAAATTCAAAAAAATTAGGTCCAAAAGCACTAGTGCATCGTCAAGACTTAATTTTGGGATAGATAGAGTCTAACTTGTAGCGTGCATCGTCAATCTTCATCTGCCAA
>JBCCAQ010000249.1:0-7966 GCA_039814735.1 Cyanobacteria bacterium P01_A01_bin.15
ATTTCTGCAATTTCTAGCTCAGGGTCGACCAGGGCTTTAATGCGACGTAGCTGGCCGCGTTTTTCCACTAGGTTAATAAATTCGCGCAGATCTCTCGCCATGGGGATAGGTGTAGGGGGTGTCGGTGCTCGGCTCCGCCCAGGGCAATGCTAGGGTCTCAAGCCAGAGGTACCTTACAAAATGTAGCGCCATTATGAAGAGAAATGGGGGCTTACTCCGCCGCTAGCACCGTCACCTGATAGCGCCCATAGTCTCCGGCCAGGGTTTTGATCACCCGAAAAGGCCGAGTTTCCCCCGGTAGCAGCGGCGCATCATCGCCAATGGCGGCAATTTCTTCGCTCTGCATCAGCTGAGCGCTAGGGTCGTAAAAATCCGCCCTCAGGGTGAGCAGATTAATCGGGTCGGGGCCAGTATTAACCAGCACCCATTCGCCATTAAACGGGGTTTGGCTGGCAGGGTCCCCCCGCTGTTCGCTGCGGCTCACCAGGTCAAAGCTAATGGCATCGGGTGGCTCCTGTCCCCAGCCATAGCGAATGGTGGTGGGTGGCACATAGGTACGGCGGGCAGGGGTTTGCTCTATGTTAGTCACCGTTATCCGGACAGCGTCCAGCTGGGGGGTGATTTTTTGGACCAGGGTAAAGGCGCGGGTATCGTCCGGGCGGAGGCTGGCATCGCGGCTGGTCAACGTAGTGTGGGTGGTGGCTGCGATCGCAACATTATTAGAATCCAAAAAATCAACCGTAAAGCTGAGCTGGCTAAGCTCCTGGTCGCTATCGTTAAGGAGCACCCCTTGCAGCTTGTAGTAGGTCGCATCGTCGTAGTCACCCAGCTGCGACAGTCGAGCTTCCACCCGCAGGTCAGAATAGTCAAATAAGATCGGAATAGTAGTGGCAGACGACAGGGTAATCACCGGGCTACCATCTTCTGCTGGGGTAGTCTTGCCACCCGGCGAGTCAGCCGTTGCGCCATCTGTTTCACTAGTTTCACTATCATCACCGCTGGAGCCAGCCCCCCCAGGGACGGTGCCAGCCCCCGGAATGATCGTTCCCGGTGCCGGTCCCTGGGGAATCGGATCCGAAAACATGGGCAAATGCCCCATCCCCACGGTACCCGCCCCCACGACCACCAGGGTACCGGCCAAGATGGCAAGCTGTCGCCGGGTAAGCAGGGCCAGCAGGTTACCACTGATCCGGCGCTCTGACAGGTCAATTAATCCCCTAGCTTCCCTATCATCGGGTTTAAGGTCAACGCAGCGCTGGGCAATTACCAGCGCTCGCTGCTGATCGCTCAAATCTTTTTGGCGGGTGTAGCGTTGGCTATAGGCACTGGCCAGGGTATGGAGCACGTCCAAATTTGCTGGCTGTAGCGTGGCCGCCTGGGTAAGCTCAGTAATCGCATCATTTAACCGGCCAAATTCCAGATAGCTGCGACCACGGGTGAGGTAGGACTGGGCCTGGAGCCGGATGGTATCTAACTCCGCTTTGGTAATGCCCACATCCCTGGCAATGGCCGCCATCGTTCCCTGACTCAAGGGTGTTTCCCAGGTAAGCAGCCGCTGAATATAGTCCTGAATAACCCGATCTCGATCCATGGGGTTCACTCCGTGACATCACTGATTAGCCAAAGCGGCCGTTTCCCATCCATTCCCGAACCTCGCCATAGATACGGATGAAAATCAAAACAAGTTGAATAAAGTCTTATTGAACAACAGCCCCACCCCAGCTCTAAGCCCCCCAATAAGCCCCTTTCCCCTTTCCCCTTTCCCCTTTCCCTTCCCCAAAAAAACCAATCTTTTATCTCACCCCCATCCCTAAGCAGTCGGCAACCAAGGGAACCACCCCACCACCTGCTCAATCTCAACCACGCTGACCCGAACGCTAATCAGCTCCGGTGTAATTTTGTGGAACAGTCTAAAGGAGCGAGTATCGCCGTGGCGGATAATGGCATCCCCCTCCGTGAGAGTTGTTTCATTGAGAGTAGCGATCGCAACGCCATCCCCATCTAAAAATTCCACCTTGAGATTTAGCTTTCTGACCTCTTGACCGCTGTCGTTGATCACCGCGCCATAAAACTTGTAGTAAGCTTCACCGTCATATTCCCCCAGACGCGACAGCTTCGGTTCAATCAGCAGCCCCGGATGCTCAAACTTGACCGGGATATTGGGGCCTGGGTCAAATTTGTCGCCTGGGATAATATCGGCTGGGCCAGATGGCTCCTGGGCAGCCCAGCCCGGAATCAGGGTACTCAAGGCCGGCTCAGAAAACGCCCGCAGATTCTCTACACCCACCGCACCCACTCCCAAAAATACGATGCCCCCGGTTACCAGGGCCGTTTTGAAACTGACCCATCCGGGCAGCTGGGGGAGGGTAACAGGCTGCTGCAAAAAGAGAATCAAAACAGCAATCTTGGTTTTTGCCCGCCGGGATAGCCTGGCCAGGGTAAAAATATTCTCTAGGAAAAAAATTAAAAGAAAGAAATTTGGCTTGGTCGACCCGGATAGGTTTTGGGGAGCATCGACGCGCTCAAGGCGTTTTAGTAGGGTCAGGGCCTTTTTGTCACCGGGGCTAAGTTGCACACACCGTTTGGCGATGAGCGTGGCCTGGTGCTTATCAGCCCCGCGGTGCGTCTGGGCGTAGCGTCGGCTATAGGTATTGGCCAGGGCGTGTAGCACCTCTAGATTGACCGGCTCTAGGGCATTGGCCTGGTTTAGTTCGGTAATGGCCTGCTCAAATTGACCCAGTTCTAAATAGTCCAGACCTCGGGTGAGATGGGTTTGCGCCGTCTGAGCGATGGATGCCAGCTCCCCAGCGGTAATCCCCACCTCATCGGCAATGGCTTTGAGGACAGTCGGTGTAATCGGCTTTTCCCATGCAAGCAACCGTTGGGTGTAAGCCTCAATAACGCTGGCGAGACTCATAATTCGCTCCGTTTTAGCAATTGCCTTGAGGGTAGATTGCGTACTCGGCTTGTTCCCGGACAGACCGGATACTGGCAAGATCATGTTCGCCCCTAGTTAAGGTATTCGTGATTTCCCAATCAGATACGGATAAATTTTCAACTATGTTCGACAAAATCTTTACAGAGCCACCCCCAGGTGCGGAATTCATTGCAGGGGCCGCTGCGACGCTAAACTACAACGTGGCTAACTCAATGCACGATCTTGCCTGACGGTGTCCCCTAACCTCACCCCCGACCAGTTACGCTCCATCAAGGGCCAGCTTGATTTAGTGCTGCTTGCCCTAGAAACGCTGGTGGGTATTGGGTCAGAGGCTATCCTTGAGCAGGCCAAGGCGCTCCAGTTAGATACCCTGCTCTCGGACCGGGTCAGCCTGTGGCGGCTGCGCCAGTCGAGCCCGCTGCGTAAGGGCCAGGGACGCAAAAAGCTAGATGTGGACGAAGCCCGCGCCCTGGCGCTGATCACAGCTCAGTTGGCAAGTCAGCACCGGTCCCTGGTTTATAAAGCCGTCACCGCCTTAGAAAAAGCGACCGCCGCCGGGACTCCCCCCCACCGGGTCGCCGTTCTTGGGGACTATCTGGACCGTTTTAGCAACACCTACACCGAGCGTATGGAGCAGGACGTATCTCCCCAAACCTTAGAAAAACTGGCCTGCCAGCTGCTGATCGATCTGCTGTTTTATAGCGGCGACGGCGGCACCCGGCGACTGTGGCAGGCGCTTTTAGATCGGGCCGATTAGACCGATAATAAGTGGGTTAAAAAACGCACATGGGCATGACCGCAGAGTTCCTTAAGGGCACCAGCATCTACCTGGTGGGTATGATGGGTGCCGGTAAAACCACCATCGGCAAACAGCTGGCCCACACCCTCAACTATCGCTTTATCGACACCGACGATGTGATTGTTCAGGCCGCTGGCCAAAGCATTAGCAACATTTTTGCAGACCAGGGCGAAGCCGCTTTTCGAGCGATTGAAACCCAGGTCCTAGCCCAGGTGGCTCCCTATACCCACACGGTGGTCGCCACCGGCGGCGGCATGGTAGTCAAACCCGAAAACTGGAGCTATCTGCAGTCGGGGCTGGTGGTGTGGATCAGTGTATCGGTGGATGAGCTGCTCCAACGGCTACAGCGCGACAAGTCGCGTCCCCTGCTCCAGGATGGCAACCTGCGCCAAAAACTTACCACCCTGTTAGCACAGCGGCAGCCGCGCTACGCCCAGGCCGATGCAACCGTTGTCTTTCAACCGGGGGAAAAGGTAGATGCGATCGCACAGCGCACCCTCACCACCCTGCAAACCCTGGTCGCCCAAAACCCTGCCCCCAGTAGTACTATCAGCCGTTAGCCCCCATGCAAACCGCCGCCAGCCGCGTCCAAATCCTCAGCGAAGCCCTGCCCTACATCCAAAAGTTTCAAGGCCGCACCGTTGTCGTCAAATATGGCGGTGCCGCCATGAAAGACGACACCCTCAAAGACAAGGTCATTCGCGACATTGTGTTTATGGCCTGCGTGGGTATTCACCCCGTACTGGTCCACGGCGGCGGCCCCGAAATCAACACCTGGCTTGATAAGCTCGGCATTGAACCCCAGTTTAAAGACGGTCTCCGGGTCACCAACGCCCCCACCATGGATGTGGTGGAAATGGTCCTGGTGGGTCGGGTCAACAAAGAGCTGGTCGGCCTAGTCAACGCCGCTGGCGGCAGCGCCGTTGGCCTGTGTGGCAAAGACGGCAACATGATCACCGCCCGGCCCCAGGGAGCAACGGGCATCGGCTTTGTGGGCGAAGTCAACCGGATCGAACCCAAACTGGTCAAGTCCCTGGTAAACGCCGACTATATTCCCATTATCTCCAGCGTGTCCGCCGCCGCCGACGGCCAGTCCTACAATATCAATGCCGACACCGTTGCCGGTGAGCTAGCCGCCGCCCTCGGAGCCGAAAAGCTCATCCTCCTGACCGATACCCCCGGCATTCTCAAGGACTACCACGACGCTTCTACTCTCTACAACAAGCTCGATATCCAAGAAGCCCGCGCCCTGATCGACTCTGGCGTTGTCTCCGGCGGTATGATTCCCAAGGTCAACTGCTGTGTGCGCGCCCTGGCCCAAGGGGTACACGGTGCCCACATCATCGACGGACGGGTGCCCCACTCCCTCCTACTCGAAACCTTTACCAACGAGGGGATTGGCTCCATGCTAGTCGCCTCGCATCAGACAGCTTAGAATATCTGCAATACCCACGTAGCTCCCGTACCCCCATGGCATCCACCTGGTGGAAAAAACTCCAACAAAACTCCCTGGCCAAGTTTGGAGCCACGGTCCTGATCATTTTCTACCTGACCGTCGCTTTTGCAGAGCTGACGGCCCCCTACGGTCCCTACGAGCAGCAGGCCAACGGGTCGCTGCTGCCCCCCACTACGGTCTACTGGCGAGACCAAACCTCCGGGCGGTTTATCGGCCCCCATGTGTATCCCGCCACCCAGGGGTCGGTGGATATTGAAACCGGTGAGCGGGAAATGATGACAGATTTTTCGGCCCCATCACCGATTCGTCTGTGGGTCAAAGGCTCAGAATACAACCTGTTTCAGCTCAAGCTGCCCTTTGTGCAAAGCATTTCCTTTGAAGACTCCATGCAGCTCGAAGAAGTAGAGCTGTTTCGAGGGATTACCTTTGACCGGCATCTGTTTGGCACCGTTGGCGAGGGCCGGTGGAATATTTTTGGCACCGACGAATCGGCCCGCGACCAGCTCAGCCGTCTGATCCACGGGGGGCGTATCAGCCTCAGCATTGGCCTGGTCGGCATCATTATCACCTTCCCACTGGGGTTACTCATTGGCGGCATTTCCGGCTACTTTGGCGGCGCTATCGACACGGTAATCATGCGATTTGTCGAGGTGATTATGACCATTCCAGGGTTTTTCCTCTTAGTTACCCTAGCGGCGGTGCTACCAGCAGGGCTGAGCAGCTCCCAGCGGTTTTTATTAATTGTTCTCATTTTGTCGTTTATCGGCTGGACCGGTTTAGCCCGAATCATTCGCGGCGAGGTGCTATCCCTCAAGGAGCGCACCTTTGTCCAGGCCAGCCAGGCCATGGGCGGGCGATCGCTACACATTATTTTGCGTCACATTTTGCCCCAGACCGCCACCTATGTGATTATCTCAGCCACCCTAGCCATTCCCGGCTACATTCTCTCCGAGTCGGCCCTCAGCTTTATCGGTCTCGGCATTCAACAGCCCGATGCCTCCTGGGGCAACATGCTATCTTCAGCCACCAATGCCTCGATTTTGGTACTACACCCCTGGCTGATCTGGCCTCCAGCGGCACTGATTGTAATTACGGTGCTGTGTTTTAACCTGCTCGGCGACGGTCTGCGGGATGCCCTAGACCCCCGCAGTTTGGAAGAGTAGTTTAGGTAAACAGTGGGCACGTTATCCTAGAGTCAATCGCAACCGGTAAACCCTATGACGATTGCCACCAACAAAACCCTAACTCTAGAGGAATATCTCGTCTATGACGATGGTACGGGTACTCGCTATGAGCTGGTGGACGGAGTATTAGTGGAAGTGCCAACCGAGAACCCGCTAAATAAGACTATCGTCATGTTTTTGGTGAGCTACTTTTTGCGATTAGGGATTCCCTACCATCGCCTTGCTGTAGGTCATCAGCTAGAGGTCACATCTAAAAAAGCATCGGCGCGGGAACCTGATCTAGTAGTGCATTCGGAAGAGTCGGCAACGGCGATTTTGCAGGATGGCAAACTGTTGCGGTTGGGAATGCCAATACCCAGTTTAGTGGTGGAAGTGGTTTCGAGCAGCAATACGGACCCGAAATCGCGGCAGCGGGACTATGTGGAAAAGCGGCGGGAGTATGCGGATCGTCAGGTGCCGGAATATTGGATCGTGGACCCGGCAGCAGCAGTGGTTCTGGTACTGACACTGGTGGATGGAAACTATCAGGAACGTGAGTTTAAGGGCGATGAGGCATTACTGTCGTCTGGGTTTACTACAGTGGATTTAACAGCTGACCGACTATTACGGGCTGGGCTGTAGAAAGGATCGGCTAGGATAAAAGCAAGATAGTAGGGCAAACTATGACGCAAGCGCCTTCCCGTATAGCCCTGGCAAATGAGCGGCAGACCGATCAGCAGCTGATGTATGCCGGTATTAGCTGGTCACAGTTTGAGTTGATTCGTGCGGGGTTCGCTGAGTCTCCTGGCATCCGGCTTGCGTATTATGACAATACTATCGAAATTCTGATGCCAGGACGCGAACATGAGATGTTTAGCCGACTGATCGGCTTTTTGATTGGGTTATTTTGTCTGGAAAAGGGGATTGAATTTGAACCCACCGGGTCAATGACCCATGAGCGGCAGGGAGAAGTGTCGGCTCAGGCGGATGAGTCCTATTGTTTTGGTAGTTCTAAATCAATTCCTGATTTGGTAATTGAGGTGGTGTTTACAAGCGGTGGGCTGAGTAAGCTGTCGCGCTATCGAGCATTAGGGATTCCTGAGGTATGGTTTTGGCAGGATGGGTTGTTTAGTCTTTATCGCCTGAAAGAGGGTGATTATGTTGAAATTGGAGGTAGTGAGATTCCAGAGCTAGCGGCGCTGGATATGGATATGTTGACTCGCTGTGTGTTGATGGGGCAGACATCGAGGTTGGAGGCAGCGAATGAGTTTCGTGGGGCAATGGGTTTGTAGGTTTTCGCTATGCTTTTGCAGGCAAGGGATTACCTGCCTGATCTACGCCATTGGCCTCTAAAACCTGATATGCGATCTTTGCATAGTTATTCAGACTGGGAATTTTCTGAAAGTCTTGAAGACAGCCCAGCGCCTCTAAAGCCATTGCCACGGATTTTTGCGAGTCAGGCTTTGACTGCAAGTAAAAGATACTCAGATTAATCAGCGTCATCGCCACGGCGGGCAAATAGGTGCGCGGGTTCTCCTCCGCTAACTTGCGTCGGATCTGCAACGCTTCTTCGTACTTGACCTGGGCCGCGCCATACTCATTTTGATCCG
>JBCCAQ010000160.1:0-12856 GCA_039814735.1 Cyanobacteria bacterium P01_A01_bin.15
TGTGATTTGAACTCGATTACTTTATCGTCAGTCATGGTGTATTCCCTAGCTGGTACTTGCTTGTCCAGAAGGATACGCCTTTTTTTATCTCCTAACCCATACACCAGAAATAGTTATAACTCCATCCCCGTGGTCTTGAGTGGTTTTGTGGCGAGCATCTTGAATCGGCCAAGGCGTTAGAAAACCTCAGTTCATCAGAGGCATTGGGTAGGTTGCGATCGCACCCAAAAGACAAGTAATTTTTTATGTCTCTCATTGATATCACTATATTGTTTGAAAGGTTTGGGTAGTCTCCCATAGCCTGTGAGCACTAAGCCTGGCAAGGGATCCCAGCTAGATCGCTACTGTGAGCTGAGCCGTGCCAAATTTTTGTAACGCCTAACCATTCTGGCTATTTCTATACAACCGCAGCCGTCAAACCTCACTAAGGTATGCAAAGTACGATAGCGGCTTTGCTGCTCCCTCCTGCACACTTGATCAAGTTCTCAACCCCTTTAGGAAGGTTATGAATATAACAGCCCATCATGAGCCTGAGTTAATGCTCCTGGGACGACCTGCGGAGCAAGGCAGATGGTTTCTGATTCCGCTTGGAATGGTTCTTTTACTCTGCTTAGGAAGCATCTATTCCTGGAGCATTTTTAGAACTCCCTTAGAAAATGATTTGGGCATTAGCGCCACTGCAAGCCTTTTGCCCTATACCCTTGTGTTAATTTTCTATTCCATATTTGTGTCGGTTGCGGGCTTTTTCATTCCTCGTATTGGTACCCGCGTCACAGCAGCAATTGGCGGTATTTTCGTAGGTACGGGCTATATTCTTTCGAGCTTTGCTACCCAGGCCGGAGTCCTCGTCTTTACCTACGGAGTCATCGCTGGCACTGGTGTTGGCACCGCCTATGGTGTGCCCATGGTGGTCGCATCCCGCTGGTTCCCCGACAAAAAAGGATTGGCCATGGGGTTAACAATCGTTGGATTTGGACTTTCGCCCCTGATCACAGCTCCCCTCGCAAACCAGCTGATCGATAGGTACAGTGCTCAAATCACCTTGCGCATTTTCGGGATTGCCTTTGCCGCTATTGTTTTAGCCATTTCCCTGACGATGAAGCTGCCCCCCAAGGGTTGGCGACCCCGGCAGACCGCTGCAGCTTCGCGAGCGCTCGTTGCCACCGCTTATCCAAAAAGTTTGTTCAAGAGTCAGTCGTTTTACGGGCTGTGGATGTGCTACGCGAGCGGCACTTTGATCGGACTGAGTGCAATTGGCATTTCCAGCCCGGTAGGAGAAGAACTCATTGAGATTAATCCAACGCTGGCGGCTAGCAGTGTTTCCTTATTTGCTCTGTTTAATGGTGGTAGCCGTCCGTTGTTTGGCTGGTTGAGCGATCGGTTTAAGCCCCACTATGTCGCCATTTTTTCCTATGTGCTAGTTCTCATTGCCTGTGTGCTGATGGTAAATGCTGGACCTGGCCAGGTCGCCACCTATATTGTTGCTTTTTGTCTTTTTTGGTTCTGTCTGGGTGGCTGGTTGGCCATGGCTCCTACCATAACGCTACGTTTCTTTGACCCTGAGCGCTATGCTCAAAACTATGGCATTGTCTTCTCAGCCTATGGAGTCGGTGCTTTGATTGGAACATTAGTAACAGGTCGCATTCGAGACTTATTTGGGTCCTACAACTATGCGTTTTATCTGATGGCACTTTTTGCGATCGCTGGCATCGTAGTAGCCTGTACAATGCTCAAACGAGAAAGAGCGGCAGTCACCCCTGTTTTAGATTAAAACACTCGACCGCATAGGGCCATTAGCCACTGTCCATACACACCAACCGCCGAGAGATAATGGGTACAACTCAAAGCTAAGTGGAGAGCCATAATGATTTGTAGGATGTGTTAGTGCGTTACGGCTTCGCCAGCGGTGCGTTACGGCTTCGCCTAACAGCACCCTACAGCGTGTTTTTTTGTGGCCACCTACTTATCTACGGCGGTTGCTGGACAACTACAGGAGACTCTCAGTTATCTCCTTTGCCTTTTCTCCCTACAAACCCGGTTGGGTTTTAGCAAATAGGGCCTCAAAGTCATTTTTTACGGAGGCTTGATCTGTTACTTCTGGTTTAGAAACAACATCAAAGGCTTTATTGCGAGCAGCCGGTTCTAGCAGGGCCTGCGCCACTACTTCAGCCACATCGGCCCGAGGAATAGATGTGGTAACGCCCTCGGGTGCATTCGCGATCAGCGCGTCATGTTTGCTGACCACAAGTTCTCGCTTGCCACCGGGCTGGTCGAGCAGTCCACCGGCTCGAATGATTGTGTAATCAACGCCAGAGTCAATCAGGTATTGTTCTGCTTTACGCTTCCAAATCAAAATGTTGCCGTTGCCCATTGTGTTGAGAAAATGGTTCTCATCGGTTCCGCCCATGGAGCCGACCAGCACAATCTGTTGTACGCCCGCACGTTTAGCCGCATCAATTTGATTCATTTGGCCATGATAGTCAATCTGTTCAGGCATTTCCCCAGGGGCAAACATAAACTCTGGACGCTGTCCGGGCTGGGGTGGCGCTTTCATCTGCGGTACGGCACTGGTGAGAATCACCAAAGCATCACAGCCCGGCAGGGCAGAGGTCAAATCATCAGGATTGAGAATACTGCCAAAAAAGAAATTCTCAGTGGAGTCAAACAGATCCGCCGCTTTTTGAGGCGAGCGGGCAAAGCCGCTGACGGTAAATGCCTCCGGTAGTGACTGCAGTTTTTGAACAACCAGGGAACCGGTCCGCCCAGTTGCACCTGTGACTAGAACTTGAAGTGGATCGGACATGGGGGCTCGCTGCCATAATAGTGTGTTAGTTCCTAGTATAGAGATTCCGCTCCATACCGAAGTCTGTCATAAATAGACGGATCGTTGTGGCAGCAGGTGAGTTTCAGATAAACTTACCAAAGCTTGGTACCACGGTTGCGGTTACTCAACTAAAACCTTATGATTGGTTAGTACAATACAACTAATCTTAATGACCAAAAAATTTTTGTGATAGTTATCTATAGGTTTATATTTATGCTCCATGAGCTAATGAGTTCTTTTGTTTTATAAGATATTGAGAGTAAGGAAAAAACAGTGCTGTCCTGCTTTGATATAGCTAATTATTTTATCTGGTTAGCCAATGAAACCGGCTCCTTTATCAGTAACCTAAAGCTGCAAAAGCTTGTTTACTATGCTCAAGCCTGGCATATTGCACTCTATGACACCCCTCTTTTTGAAGAAGACTTTCAGGCTTGGGTGCATGGACCGGTAATTCCATCCTTGTATCAAAAGTATAAGTCATTTGGTTGGCAACCGATTCTTGAGGAGACGCTTCCTGAGATTCCTGAATCTGTTTCTCAATTTCTTCGTGAAGTGGCAGAAGAGTATTTTCCATGTGATGCCTATGAACTAGAGCGAATGACCCATGCCGAGGATCCGTGGTGCTGGGCTAGGGGAGAATTGCCATCAGATTCGCCTTCCAACGAAATTATCAAGAAGGAGTGGATGAAGGAGTATTACGCAAAACGTGCCAAAGAGGATTAAGAAAACTAAGCTTTCCCAACGTAGTAACCTTAAAATTGCATCAAAAAAGCTGAGGTCAAAGGGCATCAGCTTTTCGTTTAAGTACTATCAAAATAGCCATCATAAGTTTTCCTGTGATAACAGAAATTCTACATACTGGCTAACTTTGGTTGAGCGTCTCAAGGCGTTGTCCAGTTTGTCTAATCAAGAACTGTTGGTGAATCGCAGTCAAACGCTTCGATGTCATCCAATCAAGTGGGAAGACACCAGCGAAAACGGATTTGGATTGCCCAATGAGGAACAGTTAGTAGACACTCCCTACCAGTTTTCCCTATCCTCAAACGAGTACGGTAGAGTCCATGGATTTCTTATTGATGAGGTCTTTTATATCGTTTGGTTGGATCCCGACCACCTTCTTTATCCGACAAAAGATTAGTGAATGGCATCTTGTTAAACGACCTTTTAGCTTTATGGTCCCGCTACTCATAGCGCACCCCGTTGTGCTCCAGCCAGCCATCGGCGTGCCAGTCTTTAGGGTCATCGTGGGTCCAGTGTACTAGGCCGCCCTGCTGGTTCCATTCATACTCACCGCGAAACCGCACCTGATCGCCGACGCGCAGCGTATTGATCCGGGGAGCGACATCGATGTTGTGGCTAATCAGCAGCGACTGACCTGAGCCTAACCGCAGGATAAACCGCTGGTGACGCGAGCCTTCTAAATCGTCCGATAGCAGCCGCTCCACTCGACCCACCCCGTCTACAATCAGGTCAGATGTGCGATTGCGGTAAGCTTCCATCAGCTCAGCATCGCCTTTGATAGCGGCTCGACGGGGGGCGGCATCAGCCATAGGTATTGATCCAGGAAACAACAGGCTTGGACTAAATATTACCGGCACCAGTGTCACTAAGGTGGCTAAAAGGCTGACTGTGTATACTTTCTTGACCATTGCTTAAAAAATAAAACCCAGCGATTTACTACCCCCTAAGGCTTCCCATAAACTGTTTGGCTGGGTTCATGCGGTGGCAAACCGTATACGGTAGTGTCGGTGTAATTTTACGCCATCCCATGGGGGGCATCACCACCTGCGCAGTTTGTTGTAGTTTGCGATTATAAGGTTGTCGAACAAAAGAGACACCACCTGAGAGAGACATTCCATGAAGACATCGGCCCAAAAAACTATCATCGAAAACGTTCGCACCTGGTATCGCAGCGCTATCCGCAATTCCAAATATCGTTGGCTAGTTATTTTTGGTAGCCTGCTGTACCTGGTCAGTCCCCTCGACATTTCTCCTGATGTTTTGCCTGTTATCGGCTGGCTCGACGATGGACTAATCGCCACACTGTTGGTTACCGAAGTGTCTCAGCTGCTGTTTGAGCAGGTCAACGCTTCTAAAAAGAAAACTAAGGAAGCGGTTGATAAGACCACAACGGCAGCCGTTCATCCCACCGAGCAAGTTATCGACGTCCAGGCTGTCTCAGTAAGCTAAGGGATTCGTCATTCAACAACGCGCCCCTTTCCCTCTGTCCCCACCCTCGGCTAGCCAAATCCGTTCATGCTTACTACGTTTGTTCAATTTAATTCAACCAAGGACCAAAACCCATGACATACACCAACACTAAAGCTGTCAACGAAAACTTTGAAGCCATCAAAACTGAAGGTGGTCAGCGCTCTCGCAAGATTGCTACCATTTTTAAGTCGGCTTTTACAGATGCGATCGCAGAGGTCAAAGACGGTAGCACCACCGTTCGTCCCCTGGCTAAAGATCTGGCCGGTAATGCCGTCCAAATCGCCAAAGAGAAAGGTCAAGAAGCCTATGTAAATGCCAGCAAGGCTGCTAAAGAGACGGCGACTGAGGAGCAAGATATTGTGGCTCAGCTCAAGCTCAAGCTGCAGGCGATTATCCAGGCGATTAGGGCAACCCTGTTTGCCAAGGGCCAGGAGCACGAGATTGAGGCCGTGACGTTGCTAGAGCAGGAAACCGAGACCAGTACTGTGGTCACCGTGGACTCCAACGCTGTCTAGGTTTATGGCGAATCGATCGGCTCTTTCAATTTGTTAGGTACATATAGTGGCGCTAGCCTCCCGAGGGGGGCTAGCGCTTTTCTTTTGTGGCCTATGGGGCGACGGCTTCTTTTCGTCGCTCTCTGATTTCTAAATGCACCAGCAGCGCATTGATGTCGGCTGGGTTAACACCGCCAATCCGGGTGGCTTGGCCCACGGTCAGGGGTTTCATGGCGGCTAGCTTTTCGCGGGCTTCCATGGATAGGGTGTCGATGGTCATGTAGTCGAGATCCTGAGACAGCTTACGGTTTGTTTGTTTGGCGATCTGTTCGATCTGTTTTTGCTGCCGCTGGATGTAGCCTGAGTATTTGATATCGATTTCGGCCCCTTCTTTTTCCGCCTGCAGCAGTTCCAGGTTGCCAAGGCCATATTGCTCTAGGTGGGTATAGTGAAATTTGGGTCGACGGAGCAGATCGGAGAGTGCGATCGCATCCTTAATCTTTTGCCCCGTATCCGCCACAATCTGCTGTCCCACTGGCTCATGGGCCTTGACCCGAGTGCTGTGCAACCGTTCTTTTTCCGCCGCAATGTTAGCCTGCTTGCGGGTATACAGCTGCCAGCGTCGGTCGTCGATCAGACCAATCTCACGGCCCAGCGGTGTCAGCCGCTGATCCGCATTGTCCGAACGCAGCACTAGCCTATATTCTGATCGCGACGTCAGCATTCGGTAGGGCTCTCGCAGATCCTTGGTACACAGGTCATCAATCAGGGTGCCAATGTAGCTACCCTCACGGGGAAAGACAATCATCTCGTCGCCCCGGCCATAGCGCACGGCGTTGATACCCGCCACAAAGCCCTGGGCCGCCGCTTCTTCATAGCCCGTTGTACCGTTAATTTGCCCGGCGCAAAACAGCCCCGCCAGCTTTTTAGTCATCAGCGTAGGAAAGCACTGGGTTGCTGGCAAAAAGTCGTACTCCACCGCATAGGCCGGACGCAGCATCGAACAGTTTTCCAAACCTGGTAGGGTACGTAGCATTGTCAGCTGGAGACTCTCCGGTAGCCCGGTGGAAAACCCCTGCACATAAATGTCAGGAATCGTGCGACCTTCTGGCTCTAAAAAGATTTGGTGGCTTGCCTTATCCGCAAACCGCACAATCTTATCTTCAATGCTAGGGCAGTAGCGCGGCCCCTTAGACTCCACCCAGCCGCCGTAGATGGGCGACCTGTGGAGATTCTCCTGGATCAGGCGGTGGGTTTCAGGGGTGGTGCGCGTCAGGTGACAGTCCATCGGTTCACGCTCAACCCATGCCTCCGGGTCAAAGCTAAACCAGCGCACGTCCGGATCGCTCGGCTGTTTTTCCAACACGTCAAAATTGATCGAGCGCCGGTCCACTCGAGCCGGTGTCCCCGTCTTTAGTCGACCGGTTTCAAACCCAAGTCTATTCAGCGTTTCGGTCATCCCCGTCGCCGCAAACTCACCCGCCCGGCCAGCGGCCATGGACTTGTCTCCGACCCAGATCACCCCGCCCAGAAAGGTGCCCGTGGTCAAAATCACCGTTTTACAACGAAACGCCACCCCAAAGTAGGTTTGCACACCGACCACATCGTCGTTGTCACCCAAAATCAGATCCGTTGCCATGCCCTCGCGCAGCACCAGATTCTCCTGGTCCTCGACGATGGTTTTCATAATGGCGGCATATTCGCGTTTGTCGGTTTGAGCCCGCAGCGCCCACACCGCCGGACCACGGGAGCTATTGAGCACGCGCTTTTGCAAATAGGTGCGATCGGCCATTTTGCCAATCTCGCCCCCCAGGGCATCCACCTCGTGGGTCAGCTGGGACTTGGCCGGGCCACCCACCGCCGGATTGCACGGCTGCCAGGCAATTCTATCCAGGTTGAGGGTGAGCAGCAGCGTGCGAGCCCCCAGCCGCGCCGCCGCCAGGGCTGCCTCGCACCCAGCATGGCCCGCCCCGATCACCACCACATCAAACTCGTCACTAAACTCTACCGCGCTGCCCATATGGCCCACCTATCCACAGGCTTCTATTCTAGGCTATCCCCAAAGCATGACCGGCCCTAGGCCAAAAAAGCTGAACCCATGGTTTACAGAGCCGCCCGGTTCAGTGCGCCCCTTGTCTCGGTGATTGTGCCAGTTTCAACCATAGAAAGTTGATGCCAGATAACAACATAGCCCGTTGTAGTTTTCTACGAAGCCCGCCCAGTCCATCGTCAATCAAGGGGTTTGGCCATTTAGGGCCGAGATTGGACGGTAGCCAGCGGGCCAGTCATCTGAAATCAGCGCTTCGTATGCGAGATGTGGACTATGCCACTTCAAAAGGCGCAACGATACCGTTCGAATTTCGTAAATAGGGCTTGTTAGAGTCAATTTGTTATCAGGGTCTCTGCCACTTTGTTGGATAGCCTGCCTGGGGAGTCCAGCAGCCTACCCTTGGGAATTGTTAAATCTTAAGTTCATGGTTTAACCATGGTGATTGTGCCAAAGAAAACGGGACAACTTCTCCTTTTAGGATTTTGTCGCAGCGCGCAAAATCCTAAACCGCCCTACCAACCGTTTAAATATGTATGCCATTGAGGACAGCATGAGTGGTTTTCCGTTGGGTTGTAGGGCGGCGGAACGCCCTGCCCAGGGGAAGCCCCGTTTGTGACTTGGGACAGCGTATATACTTCCGGAAAGGGAACTCGGCGGGACCCCACGCAGTCGGTTTTGCGAATGACCAGCTTCCCCGTGCAACTTGAGAAGTTGATCACTCGCGGCATGGGCTGCTCAGGGCTTTCCTCCCTGAAACCCTCCTGAAGTGGGGTCCTAGACTCCCACACACCCCCCGAAAGGAGGCTGTTGTTCATTGCAACGACTCAGGTGTGGTGGGGGTTACGGTGAGGTCAGGGTACATATTGCTGCGCCTACCTATGAATTTATTTCTTAATGGATTCTTGGGTGCATATCCTCATCTCGACGCATCTATCTGTTAACGAAATTCAAAGCCTGAGACTTTAAGCTCTTTTGTCTTTTAGACATATTACACAACAAATTTTTACCGCTTACGAATACCTATTCCGTTCTCCTAACTTGGAAAGCGGCCAGTGGTTTTGTTGTGTCTTGAGAATATTCCATTTTTGAGAATCTTTACTATGCTAACTATGCGACGTTTTCAGACAACGACAGCTTTATTAATCCTTCTGGGTATGGGGACAGGTGCGATCGCACCCCTCACTACCCTCACTCCCGCTATCGCCCAGACCCAAGTCCAGTTTTCCGACGTTTCCTCTAACTATTGGGCCAGCGAGTTTATCACCAGCCTGGCCACCAGGGATATCATCGCAGGCTTTCCCGATGGCACATTTCGCCCCGATGAGCCCGTAACCCGTGCCCAGTATGCGGCTATGGTTCGTAAAGCCTTTAATAAAACTACCATCCGTAGCAGCACCACCTTTGTGGATGTATCCGCTGACTTCTGGGCCGCTGCTGCCATTGATGATGCCTATCGCATGGGCTTTTTGTCCGGCTACCCCAACAACATATTTCAGCCCAATCAAAATATTCCCCGTGCCCAGGTTCTTGTTTCCTTAGCCAACGGTCTCAACTATCAGGCTACGACCGTTGCCAGTGCCAATATTTATAGCGATTCCCAGTCCATTCCTAGCTATGCTACGGCCAGCATTGCCGCCGCCACCGAACGGCAGCTCGTGGTCAACTATCCCAATGTGCAAGTACTGCGCCCCAACCAAACCGCTACACGGGCCGATGTAGCTGCCTTTATCTATCAGGCATTAGCCAGCCGAAACCAGGTAGCCACGATCCAGTCTCCCTACATTGCTCGGGTACAAACAACAACAACTTCCCAGTCCACGGTGACAACCGGCACTAACATTTCTGTCTCTTATCCAGATGGTGACAAGATTGTGCTTTTGCCAGATGAGACCTTGCCCCTTACCTTACAGGTAGCCGAAGCTGTCACCAATAGCCAGGGTCAGGTTCTTATACCCCGCAATAGTCAAATCATTGGCGAACTGCGTCCGGCCACCATCGGCGATCAAAAAGGCTCGCAATTTGTGGCTCAAACCCTCGTATTAGCCAGCGGTCAGCAACTCTCTTTGCAGGCCCAGTCTGCGGTTATTACCACCACTGAAACTATTCGTCGGGGTGCGAGTATTGGTGAAGTATTTGCTGGCGCGGTACTGGGTTCCGGCGCTGCCGCAGCGGTCGGCTCGATCACAGGCGATGATGAGATTCAAACCTGGGAAGTGTTGACCGGTACTGTTGCTGGCGCGATCGGCGGTCTGGTATTAGGGCGCGATCGCACAGAGGTGATTTCGATTGACCCCATTAGCGAGCTGGCTCTGACAGTCGCCCAGGCGCTGGTATTAGAGTAACGCTGTTAAAGCCGTGGCGGTCGGGTCTGCCACGGCTTTGATAAAACCGTAGTTGGGTTGCCACACCACCAAACCCCCTGACCATAAACCCATACCTCATCAACCCAACAAATCCGGCAACCGATAATTGGCAATGTTGGGTTAATAAAGGTTTTCGAGATATGCGAGCGATACGGGTAGGGGGGTAACCCAACCTAAATACCCTGACCTTCCTGCCGATATATCATTGGCTAACTTGGTGCTGAAGCAATAATGCAGATTATGGTTGCCACACCACAGCGAGCCGACCGAGTTGTGCTCAACAACATTGGCTGGGAGCAATTCGAACGATTGCTAGCAGACCTTGGCGACCAGCGATCTGCCCATGTTGCCTACGACCGTGGTTCGTTAGAAATCACAACTCCGCTGCCAGAACACGAACACTTTCAAGAGGTGTTGGGGGATGCGGTCAAGGATATCGCCGATGAGCTGGACCTAGATTACGAAAGCTATGGTTCAACCACCTGGCGTCAGCAGGCGAAAATGGCAGGCGTTGAACCCGACAATTGTTTTTTTTTCAGAATGAAGCAGCCGTCAGAGGCAGACTCGATTTGGATCTGAGCCAGGGCGATCCGCCACCCGATTTGGCATTAGAAATTGACCTGACCAGTAAATCCTTGGATCGGTTTCCGATCTATGCCCGTTTAGGTATTCCAGAAATCTGGTGTTACGACCAGGGCATTTTGAAGATTTACCATTTGCAAGATGATGCCTATACCTCAGCGGAAACAAGTTTAGCCCTACCGGATTTACCCATCAAAGAGCTACCCCAAATAATAGAAACCCATCGCACCCATGGGCGACGCGCCATTCGGCAAGCCGTACGACAGTGGGTCAGAAATGTCTGAATGATTTCGTAAAATCGTTTATCCTATAGGCTCTAAGCGTTTGGCCCAACCCAATGCTAGCTAACTCTGTCACTGAACAATCACCCATCAGCCCTGGTGAAAAGCGTGTCGCCCTGCATGGGCTAGATTGGCTGGCCTATCAGCAAATGAAAGCCGTGCTCACCGAGCGGACCAGAGCACGGTTAACCTACGATCGCGGCACGTTAGAAATTACAATGCCATCCGAACCTCATGAATTCTATGCTCGGCTGATTGAGCTGTTTATTCGTATCTTGGTTGTAGAGTTGGGCTTACAAATAAAGACCCTAGGATCAACCACCTTGGACCGGCAGGACCTAGAGAGAGGGGCGGAACCGGATAATGGCTACTACATTCAAAATCAGCCCCAGGTCACCGGACGAACAGTCGATCTGGCGGTGGATCCACCGCCAGATTTGGTGGTAGAGGTGGACATTAACCACACAGACATTGATAAAAATGCGCTGTACGCGGCCATGGGCGTACCAGAATTTTGGCGCTTTAATGGCAACACCTGGCAGATTTATCAGCTGCAGGCGGGTGGCTATACAGAAGTAGATCGCTCACCCACGTTTCCCATGGTCGCCAAAGAGAGACTTTATCAGTTTTTAGCAGCCTGCCAACAGAATGAGGTAGATGCCGAAATCAAGTTTCGCACCTGGGTAAGAGAACAAAAAACGTAGGTTGGGTTCCCCTCCACCAACCCCTTTGCCACCCACCAACCTCACCGCAACCCAACAACTCCAACCACCCTCACCTACAGCTCCACCCCATCTCGTAGCGATTGTCTTAGACTTTGAGTCAAGAGAAAAACATTCATTACTAACCTTCATAGGCGACAACCTATCTGCTTGCAGTTCTTGTTCTCTCCCTACTCGCAAGCGCAGTTATCTACCATATCTTACTCGACAGTCTTGGCGGCATCCGCCAAATCATTTACTACTTAATTGCTCAGCTCCCCCAACCAAGACGACACTATCAGCAGCAGCATAAAACGCCTATACTTAACTTTTTCCATGACCGGATTACCCACACACCTATCTTTTTCGCCTTCCTCCAAAACCTCAATTAACCCAACACTGCCGACCGTTAACACTCAAGAGCAAAATCCAACGCAATGGACGTCAGATCTGTTAGGTTGACTAGGCATTGGATAATTAGCAAGGGGTTTGGCATTGAAGCAACCCAACCAACCTTCATCTCCAACTCACTATATGAAACACCTGGCACTGATGCCAATCCGGCAACTCTTGACGTCACAGGCAAGGGCCTGGTAGCCTAAACACTTAATAGCGACGGGTCCCGACCTTTAGCTATTTTTGCACCCAAAAATTTAGCCGCGCGAGATGGAAGTGCTACCAACACGACCACCCCGCTAACCCTTCCAACTGATAGGTCCAGTTGGTGAGCTGTGAGCATTTTACAGCCACCCTGACGACGTTGCAGGGTGGCTATCTTTGTGGGGGCATTTCCTGACCCTTAGTAACCTCAACACCACAGGAAAACGCCCCATGAATATTACCCCCCAGGCGGCAGCCAATCTGCCCGCCGACCTTTCTTTGGTTTTACCCACAGGCGAGGTTATTCGTCATATACTGCTGGGCAGTCCCGGCGGCATTCGCCAGACCATTCACCTGCTTAATAACCTCAGCTACGTCGAACCCAGCCAGTGGAGCCCCCTGATCGAAATCCCTGACAATCAGCTTATTCTCACCCCCGACCAGGGCGAGGTCATCAGCATCCTCATGAAACGTCTGTAGGCTGGGTTAATTTCCCAACCTGCATTTTTTACGTTTTCCAAAATCTTTAATTAACCCAACAAATTTATGGGATGGGGATTTGTTGGGTTAATTGAGGGATTGAAGAAGTGGCGAAGATTTTGGGTGGGGGTAACCCAACCTTGTATCTTCAGAGTAAGAGGAAACCCGTTCCAACCTTGGTGTTGAAACACCGTTATTCGTAGCTTGGGATCCTCTGCCCTATATTGTAAGGAAGAGCGTGGTAACCCCGTTCGACCCCGGTGATAAACA
>JBCCAQ010000009.1:0-42750 GCA_039814735.1 Cyanobacteria bacterium P01_A01_bin.15
AACCTCTTTTTTGGTCTGGTTGAAACGTTGCGCGGAGAGTTTCTCTTGCTGGTAACGACCGACTAAATTAAGGCTAATACTAAAGGCTAGGGGAACCGCTATGTAGGCGAGTTGCTGTGTCGAGATGGTTGCGATCGCACCCACCACACAGGCACCTGCTGCTGCATATTCAGTTAGACGCAGAAATTTATAAAAGTTACTTGTCATTATGCTCTAACTACAAATAATAGGAAGCCAATCGTCTACTTTTCAAGGATATTCATAAGTAGATGAGTTGTTACAGGATTCCCGAAACAATATTTGATATTACATTGAATATTACAATCACAGATATAGACTTTCATCCTGATGGTAAGCAATTTAGCGCTCAAAATCGTCCTTAGAGCTGAGCATGACATCAAGTAATAACAACTCTGCGCTACCTACACTGAGCTCCGACTGAAATGCTAAAGATGATGCTATCAATTTTCAATTTTTTAGCTTGACGATATCGAGAACGGTCTATTATGCTTTCTCAATGGTCGTGACTCACTCGTGACCTAACTACAGAACTAAATAGCCTCGGCGCCATCGGCAGGTGTTACCACCACCTAACCGACGGCTCGCTCCCAAACTGATCGCGCCAGTCTGTGAGTTAGGGCAATTATGCCCTAGCAACCTTACTTTGCACTACTTTTTGCGGGGTTGCTAGGGCTCTTTAGTTCTGGTTTCTTCCCTGCTATTCAGCCACTTTCATCCCCGAAAGCCCTGAACCGGCGGACTATTCACCTACAATCCAAGGAAACCAGAACCATGTTTCAAGATCCAAACCAGGACGCCAGTGCGCGCCAGCCTGAGCCGCTGCCCGAGTACCAGCACGAAACCGTCCAGCACATGGTGTTTGGCAGCCTCACCGCCGTACGCAACACCATCACCCTGTTACACAAGCTCAGCTACGCCGAACCCAACGACTGGAGCAAACCCCTACCCACCGGTCGGCCCAACGAAGTCATGGCCATTTTGACCCGGCGAGTCAGGGTCGATTAGGTCGGCCAGCCCTCAGTTTCCCTAAACCAGATGCTGGGGGCCAGCTACTTGCTATGGTTGCAGGGTGGCTATGCGGATGTGCACAAAAATAAAACACTAGTCTCAGTCGGGAAAAGGGGGAAGGGGGGAAGGGGTGCCGGTAGTGCTTAACTGCGAGTCCCTCATAGAAACTTTGTAGTTCATTCCTAATACTTACAGCGTTTTCATAAAGAACTTCCCGAAACAGCTTGAGCAAAAAGCGTGGCTCGCCTATAAATAGAAAGCAAGAGCTGCTCAAGAATACTTGATATGGCTCAACCAGCGTTCCTTTTTAACGTATGGGCGTTCCATGGAACGCTTCTTCAGACATAATTTTTGGACTTTTAAACAGGCATGAAAAAGACACTGTTGGCTACAGGTATAGCAATTTCATCCTGCCTGATACCGCTAGGAGCGAGGGCCGCCTCATTTACAGGGCTCAATGTTTTTGGCGATAGCCTGGCCGACGCCGGTAATCTGTTTAACCTTACCGACACATTGCTCTCCCCCCTCGGACTGCCTGGCCTGCCGCCTAGCCCACCCTATGACCAAAAAAACTCAAATGGGCCAATCTGGATTGAGAATGTAGGTGACGCCCTGGGGCTGTCGCCCACCCTATCTACGGATCTTTTACTCAATCCCACAACCACACCGCCCCCCACTGAAGGTATCAACTTTGCCTTTGCCGGGGCGCTGTCGTCAGATGTTCATATTTTGGATGACGACATTCCCTTTTTAGCCGATTTCTTTCCAGGATTTGAGGACCAAATTAACGCCTTTAGCGATCTCTCGACAAGTATTCCTGTCGACCCCAATGCCCTGAATGTTGTCTGGATCGGAGCCAACGACTATAACGAAGCCTTCTTTAGCCAGGGCGCTTCGTTAGGGGGGCTATCGATAGATCAGCTACCTAATTTTGTTACCGACAATATCATTGGCGGTCTGAGCGAGTTGAGCAGTCTGGGTGCCCAAGAGTTTTTAGTTGTCAACTTACCCTCCATTGGCGATGCCCCATCTGCTGATTTTCTCGATGCCCAAACAGGTCTAGATATCTCTTCCCAGCTCAATCAGCTGACCTTTGCCCACAATGAGCTGCTGTCAGCAAAACTAGATATCTTTGGCCAAAGCCAGCCAGATGCCAATATTATTACCCTAGATATCGGCAGTTTATTTGCCGACATATTGGCAGATCCGGTCGCCTTTGGGCTGACCAACACAACCGAATCCTGTTTGATCAATTTTGAACCTGGGTTTGTATTTGATGGTATCTGTAGTAACCCCGACGAGTTTTTGTTTTGGGATGATACCCACCCCACCACAGCGGCCTATGAAATTATCAGCGACTTTGCCCTGGCTGCTCTTGATGACTCTGCCCCAGCGGCCAGCGTACCAGAACCGGGATCGCTGATTGGCCTTTTGACCATGGGTATTTTAGGGTCTGGTACACTGCTAACAAAACAAAAACTCTCGAAGAGAGAAAGCTAAACAGGCATAAATCTGTTTTGGCTCGTAAAGTATCTGCAACCCAGCCGGGCTTCGACTTCGCTCAGCCCTCGGATAAGGAGTTGCGTAGAGTGAAATATACCTTGGCACTGTGTTGTAGAATAGTCTCTTTTTGCTAAGGCTACTGTGTATACACATGTCGGAAGGGAACTTAAACTCCTGCCTCACCCCCTCTAACTCCCCCTTGGTAAGGGGGAGAACCGGATCTTCCCCCATTACCAAGGGGGGATTGAGGGGGGTAATGCAGGAGTTAAAACTTCAGTCCAGGATGTGTCTACATTGTAACCTGACTAAGGAGAACCGATAGCTGGGTTATTTGCTTTCAACGCCCTAACCATGTACTTTCCCGTCGGGCATGCTTGTTCCGGTCAAGTTTGCCCCGGCTAGATTAGCGCTGCTGAGATCGGCTTTGCAGAAGATTGCGTTGGTCAGGTTGGCATCGCCTAGGTTGGTACGACTCAGGTTGGCGTTGGTCAGGTCGGCCTGGGTCAGGTCGGCACCGCTGAGGTTAGCGCGACTGAGATCGGCTCGCAACAGCCGGGCATCGGTCATGACAATTTGAAACAGCTGGGCTCCCAACAGTTTGGTATCGGTAAAGTTGACCCCCTTGAGGTGGGCACCGGTAAAGTCGCAACCGGCCAGGTTGGCCCGCTGGGCGCGGGTACGGGTGAGATTGGCGTAGCGGAGGTTGGCACCTTCTAGCTGGGCATCGGCCAGGGAAGCCCCTTTGAGGTTAGCGCTGCTCAGGTCCGCGTTGCGCAGGTCGGCGTCCTTGAGAAATGCCTCGCTGAGGTTGGCACCGCTGAGGTCCACATTGGCCAGGTCGGCCCCTTTGAGGTTGGCACCCCGCAGATCCACCTGCCGCAGATGGGCACCGCGCAAAATGGTTTGCTCGCTGCGTAACTCTTGCCGGAGGTTTGCCCCCCGCAAACAGGCTCCGGTGAGGTTGGCACCGCTGAGGTCCGCATTGCGCAGATCCGCATCGGCCAGGTTTACATCAAACAGGTCGGCCAGGGTAAGGTCGGCACCGCGCAGATCCGCCCCCTGTAAGCTGGCTCCGTGCAGGTTAGCGTCGCTGAGGTTGGTATAAATTAGATTGGCCTGGTTGAGATTGACGCCGCTGAGGTTGGCATGGCTGAGATTAGCCTGCTGCAGATTGACCCGGCTCAAATAGGAAAACATCAGGTCCGTGCGCTCTAGATCGGCTTTGGAAAAGTTAGCACCGATCAGATCAGATCTAGATAGCTGCAGCCCGGATAAACACAGACCGCTAAAGTCCTTTTGACCACTATCGTAAAGTTTTAGCAGTTCGAGTTCGGCATTATCCATAGGTCGCTGGCCTCGCGGTGACAGCCGGGACGGCGGCTTTGCTGACGTGGGCGGCTAGCTGCTGCTGACTATGCTCAGGGTAGTAGGGCTTAATGGCTTTCAAGATAGCGTTGACCACCGGTTCATTGTCGTCGGTGTCCTCCAGACAGTGAACAATAATAGACAGCTTGCTTTCTAGGTCTTGAAATGAGGAGCAGTAGGTAAAAACCTCTCGCAAAAAGTCTTCTAAGGTTTTGCTACGCAGCAGCGACCATTCTTGGGAGCTACCGGTAAAGGGACTGTAGAGGGTGGAGTGTAGCAGGATCTTTACCCGTAGCGGGTTGCAATATTTGATGATGTCAAGCCTCAGCTCAAACAGATCGGCCCGGTCTTTTACCCTGGCGATATCCGCCATGGACGGACCTTCCATGGTCTTGGTGGTAAAGGCAACGGTATTTTCAGGATGAATACCAGCCGGCAGGTCACCAAAGCATGTTTCTGGACTGTCGGTGTCGTTGGCGTTGGCCAGCCCCGGCGTCGACATCGGGATCAGTTCGGTCTGGACGCTGTATAAGGAATGAAAGGCTTTGAAGATGGTGTTGACGATTTTGGTGTATTTGGCCTTGCGGTTGAGGTGATGGAGCAAATGGCGCAGTCGCCATTTGAGGTCGTTGGGGGTGGGGGTCAGCTGGTAAAGCTGTTTGACTAGGATCGCTGTGTCCGCCTGTTCAATTTTTTGGATATCGGTTTCCCAAACTTTGTGGCAGAGGCAGTACAGCACTTTTTTGATACGGATAATCTGGGAATCGTGCTCTAGCTCATCGGCCACCTGCTGATAGCGATCTTTGGTTTCTTCGGTGCTTTCTTCGGCAACCTTTTGGAACTCTTCGGGGTTGGGGGCAGCTGCGATCGCAGCTCGCTGCACATACAGGGGGATCACCGACTGCAAAATCACCTCGGCCACATCGGAGTAGACCTCCTTATGGTTGAGGGTGGCGACAATGCGATAGAGGCTAGCCCGACACTGCTCCACCGACGGATTGTTTAACACCAGCGACTCGATCAGGTGCTGTAGCGAAAACTGATCCAAAACGGTGGGATCGTTTTCCCAGAGATTTTGACAGGTACCAAAGATCAGTTTTTTAATCCGCAGGTGATCCACATGGTCACCCAGGGTTTGCAACGCCTGCTCCAGCGGACTATCAAAGGAATATCCCTCAGCCCCCTGGGCAAAAAAGGGCCGCGTCAGCTCCCCATCCGCCATATCTGTGGCCATGGCCGGTCGCAGCTGATAGGCGGGTACCGGTTCTTGAATATTTTTGAGGTTTAGCGGACCGAGAAAAGTAGCATCGAGATCCAGACGGCTTTTGACCACATCGTAGACCACCTGGGAGACACAGATTTCCCCCGGTGCCGAAAAACCTTCCAATCGAGCGGCAATGTTGACGCCATTGCCCATGACGTCTGATTCATTGATATATACATCTCCTAGGTGGATACCGATGCGGTGGGAAAAGCTATCGCGGGTGCTGTCGCCCCGCAGTTTTTTCTGAATATTAAGGGCACAGGAAACAGCCTGGGCCGCACTAAAAAAGCACATCAGTAGCCCGTCGCCCGTCGACTTGAGCACCTGCCCTCTAAACACGTTGCACAGTCCGGAAATCTGCTTAAGATCTCGATGGATAACGGTCAATGCCCGCTCTTCATCAGCGGACATCTGAGCACTAAACCCCACGGCGTCAGTCACCACAATGGCGGCGAGTACGCGCTGCTGGTTTTGAAGCGATGGCTGCGCTCCTTCCATAAAAAACCTGACTGACGAGACTACCTGATATTAAGATTACCCTGCCTAACTAGGCCCATCCGCCCATCGTGAAGCAATGAATACGGAATTTGCGGAAGATTTTACCGGGTCTTTTTATATCGTCATATGAAAATCCGTAATTGCCAGTAGATCGCAAGTCCCTTGTATCTCATAACAACACACAGCTTATTTTTAGGCTGCCATGGGACAATCTGGAGACCGGATCCCGACCCCCTTTAAATTTTCTCTTTCATGATACGAATTTGATTCTACAGAAACCTGTTAGCGACGAGCATTTTTAGCAGCATTATGACTAGAAAAAGAGCTAGTCGACCCATCAGGTGAACCTCATAGAAAGATACGAAAATAGTCGCCCTCCGTCCGGACAAACGGCCAAGGCTATCTGGCTAAATTCTCCTGTACCACTGCCCGTAACCGCTCCGTTAGCTGCTCCACCGTACCCGCTTTATCACGGCGAAAGTTTTGCACATAGGCCTTCAAGCTGATCGGTTCACCCACTCGAAAAACGGCCTGTCGGTGGGCCTTGGGCTGAATGTGTTTCTTTTGATACACTTCTCTCTCCAGCCGCATTAATGTATCTAAAAACCGCTCGGGGGTAGGGTCGGCGGCCACATAGCCATCATAAATGGCATCAAAATTTAGCAGCCGTACCGTCGTCCAATAGAGGGCGTCGTCCTCTGCGGCTTTGGACTCTTCGGATTCTAGTAAAGCCTGAATCCGGTACACCCGCTCTCGAATCGGAGCACCGTTGGGTGCTAACCCTAGCTGTTGCTCACACTGGGTAATAACATGGTGGCGTAGTCGATGGATGCGCTGGTTCCAGTCTAGGTCCGGGGCATTTGCCAGGCCATATTCTGCTTCTATGCGAGCGGTGACCAAGGATGCGATCGCAACCAGCCGACCATAGAAATCCGCCCCGGTTGGCACGACACCTAGTTTTTGCTCCAGTCCCCGCAGCGTGTGTTCAATCACCGTCGTCATCGGCTCGGTGTAGCGATACTTTAGCGATATCGGCACCACATAAAAGTCTGTATCAGGCTCTTTTTTAGCTAGCTGCGCCACCACCTGCAGCGGCATTTGGATGGCCCCTGAGCGAAACGGCATCACCGTATCATTTTGATAGGAGCAGCCCCCCTCCGGAAAAATGACCACCCGTGCCCGAGGCTGTTTTAACAAGCTCAGGGTCTGGGCAATGCTGGCTCGATCCCCCAGCCCGCGACGAATCGAATAGCAGCCCATCCATTGCAAAAACTTTCCCTGCAGTCCCCGAAAGGACTCCCACGCTACGATATAGTTCCACAGCTGCCCCACCCGGGCCGCTAAGCTAAACACCGCAACGCCATCCTCTAGGGTGGGATGGTTGCACACATAGACCACCCGCGTCTCGTCGATTGCCCGAAGCCTGGCGACATCTTCTTCAGATACCACCAGCCTGCACCGGTACAGCCGCTGCAGCGCCAGATAGGACACACTCTGCACCAGCCGGATTAGCAAAGGCTGCTGACGCGGCGGAAAAAAGGATGGCGTCTCAGTAGGCATGGGGCACTCGTGGGTATGCAATAGAGAGAGCAAAATACCCTTACGGTTATGCCTTGCCAGGCCAAAAATAGCAACTCGGCTGGCTAAACCGCAGCACACCCAAACCTTACACAGCCTGCTCAAAGCTTTAAAACATACAGAAAGCCTTTGCCAGTCAACGATACGCCCCCTTGGCTGCGCCCCGCCATGTCCAAGTTCGGAACAATCCACCAAAGAATTCAAGTCGTCCAAAGCTAATATGGCCAACGTTCTGGTGCATAAGACCGTTGGCGCGCCCCATGATCCCTCAACATACTGAGGAATTCGAATTGTCTAAACAACTTGACAGCAACCTGACAGCAACAGTGTGACAGCCGCTACCAAACACTAAAAAACGCTTCCAAACATTACCGTATCCTCTTCCAACCGCGCCATGAAACTGGATAAGATTGGTTTGCCGCTTACCTATTTGACTATTGCCCTCCTGGGCACCTCAGCGGTCTTAAATTTTTTCCTCCACGGTCAGCTGAGAAAGTACTATACCGAGCTAAACCAGGTCCGGCTGGACCCGCTGGGACTGAGCTACTATGACCCCACACCCAGGCTCAAGGACAAAAAAGATACCCAGCGGGTAGTCTTGCTAGGAGATTCTCGAGCCCATAGCTGGCCTGCACCCAGTGTCGAGGGTTATGAGTTTATCAATCGGGGGATTGAGGGTGAAACCTCAGCCCAAACCAATCAGCGTTTCAGCTATCACCTAGAGAACCTGGAGCCAGATATTATTGTTATCCAGGTTGGTGTGAACGATCTCAAAGCCATCCCCCTAATGCCGGAGCATCGCAACCTGATTGTCGATCTCTACCGCGCCAACATTCAACAGCTGATTGAAAAATCTAAGGATCTAGGAGCTACGGTTGTTGTCAGCACGGTTTTACCCGTGGGTGATGTGCCCCTGATACGCCGCCCCATCTGGTCCGATGAAATTGGCCAAGCTGTTTATGAAGTCAATGGCTACATCACCACACTGGCGGCTGAGCAGGTAATTATCTTTGATGGGTTCTCAGCTATTGCCGACGACCAGGGACTAATGCCGGTCACCTACCGCCAAGACGAGCTACACCTCAACCAGCAAGGGTATGTCACCTTAAATGAGGCATTTGTTGAGGTGCTAAGAACCTTAGAGACCGCCACCCCGGCCAGTCAAACAACCGCCGAAGCCCCCCAATAGGCACCCGCCCAGCCCTGCGGCTGTTAGGGTGGGCACCATCGCTAGAAACAGGGCCTGCGGCACATCAGGCCTGCTGCAACAGAGGTGGCAAGGGAGGCACCAGCCTTGGCTCTGCCAGGAGACTAGGCTGGGCGGGTACCGTCACCATGCGTGATTCGATACCCGCCCAGACATGGGGAGACACTCGCACGGCCAGCTGTTTGCACCGCACCATCAGCTCACAGATATAAAAGTAGTCAGCCAACGCCTGGGCATCTGCAGGTGACAGCTGCCAATCGTCTGGCCAAATCCCCAGGGTATTGAACCACAGCTTCAGAAGTTTGGTCTGAAACATCTGTTTTTGGTACTCAGATGTCGCCTGGGTAGGGATGATTGCCTTAAGTTTTTGCAGCATTTTGAGCAGCTCTAGACAGTTGATAGACGACAAGATATTGAGTCGAGCAAATCGTTTGGTCAGCGTAATGCCTCGGGCAACGGCACGGGTAAGATCCAAATCTAATCCGTGGGCTCGGGTTGGCCTATGGTTGAGGTTGAGGGTCCGAGCAAGATTGACATCAATGGCACGGGCATGGTCAGGATCCAGGGCCAAAGCAAGGGTGCGGGCACGGTCAAGGGTGCAGGTACGGGCCAACTCGCGATTGAGTTCGCGGTTGAGCGCTAGGGCCAAATAAATAGCCGATACCCGTTTAGCAACAGGATTAAAGCAGCCGACCGAATCGGTGGTAACCGCTGTTGCCCATTGAACTAATCGCTGTAGCTTAACCGATCCAAGACAGTGGTTTGCCCTCCGCTCTAGGGTTTCCAAAAAGTGATTAGCCCCTTGTTTACCGGTTAGTAGCCCCGGAGCTAGCAACAGCACTTCTCGCCAACGTCTATCCATAGCATAGTTTGAGATCACCTTATCCCAATGGTTGTTGTCGGCCAGGCACTGGGCTGTAAGATACTCCTGCAATGTCAGATGGGAAAACGAGTAGGCATCCTCAGCTCGCTCTACTAAAATACCCTGCTGCACTTCAATCGCCTGTAAAACCGCCTCTCCATCTAAGGTTTTAGGGACGTTTAAGTTACTAGCTAAAAAATCTTTGATTTGTGCAGTCAGTTCTCGCCGTGAGAAGAAAAGCTGATCGGATTCAAACCCAGCATAGGCAATTTCAGATAACAGGCTTTCTTCCAGCTCAGTACTGAGCCCTTCATAAATTTCATCACGGTTAATGCGTTTTTCTGCGGCCCATTCTTCTAGTAGGATGCGTAATGCTTTTTGATATAAGCAGCTCCGGTTAGTGGGAAATCTTTGGGAGCGATCGTACACAAGGCATAAAAAAGTCAGCAGCAGGGGGGTGTGGGCCAGTTCTTTAGCGGCTGCATTTTTCCTTTCTTGCAAAATCTCCCAGCATTTTTGACTGGTGGCTCGTTCGGCATCTTGGGCACTGCTAAACCAGTTGCTGATAAACTGGTGGATCTGTTCATTATCAAAATCGGCCATCCCAACATCGTTAAAGCGGGTAAAGCCACCATGGTAAGCAGCTGTGCGGCAAGAAGCAACAAATCGATTTTGATCATAGCGATCTACAAAATCTTGAATTGTACAGACTACGTTCTCAAGATTGGTGGTCGGCACTTCATCAAGGCCATCCAGCAAAATTAGCAGCTTGCCCTGTTTGAGCGCATTGTGCACAAAGTCTGAGGCACTTGGAAATCCACAGTTATCAAATTCTTCAGCAATAAGTCTGTGGATATCTATCTGATCTGACTCAAACCGTTTAAGCTCAAGCAGTACCGGGATCTGCCGATGGTTATAGGTATGATGCTCATAATGAAATGTCCGCAGTGCCTCTAGCCCTAACTTTCGCAAAAAAGTCGATTTGCCAGTACCAGGGCCACCCAGCACCATTAAATACTGTTTTTTATTGGCAACAGCAATACCGGCTCGTTTACCCCCTTCGTTACGTCGACCGATACAGCTGCGAAACCGTGTTTGGCGATACTGTTTCTCCAATGCCTGGGGAGATTCAAAACCAAGGACATCATCCTCATCTAGAAATTTTACCCCTGTGTAGACCCGGGCCAAATCCACCGGTTCCCGCATACCCAGCACCTTGAGCTGGCAGTGGCGTTTTCGATAAGTATCAACATATTTCCTAGATGCATTAAAAAATAGGTTCTGTACGTCGGAGACAGCTTTACTCCCGACTTTAGGTAAAAGATCTAATGCAAAGCTGGCAATGCTTTCAGCGACTGGTTCCGCCAGCAATTCTAAACCGGTCATACTCGTTGATTGTTACGCCACGTCTATTGTGGCAAGAGTTTGCCCTGAGTGGGAGAGGGGAGTGTGACCTAGTGTCGTAAAAGCAGGGGGCGAGATACCGGGTGTTTAGAAGACATCGGATTTCGCGCAGACAAGGCTAGGTATTATCGAGCACCGGGAAAAACCAGTATGCGGTTGCTAAATGAAGTGAATTCCAGCAACCCACAATTAAACCAAGCACTATCCGCCCTTTTTCACCCTTTCTTTCTTCCTGTCTCCCTTTCTCCTTTCCAACCTTCCCCACATGGGACCGGCATTCTTACGCACACCCCTAACTTTTTCCAAACGTTAAAAAATAGTCAAACCGTATCTTTGCCACATCATACTACCAGATCATATACGTCAACTATTGCAGCACTACAAAAATTACTACTTTCTCATTACGTCTAAAAATTTATCCACCGCAGGCACTGGAGGGCTGCTGCTCAAAATCGCCACACCGATCACTCTCTCCAGCGGCACGGGCAGAGGACAGCTTTCGACCGTCTCGGGAATGGGCATCGCCGCTAGCCGTGGTAAAATTGCCGACCCCAACCCTTGGGCAACCATGCTAACAATGGTGGAATCTTCTTTGACAATGTAGGACACTTTCAATGCCTGCCCCCACTGTGCCCAGTGTTCTTTGACCGCTGTTGTACATTCCGCATAGTTCCATAAAATAAACGATCGGGTCGACAGCTCTTGCCAGGTTAGTTGTTCTTTAACAGGTCGTGAGACTTTAGGTAAGAGCACCACATATTCATCTCGGGCGATTTCCCAGGTAGCAAAATCTTCTGAACGGGGTAGCGGCAACAAACCTAGGTCAACATCTCCTGAACGCAGAAGCTGTTCTACACCGGCTGGGTCACACTCAATTAGACTCACCTCTACTCGAGGGAAAGCCCGTTGAAACTGGGCAATTTTTGGCGGTAGCAGATGGGTCGCCGCACTGCGAAAAGATGCAATGCGCAGACGGCTATTGTAGAGTGCCTTTTCTAAATTGGCCTCGTACTCAATTGACTCTCGTACATCTACGATGGTTTGGGCATGGGTAATGATCCTTTCCCCTACCGATGTGAGTTTTGCACCAAACCGCCCCCGCACCAGCAGCGGTACATCCAGTTCATTTTCCAAAGCTGCGATCGCACGACTCACGGCTGATTGTGAGATGCCCAACTCCAAAGCCGCGTCAGAAAAACTACCGCATCGACTGATGGTAATAAGTATCTGAAGCTGGGAAATGTTCATCCGTAGAATCTATTCGGTTAGCGCATACATAGGCCCCGCTGGGCGATTTGATCCTTCAACTAGGGATAGCTAGGTTAAAAGCATCAGCACAATTTAGCCGCCAGCTACATCAATAAGTCTTCTTATGTTTGAACTATACCCGTTTGAAAAATTTAGAGATACTCCCAGCGTTCAATTTTTTGATATTACCGTTCCTGATTCCAATGCCCGTGATTTAGTCTTTCACCAGGGACCGGCCACCAGCCCCCACAATGCTAAAACAAGCGACTGGCAGTTTTATCTGCACCCTCGTCAGGAAGATAACCTACTAGCCCTATCGGGGGGACGCACGTTTTACCTGGTTAACTTTAATTGGGACTACCCATTTCATCGGGTACGCCTTGAGCAAAATTCTCGCATTTTGCGCATACCCCCCGGTACCTTTCACCGCTCAGAGTCCGATCCCCAGGGGTCGCTGGTCATTAATCAGGCAATTCGTAAAGCCAGTGCCAGCGTCCACAGCGAGTTTCGAGTTTATAACAGTGCCAAAATTCCAAAGCTCAGGGCGCTGCTGACCTCAGGTCTACCACCCATGGACCATGGCTTTGCTGAGGGAGAAGACGGGTTTGAGCACGCCACTGCAGCCTAGGTGCGACAATTCCGATAGCTGACATGGGCTGTCACCCAGCAAATCTGCACAGTCATTAAGCTTGAACTTTAAGCTGGAAAGGGTAGCCTGGTTGCAGCTACAAGCTGTACCAAGGGTGTTTATGGCTGACCCCACTGCTAAGCTACATACGCTGCCCTGGCCAGCCCTGGCTGGCGTATCATTACTGTTGCATGTCAGCGCATTGGGCATTGGTCTACCGCTGATGCTACAGGTAGGAACGCCTGCTAGCCGTTCAGTTCCTATCCCCATCGCGCTGGTAGATGATGGAGCGGCGGCCCCCGCACCGATACCTCAGACAGCCCCCATATCTGCAGAGCTGACACCGCAGCCCACCCCAATTGGTGGCACAAATGCTGCTGAGCGCGAGCTGACTCAAACCAGTCCGCCAACTGAGCAACCAGCAGCCCAGCAAAACATCCCCCCTGAGCAGTCCGATGGGACCCTGGCCGAGGAGCCCAGTATCGAGCGCCCCACGACAAGTCGTGACGAAGTCGATGCCCCTCCGGTAGAAAACCAGACCCCAGAAAATCAGACCCCAGAAAATCAGCCATCCGCAAGCGAGGCTGCAGAGAGTGAAACGGCCAACGACGCGATCGCAATCAGCATTTTAGGCGTATCAACCGTACCGCCCAACACCCTGGGCGACTGGCCCGAGACACTGCCTACGCTACAAAGCGCTTCCACCCTACGCATTCCTGGCGGTCATAGCTGCGGTAACCAGCTGCCTACAGGTGCAGTTACCCTGGGGCTCATCATTGAAGACGACGGCTCCGTCAGCGAAGCCTTTGCCCCGGCTGATGGGGACACCATCTCAGCGCAAGTCGCTAGCTGTTTGATCAGTCGTGCCGATGGGTTACGCTTTACCCCCGCTTACAGCGGTGGAGCAGCCGTTGCCACCGATCGGATGCAGCTCACCGTAGAGTTTTATGCGGGGTAAAAACCTGTAACCTGACGGCCTTGACCCATGGCAAACTGTGCTAACCTAGCAAAGCTGGTTAAACATCGGCTCTGCGGGTGTAGTTTAGTGGTAAAACCCTAGCCTTCCAAGCTAATGATGGGGGTTCGATTCCCCCCACCCGCTTTGGTTCTAGAACTCTGTTATTAAAAACCATTGAGGAGGTGTGAATGCATTCACACCTCCTCAATGTTGGGTACAAATGTCCTCGCCTTGGCTTGACCGGAATATCTGACACAAGCAGCATCGAAAAAATCGAAGATTAATAACAGCGAGTTTACTCAAAGCCCCAATGGGCAGGATAATACGATCAAGAAAGCCAACTGCCTGATGTAAATCTCCATCAGTGGTGAGTGTATAGAGGCTTTGAATTGGAGGATCGATTCGAGAGCAAGGCTAGCATTCGACTTAGGAGCGTGGTTGCATGAGTAAGCTCTACGGCAAATTGGACCCAAGAGGCATACCAACATACTCCATCGGAGATGCTGCAAAGTATCTACGGATTCCGGCGGCCACCATTCGTTCTTGGACGGTGGGTCGTAAGTATCCTAAAGCAGATGGGAAAGGATTCTTCGCACCCTTAATTCCGATTCCTGACCGGCAGCCCAAGCTACTCTCTTTTACTAACATGGTCGAGGTGCATGTGTTGCGGGCAATTCGTCGGCATCACGACATTGACTTAGGTAAAGTTCGCACGGCTCTCGACTTTATTGAAGAAAACATGCAGGTTACTCATCCGTTGGCTCACACAGAGTTTCGGACTGATGGAGTCGATCTTTTTATCGATCGATACGGAGAACTTATTAACGCCTCAGCATCGGGTCAAATACAACTAAAAGACTCTCTAAATGCTCATTTGGAACGGGTTGAACCAGATGATTCGGGTTTAGCGATCAAGCTATATCCTTTTACTCGCACCCATGAGAAAAATAGTCCACGTATTGTGGTGATTGATCCGCGCACGGCATTTGGTCGTTTGGTTATTGAGGGGACGGGGATTCCGACAAGTGTTTTGGCGGAGCGGTATCGAGCTGGAGACTCGATGGATGATTTGGCTGAGGATTACCGATGCGATCGCATCAAAGTCGAGGAAGCCATTCGATGTGAGCTGCCCAACGCTGCATGACGCAAACGGAACCGAATCCTGCAGAGACGGAACCACAGCCAAATGTTTTTTTCATTGATCGCTGTTTGGGCAGTGTCCGGCTTGCAAAAGCGTTTCGGGCATCGGGCATTACGATAGAAATCCATGATGATCACTTCTCTCAAGATGCGAAGGATGAGGATTGGCTACCTGAGGTAGGAAAACGAGGGTGGATTGTGCTGACCAAAGATAGCCGCATTGCTAAGCGGACATCAGAGCGGTTAGCAGTTGCAAATGCCAATATCCGTATGTTTGTGTTGGCGTCTCAAAATTTGCCAGGGCCAGACATGATTGAGGTTTTTCTCAAAGCATTTATGAAAATGCAGGCATTTTCTCGTGAGCATCCATCACCGTTTATTGCCAAGGTCTACAAAAGCGGCGAAGTCAGCGAGTGGAAGAATCATGAGGAGTTGCTGATTGAGCTGAATGAAATGATGCGAGACCTGAAATAGGTCTCTCGCGTTCTGGCTATCAACTTCGTAGCTTTGCGATCGCAGCTGCCACTTCCTTACCTTTCGCTTCAATGATAAAGAAACCCAGGAGGCTATCTGTAAGGCATTTAGTGCTCAACCTTTTGGCTCATCTTAGTGACTGCATTAGCAAGCCGTAGATCTTCTTTGTACTTGACGCGACTCGGATTTCCCTCTGCTCGTCGAATGACCAGGGTATGGAGGTTTGCAGCCACTGACCAAATCGTGTCAAAATCTCCTTTTCGCGGATACTGACAGACAAAACCGTATTTCCCTGAGAGAATATCCTGACACACCTCAAGCGATAAGGTAGCCTGCTTTTCTTCTAGCGCCTGCATGATGGTCTCATACCGTGTTTCCGACTCATACCAGTTCCGATCTTCGTTTTTCTGCAACCGCCGCATTGAGGGCAATTGAAAGTTATTGGTTGCAACGACAAACGGTATGTTTTCCTCTGGATACCTAACCTCAATTCGTTCTGGGCTTGATTCAACAATAGCTAAGTCTCCGGAACGATCGGCCAAAACAAAATTTTGATAAGTTGAGAGAGGCAGCTTTTGAAGCCATTCAATAGCGGATTGAACACTTGAACACTTTTCGAGCAGACCTCGTATTACCAGTTGGAAGTTGATACCTGGCTGCTGGGTTAAACCGTCTACAAAGGTATAACCGACCGCCAAACCTTTATCGTTGACGCCATCCTCTCTACCAATAAAAACATCGCCCTGGCCGACAAAACAATTAAATCCTTCTGGTGCGATTAGACTACTCTCACTAAACTTTTTGAACTGATCAAAGTAGTCATGATTTCGCCCAAAAAGCACGCCATCATCTGTGACGGCAGCAAAACAGCTGCAATGGGGTGCTGTTTGGGTAATGCCAATACTTAAAAGGAAACCCATCAAATGCCCATAGTCGCCCTTTGCGCCATGGGCAAAGCCTTCTACCTCTTCGCAGATCTCTGGATAAAACTCGCGGGTGAGTTTTTCTGATGACCTGATCAAAGCGGTATAGTCAGACGATGAGCCCGGCAGCTGTGCCGTGCGAAAGCCATTTTTATAAAGCAGCGCGCCGTAATGCTGTCCCATAGCGTAATGGGTACCACGTAACCTTGGATGATACATAGACAGATAGATAGATAGTTCTGACAACAACCTTTTAGGATACCGTCTCCCCTCGGTGCAAGTTCAACATTTTCCTGCACACAGGTCGAGACTGAAGGCGCTGCAAATAGGCCGTAATATTAGTATGTTTATCGTCTAGTAATCCGAGCACGTTGACCGACAACAGGCTCACAGTCAGCATGATATCTGCGCCTGTAAAATCTTCTCCGACAATATATTGACTATTGCTGAGCGCCTGATCAACAAACTCGATGGCGATGTCAAGTTCCTTTTTCATGACAATAGCCGTCTCAGGCAGCAGCTTCTCAAAACGATGTATGGCGCTCAGATAGGGGCTAATCGTCCCCTCTGGGAAATGAAGCCATTGCAGGTACTTGGCCCGTAAAGGTGAGTCTTTGGGTGGTGCAAAATGTCCACCGCCGTATCGTTCGATTAAGTACTCTACAATCGCACCTGACTCACACATTGTTATGGGGCCATCCTCCATAGTCGGGAACCTTCCCATTGGCGTCTCTTGAGCAAATATTTTGCCCTCTGCAGGCAGACACAGATCAGGTGTTTCCAGACTGTAAGCCAAGCCAAGCTCTTCAAGCAGCCACAGTACGCGTAAAGATCGAGTCATCGGGTGATGATAAAGTTTAATCATTTGTGCTGCACGCCTCTAATGGGCATCAGTTGATCGTTCGCCTGTTGTGAAAATCTACTTCTCAGCACAACATTTTTGCACTTAGAGAGAGCTTTGCAATTTAATTTCATAACACGTACCAAGAAAACAGCCCATGTAAGCTAAAGATAGATGGGTTAATTTTGCTATTCCATAGCGTTTGGTCATGTGAAAACGTGACAAACGTCATTGGATTCAGCTAGATAATGACCTGAAATAGGAACAGGATATATTCTGTCAGTTTGACAACAGATTATCCTATCAGGTCTAAGGAGAAAACTATTTCTCTAAAAGGGCTAAATCTCTACAGGTTGTAGCTTAGACCTACGCACGATCCTTTTATTTTTTTCCCTCAGTACAGTATTAATGACAATCAATCCATGGATTAATCAGTCTCAAAGGCTGTTAGGCATTACAGGCGCTACCCTTTTAAGCGCTGTCACTATCTCAGATATCGCTCAGGCTCAAACAACTATGTTTAAAGACGTATCCGCTACCCATTGGGCTAAAGACTACATTGAAACGCTAGGAACCCTGGAAATTATCTCGGGATTCCCGGATGGTACCTTTCTCCCGGATAAGCCGGTAACGCGGGCGCAGTTTGCCACCATTGTAAACAAAGCTTTTTTATCAGCCTCATCCTCTGTTGTTTCACCCGAGGCTTCACAGTCGTTTGCAGATGTTTCTGCTGATCACTGGGCGGTTGATGCCATTAATGCTACCCGCATATCAGCTTTTCTATCTGGGTATCCAGGCAATCTTTTTCGCCCAGAACAGAACATTCCTCGCGTGCAGGCGTTGGCTGCTTTGGTTAATGGCCTCAACTACACGGGCGGCTCTGTCGATAGGTTGCCCTATTACCAGGATGCGAAGGACATTCCAGACTATGCCCGTGAAGGGATAGCAGCCGCTTCTGCAAAGGGCATAGTCGTCAACTATCCCACCCTGAACCAATTGGCTCCTAATCGGGAGGCGACTCGCGCCGAGGTGGCTGCGATCGCATACTGGGCGATGGTACAAAATGGACAGGCCGATGCCCCCGGTAGTGCCCCCTACCGGGTTCCACCACAGCCTGCTAGTTGGCGAGAAACACCGATAGCGACCTTGCCTGCCATTACCAAACGAATCGGGCTTAGCAAAAATGGAGAGCGGGTAGTCACCCTGTCAGAAAAAAGCGATCGCAGCGTCACTGAAACTGTGTATTCACTTCAGGTGTGGGATGTCAAAACAGGTGAACTGATCATAGAAAAAACCCCTGATGCAGGGGCCTGGTTTAGCGCGATCGCAATCAGCGAAGACGGTCAACAGATAGCCGCGATTTCTACTACGCCCCCAGACTATAAGATAGAGCTATTAGTATGGAATTTGGCTGAAGCAACAGCGCTCGCAGAGCCTGTAGTGCGTCAACCATTAGGAACAGTCCGGCCACAGCCTGACCAGCCGCCCAGCCAGGCCATGGACGCTTTTACCACGGCCCAAGTGGTGTTTCGTCCAGGTGATCATGCCATCTTGACACAGGTCACCTTAGGAGAAAACAACGCTGAGAACAAACCTACTGAGACGTATCTGCGCCTCCACGATAGTGTGACAGGAGAGGTTCTACACACATTAACTCCCACACCAGGCGCAACGTTGACACAGTTTGAATTTAGTCCCGACGGCAGCATTCTCGCTGCTAGAGGTACAATTTCAGCAGGGACAACCAGCCCAGTCAATTCGCTCATCGACCTGTGGCGGCAGGGCGAACGCTTTTCCACTATTAGTGCAGAAGCAGGAACAGATCTTTATTTAGTCAGCATGGGGTTTACAGAAACAGGCGCTTTTAGAACCCTGGAGCAGAGCTATATAGAAACACGTCTGAATACTTGGAATTTACAAACAGATGAACGCATTGAGCAGATTACAGGACTCGGTGCCATTGATCGGCAAGATAGCCTTTACGCGTTTAGTTCGGATGGCGTAAATGTTTTGGTGGCCGGAGCCGTTGCTGGCTCGCGTATCCTGAACACCCACACTCAAACAACAACAGCTTTACGGACAGGCCCCACAGGGATAGCCAATGGCATGTTTAGCCAGGACGGGCGCTCTTTGGTAGTAGCGACGTTTGATAACGTTCAGGTTTTCTCAAACGCTGAATAAAGCCCTGCGCGCTGGTAGTTAGTCATAAAGCATTAGACAGAGTAGAATAGCCGAATATTCGAGCCAGTCGGTTGCCGTTACAGTGGAGTCTACCTATGCTAGAACGGTAGTGCAGCCATCACTTACCGGAACATACCGCAGTTCAATGAAAATCAAAAGGCTTTTCAGCATTACAACGTTGAGAGCACCAACCGTAAATCGCAACTCAGCACAATTCATCAGCGTGAATTTTATTTGTGGATGTTAATTTACTTTCCGCGCAAATCTTTTACAAATGCTGAAAAGTTTCTCAAGTAGTCTAAATACTTTGGATCAAATTCTAGAAGTAGAACTAACGTGGCGAACAAGAAACTCCCAATAGTAATATAATCCAGATTTTCTCCCTGAAAACGAAAAGGTGTTTGCTGAAACATCAAAAGCAGAAAAATAGGCAGACTGGCTTTGAACAATATAGTTATATATCGACGAAATTCCAATATAGTTTTATCTTTGAAAGACATAGTTTTTTTTAAATTAATATCTTCTGAAACTTTAGATAAACTATGCCAATCATCTGTGAGTAACGATATTAAATTCGAGCTTAACTTAGCTCTTAAAAATACGTAGGTGTCAGATTTTGGATGTACTACCCAAAATTTAAACTCTCGAAACATGAGCGCTATTTTTTTGCATTCGCTATTGAAAAGAAAGTATTCAAAGTCTGTAGAGGATGAGACAAGTCCTGGATATCTTTCAAAAATCACTGCGGCTTCTTCAAGGTTACGGATCAGATTATTTCGTTCCGTGATGTCTATTCCTAAATAGGGGTTTTTCAAAATTACAATACTTTTAAGAATCCTACTGAATAGTCGAGAAAGGGGAAAACGTCTGTATATATATTCTCTTGAGATAAGAACATATATATATGGAATTACACTTAATATAGCTATTGTCCTAATGAATAAAAAAACAGTCAAAATATGGCTAAAATCTAAATTTGAGTCATATATTAGGCCTACAAAGCCAAACATACGCAAGAATATGTACATTACGATCAGATACCCCCCAACGATAAATGCTGAGGGATCTGATAAAAGTTTTTCAAATTTATTTTTTATCAAATTATCAAGGATATAGCGGTTTTTTCTCTTGAGAGAAACATCATCCTCAAGAGAAGGCACATGTCTCATACTGGCTTGCTCTTCGAACGCATCACGTATTTTTTCTTTATATTCCGACTTTTTCAACAACCTTCCTACCATAAAAGGAATATTTTTGAGTGTTAATACTGCTCCTAAAATAGAGACAGATGCGAACCAAAAAAGAAAAAATGAGTCTTCTTTTAGTAGAGTTTCCGTCGCATTTGTTGTAATGCTATAATTTAACTTTGCATTCCAGTAAACAGTAAGCATGCCCTCATAAAAGGGGACCGGATCAAACATTGTCCATACGAGAGCTAATACGAAAGACATGGCAATCCCTTGCCCAAGAAAAAATGGAATTACCTTGTCCTGCATGCGATCTTCTTGCGATAAGTGAAAATGAACTGTCGACTGAAGTCTATCTAGCTCTTCTTCATTCATTTCGATGTTTGAAGAACGTAAGAGGTATTGCGCTATTTTGTTTGCTTTAATCCTAAGATTTTTAGCAAAGTTTGTAGATTCAATTTCTTTGTTCATTCGTTTTTTCTAATATTTTTAGTATTCCGATAAAATTTATCGGACAATCGCTAACCCGCTTATGCTAGAACGATAAGGCAGCTGTCCAGTTATCAGGATATACCACAGAATAATGAAAGTTAAAGCATTTGTAGGTATAGCAGGGGTGAGCGTGTTAGCAGGTGTGCTGATCGCAACTAACCCTGATCAGAACCGGTATAACACCTTTGCAGCGGCGACCCTGCAAAATGAAGTCCGTTCGTCGTTTTGTCAGGCGGAAGAGCTAGATAGCTGGCTGGGTGATCTGGGTCAAGCCCTAGGAGATATCTGTGAAACCGCCGTTGAACAGGGCAGCCTGGTGGGGGAAGAGGATCTCCAGGACTTTATAGAAGACAATACCCAGCGGCAAAATTTTTGGGTGTTTAGCCTCTATACGACTCAAATCCCGGCGGTGCGGGTCAGAACCTTAGGAATATTTAACCGCTTTATTCCCATTCAACAGACGGTGGGATAAATCTTGTGGCAGACTCTCCTATTTATCTAGACTACCAGGCAACAACACCGGTCGATCGACAGATTGTTGAGGCAATGCTGCCGTTTTTTACCGAACATTTTGGGAATCCCAGCAGTCTCCATAGCTATGGCTGGAGCGCTGAGACAGCGGTTGAAAAGAGTCGTGAAATTATTGCTAAAACAGTCAACGCTCAACCTGAGGAGATTGTTTTTACTAGCGGTGCCACCGAAGCTAACAATCTCGCCATCAAGGGCGTTGCAGAGGCGTATCTAAGCTATGGAAAACACATTGTTACCGTACAGACAGAACATAGCGCCGTTTTAGATCCCTGTCGCTATTTAGAGTCTCTGGGGTTCGATGTAACCTACCTGCCGGTGGACTCTGAGGGGTTGTTGGCGCTATCAACCGTAAAACAAGCTATCCGACCGGACACAATTTTGGTTTCGGTGATGGCGGCTAATAATGAGATTGGCGTATTGCAGCCGCTACAAAAGATTGGTGCCCTTTGCCAGGAGCACGATATTTTGTTTCATACCGATGCGGCCCAGGCGGTGGGCAAAGTGCCCCTGGATGTTCGGTCGATGAATATTCATCTGATGTCAATGACGGCCCACAAGGTCTATGGGCCTAAGGGAATTGGGGCGCTGTATGTACGGCGACGGCAGCCTCGGGTAAATCTGGCAGCCCAGCTCCACGGTGGCGGTCACGAGCGGGGCCTGCGATCGGGGACCCTATACCCGCCGCAAATTGTGGGGTTTGCGAAAGCGCTTGAGCTAGCAACAGCGGAAAGGGCGAAGGAATCAGTACGGCTGGGGGAGCTGCGATCTCACCTTCTAAACCACCTGACACAGCTTCCCGATATCTACCTCAACGGTCACTCTAGCCAGCGTCTGCCGGGCAACCTCAACATCAGCGTTGGCGGTGTAGACGGTTCGGCGCTACTGCTAGGGCTGCAGCCAACGGTGGCGCTATCTTCTGGGTCAGCCTGTAGCTCAGCCAGTACGGCCCCATCCCATGTACTCAAGGCGTTGGGGCGTAGCGACCGGCTAGCCCGCGCGTCGTTACGGTTTGGCCTGGGTCGCTTTACCACCGCAGCAGAAATCGAGCAGGTGGGTCAAACCGTAGTAGAAACGATCACAGCGTTGCGATCGCCCTAGAAGCACTGGCCCCTGCCTGGCCCAATAGCAATAGAGCCCGGAGAAACCTACCGGTCCATTTGTCGTTTGAGTTCTTCTAGCTCCGCCTCGGTTTCCCAACGTTGAAAGCTCTCTTCTAGGGGATCGAGGGGCTTTGAACTAAAGGGATTGTTATACCAGCCCGTGGTGCTAGAGTCCCTCGGTGGCGACTGGGTAGCTGCCTGGGCCGCCGCAATCTTAGCTTTGAGTTCCTTGCGTTTGGTATGGATCTGCTGCTGGAGAGTCTGGGTCTGGGTCAATCGGGCTTTTACACTTTTCATTTGCCCCCACAGATGATTGCCCTGGCGCAGCAGGGTGGCTTCGCGGGCCTGGGCAGGCTTGACCAAATCGAGGCGGTTGGCGGCTTCAGCCTTGGCGATGCGCTCGTGCCAACGCTTGATGTCCTTAGCCGTTTCTAAAACCGCTGTTTCCAATTCGGCTTCACGGCGTTTGAGGTTGGTAAGGGTTGCGATCGCATCCTCTTCTTGGCCCCGCAGCTGTTCCTCAAGAGCCATCAGTTCCAAATGGGGATGCGACCGCAAAAACTCATCTAAGCGAGTTTCCAAAAAGCGGCTGAAATCATCAAATATGCTCATATGTTTACCATGGCTCCCCCATGAAACCGGCTGTTATCCAGCGCTAAAACTGCTGTCCAATATAGATCGAGCGCACCTCACCGTTACGACGCACCACAACCTCTTCACTAGCAATGGAAACAATGCTCCAGCCGCTGCTACCGATAGTTTCACCAACGTACACGCGCTGGGAGGTACCATTCACATTAAATAGAGCAGCTGACCCCTCACCCAGCTCTAACACACCCACCAGTTCATAGGTGCTAGCGGCCGCAATATTGGGTACGGGATTGGGAATAGGAGCGGTGCCAGGCTGCGCCCCAGGGCCAGCGGGAGCCGGTAAGGATGGCAGTGTCACACTGGGCGTACCTGGATTGACCCCGGCCCCTGGCTGTAGCATCGGGATAAAGACTCGCTCAATCACACCGGGCACTTGAGCCGTTGGCGTCTGAATGCCCGACGTTGGCGGCACTGGCACCGTGGTTCCCGTACCCTGGCTGGCCACCTGGGCACTACGCTCACCGTTGATCACCTGGAGCGATCGCTTTAAATATTCCCCAAAGGCCGTTTCGGAGGAAACCGCAGAGGCAGCAGGTGCCGTCGGCACCGTCTGTAGCGCAGGCTGCTGACGCATCCACCACACCCCTAGGGCTACCGCCGCCGATAGGCCAACCGCCCCCAGCATCAAAATTTTCCAGGGTCGCTGCCGACTTGGTTTTTCAGAGGAGGTATCCGGTCCATCGGACGCAGCTGCATCCGGTTCAGGCTCCGTAATGGTGGCAACCTGGCTAGGTTCTACCGCCTGGGCTGTGGAAACCGGCACAATCATCGCTGGCACCGTCACCGCTTCAGTCGTAAAGAGTGAGGGAGCCTGCTGCTCCTGGGCGGTAGACGCGGCATAAATAGCCGCCTCATCCCCCGCCAAGATGCGGTCAACATCTTCAAAAACTTCATCCATAAGGTCTTCGGCATAGGCGGCGACCAGGGTGTCAGTATCTGGGGACGTGCCAGCATGGGCCGTCGTGGAATTGGACTGTCTAGATTGGCTCATAACTTGACACGCGCGATTTGGCAGTAACGACTACGGGCAGACTAACCATAGCCCATTGGCATAGCTAAGCTGCCTAAAAAGTTAGCAGAGTATACAGCAAACTGAAAAGAAAAATCTCAGCATCCAAGAAAATAGGCGGCTGTATCGGGGTCATGGCACAGCCCAACCGGGTTGAACACCTGATGGTTCAACAGCCCTGCCAATCCTGAGCCACAGGACTGACCATACATAAACTTTTAAAGACGTGCCCCGACTAGGCCAGCGCGTGGGAAATGTCTAGATGGCCAAAGGTCAGACTAAGGGCAAGATTCAAGGTTTCCAATATTTTTACCAGCCATCCCACCGAGTCTTGCTTGGCCAGCTCATAGTGACTAAACAGCGTGGACAGTCGACGCTCTAAATAGGGTTTTACCTTGCGGCACAAAAGCAAGATTCGCAATAGCAGCCCCGTTGTCAACGTTGCACCGAGGTTATTGATCAAGTCGATAAAGACAAAGTGCGATCGCGAGCTAGACGGATCAACCACCAAAAAGTTAAACAAATGGGAGCAGGTCCGCACCATCAAAAAGTCGTTGAGGCTCTGATTGTCATTGTCCGCATGGACGTCACTCAAATGCTGATAGAGCGCATTGTTAAAATGCTGGCGACCGTAGGCGGGATCCACACCCGAAACGATGTATTCGTAAAGGTCGTCCTTGAATGATTTGAAGGTCACCGACTCGCAGCACTGACTTCGGAACCGTAGAGCCAAATCGTTGTAGGTGCGGCCGTGAACATCTTTACCTGAAAATTGCTGTAGGGAATCAACCAGCTCGCGATCGCTTAATAACGTGGGGTTGGTCGAAGGTCGTAGCCACTGACTCTGACGCTCCAAACGCCCTTCACGCTTTAGCCGAGAACGGCGCACCCGGTAGTTGACATACTGAGACAGGTCTAGCTCTACCTTTTTTTGAGCCTGGCGCTGCATACGCCGGACGTGGGTCTGCTGCTCCTTAGGGCTTTCTTCACTGAGCAAACAGTGCTCGTACAGATACGGATAGCGACCGATCAGGGTGCCCAACGGCTGACGAGACAGCGTTTCAGCGCCGCTTTCCTCCGCCATCACCTGGATCAGGCGCTTGAGCATCAGATACTGCTCAGTCTTACTAAACTGGGCAACGATATCCCGCAAACGGCGCACGGAGCGGGCGCGCGACACATCACGCACGGCATAGCCAGGAGAACGCTCAAACAGGCTAATGAGATCGGCGATGGCCGACTGATGCTCCCGATTTTTTTGCCAGCGGTTGATCAGAATGTGGCAGCAACGATTCAGGATGTGGTGAAAATACATGTCAGCATGGCTGTCCAGCAGAATCGTGTCGAGACTGCTAACAACCCCAGGGTCGCCATAGCCAGTACCATCGATAAACAGGGCATTGAAGCGCTGAACTAACACATCGGGCTGCTCTGAATTGACACAGCCAAGCCAATGATCGTATAGCACCTGCTCTTGTGGACTAACTAGTCGCGCACCGTAATCAGATTGCGAATAGCCTGATTGGATATTCACCAGTGAAACCTCAGCAAATACACCTTACGGAAATACAAAACGGTACAGGGAAAAATCACACAGATGTAGCCAAACCTCTCCAATTCTAGCCGCTTGTGATGGCACACAAAGCATGGAATCTTACAAAAATACGCTCAAGCGCCAGCGAAGGGCCGAAAATCTAGGCATTTAGGCGTAGATTGCTTAGAGGTTTGATCAAAGCTACAAAACTCAAACAGGAGACACACTGAGTAGATGCTGACACGATGCACCACAGTGAGCGCATATGCCTTGACTGGAATCCCCCCTCAGCCGCTACATACTACTACGGTGTAACGCCACTACGGTGTAATGCTACTACGATGTAACGTCAATCTGCATCATGTTTTATTGAGTGTAACCTATAGACAATTTCGGATAGTATGCGACTACAGAAAGCTTCGCTGAAGCTTGTGTGAACTAATTACGTTCTCTTCATCAAGCCTATATATCTAGACAGAACTAGACAGAACTAAGGGCTGATGGTGCGCTCCTATTTGCCGTCGTTTTAACCGCCGTGATGCCTAGCCTAGCGTCTGTTTCCGAGGTTTTAGCTGCCGTTCGTCATGGGCTGCATACCCTGTCTCAGGAGCACCTAGACCAGATGGTGGGGCATATCAGTACAGATACCCGCACCCTCCAGCCTGGGGATTTATTTGTAGCCCTTGAGGGAGAGCGGTTTGATGGGCATAAATTTGTGGCTCAGGCCCTGGGGCAAGGTGCGATCGCAGCGATCACGCGCCAGGGTACGTTCACCGACGCCACCCCCCGCATTGAGGTGGCAGATACCCTAACGGCCTATCAGACCCTAGGGCGCTGGTGGCGTCAGCGTTTGGGTTTGCCGGTGGTGGCCATTACGGGCTCCGTGGGTAAAACCACGACCAAAGAGCTGATCTCAGCGGCTCTGGGAATTCACGGCAGCGTTCATAAAACCCGCGCCAACTTTAACAATGAAATTGGCGTCCCTAAAACCCTGCTGGAGGTGACCGCCGAGCACGACTATGCCGTCGTGGAAATGGGGATGCGCGCCCGGGGGGAAATTGCCCTGCTTACCCAAACGGCCCAACCCAACGTGGGGGTAATTACCAATGTGGGGACGGCCCACATTGAGCAGCTAGGCTCGGAGCAGGCGATTGCTGAGGCCAAGTGTGAACTGCTGGCTGAGATGTCAGCCGACGGCATCGCCGTGCTCAACTACGACAATGCTCGACTGATGCGGACGGCAGCTCAGGTATGGACCGGTAAAACAATTACCTACGGGCTGACCGGGGGAGATATCCAAGGCCAGGTGGCAGGACAGATGATAACCGTCGACGGAGTAGCGCTACCGGTCCCCCTGGAGGGGCGACATAATGCGCTGAACTATTTAAGTGCGATCGCAACCCTCCAGGCCCTAAAGCTTGACTGGCATCCCTTAGCCCAGGGGCTGACTCTGGATATGCCCGCTGGGCGCGCCCAGCGGCATACCCTTGCCAACGATATCGTGCTGCTAGATGAAACCTACAACGCTGGAGCCCAATCCATGGCGGCGGCCCTGCGACTGCTCAAGGACCAGCCCGGCAAACGCCATATCGCCGTGCTGGGCACGATGAAAGAGCTGGGGCACAAGTCCATCGAGCTGCACAGGGCTGTGGGTGAGCTGGTCCATAGCTTGGGAATTGACTGGCTGCTCATCCTGGCGGATCCGGCAGAGGCAGAAGCAATGGCCGCCGGGGCCAGTGACATACCCCACCAACGCTTTACCGACCATGGGGCGCTAACGCGGCACCTGGAGCAGATGATCCAACCGGGGGACCGGATACTATTCAAAGCATCACGGTCCGTGGCCATGGATCAGGTGGTGGCCCCCCTGCGACCAGATCATTCGCGTTAGATCATTAAGGATATTGAGCGTTACAGAATCTGCTCTACAATAAAAAGCTCTAACGCCTACAGTTCGGCCATGGCTCTCACCCTTACACCAGAGCATATCGAGCGCATGCAAACCCATGCGGAGCAAGCCTATCCCCACGAAGGCTGCGGGCTCTTGGTGGGGACATTTGAGGCCGCAACCGATAAAAAAAACCTGGTCAATTTGGTCCTTTTAGACAATGCCTGGACCGCTGATGTAGCCGCTGACCTCAGCGAGGAAGACCAGGGTAGCTCCGCTATGACCAAGGCTCGCCGCTACTGGATTGATCCCAAAGATTTGCTGGCAACCCAGCGTCAGGCTAGGGCAAATGGGTTAGTTATTATCGGGGTGTATCACTCCCATCCCAATGCGGATGCGGTGCCATCGGGTTGCGATCGCGACCTGGCCTGGCCCACCTATGCCTATGTGATTGTATCTGTGCGTAATGGCCTAGCGACCGATCTCCGCAGCTGGCAGCTAGATGCCGACCAACAATTTCAACCCGAGCCGATGAACGTTGCCCCTGCATCTGCGGCCAAAGATCGAATGCCGCTCCTGTCGTCCTGAACTAAAAAACGCTGCTCGGCAGCGCTGCAACAGACTTTTTTCACCCTTTCTTAGTTTTTAAGGAACTATGCTGAATCCAAATCTGGATGACATCCAACTCACTAAAGACGACTACGAACGCTACTCAAGGCACCTGATTTTGCCTGAGGTGGGCGTCGATGGTCAAAAACGGATTAAAGCCGCCAGCGTTCTGTGTATCGGCACCGGTGGTCTTGGGTCTCCCCTACTGTTATATCTAGCCGCCGCTGGGGTCGGTCGTATTGGTCTAGTTGATTTTGATGTGGTTGACCAATCCAACCTTCAACGGCAGATTATCCACGGCACCTCTTGGGTCAATAAACCCAAAATCGAGTCAGCCAAAAACCGCATTCTTGAAATCAATCCCCACTGCCAGGTCGATCTTCACAACACCCGCCTGAGTTCCGACAATGCCCTCAAGATTTTTGAACCCTATGACATTGTGGTAGATGGCACCGATAATTTTCCGACGCGCTACCTGGTCAACGATGCCTGTGTATTACTAGATAAACCCAACGTCTACGGCTCTATTTATCGATTCGAGGGTCAGGCCACTGTCTTCAACTATGAAGGTGGTCCCAACTACCGCGATCTCTACCCCGAGCCACCGCCGCCGGGGCTGGTTCCCTCCTGTGCGGAGGGCGGGGTGCTAGGCATTCTCCCCGGCATTATCGGTGTGATTCAGGCCACCGAAACTATCAAAATTATTTTGGGTGAGGGCAATACCCTGAGTGGGCGACTGCTGCTCTACAACTCCCTGGATATGAGTTTCCGCGAGCTAAAACTACGACCCAACCCGGTGCGGCCCGTCATCGAAGAGCTAATCGACTACGAACAGTTCTGTGGGATCCCCGATGCCCAAGCCGCCGAGGCAGAACAAAAAGCCGCCATTGCTGAAATGAGCGTCACCGATCTCAAGAGTCTGTTAGACAGTGGTACCGATGATTATGTTCTGTTAGACGTACGTAATCCTAACGAATATGAGATTGCCAAGATTCCTGGCTCCGTGCTAATTCCACTCTCCGAGCTTGAAAATGGTACCGGGGTGGAAAAAGTGCGCGAACTGGTCAACGGCCATAAGCTAATTGCCCATTGCAAGATGGGCGGACGGTCTGCCAAAGCACTCTCCATCCTCAAGGAGGCTGGCATCGAAGGCACTAACGTGACGGGCGGCATCCTGGCCTGGAGTCGTGAGATTGATCCATCAATACCGCAGTATTAAGGTTGGCATCCCCACCCCAAATTTGTCTCCTTAGGAGAGCAGCCATGAAGCCTTTTCTCCTAAGGAGACAATATTGAGAGTCTCTCTCCTGTTTTCTAAAAAAAGGGGAGAGATAAGAGGGTGTTTAGTCTAGTATCCAATTCATACTTTTTATCATGTCTCTCAAAGATCGCATCAGTGACGAAATTAAAACCGCGATGAAAGCCCGCGATAAGGTTCGTCTAGCGACCGTCCGTAGCATTAAAAAAGTCATCCTAGAAAAGGAATCTGAGGTCCGCCCCAAAGGCCAAGACGCCTTGACCCCCGACCAAGAAATCGAAATTGTCACCCAGCTAGCCAAACAGCGCAAGGACTCCATTGAGCAATATCAAAATGCAGGTCGTGACGACCTAGCCGAGCAAGAAATTCAAGAGCTGGCTATCCTGCAAGAGTATCTGCCTGAGCAAATGTCCGATGCCGATATCGAGGCTGTCATTGATGAGCTAATTACCAAGACCGGAGCCAGCGGTCCCCGCGACATGGGCAAAGTCATGGGACCCGCCATGAAACAAATGAAAGGCAAAGCCGATGGTGCTAAAGTGCAATCCCTAGTAAAGGAAAAGCTAGCTGGATAGCAGAACCTGATGCCAGCTCAGACCATGGTGGCTCAACTTCAAGCAGCTGACTATTCTAGAAGACAGCTCCCAAAAATATGGGGACACAGTAGCTGTGTCCCCACGTGGATTTTCCATCAGCCACTTTATGGCCCTGCAAATCTAACGCCGAGGATTTCGAGGCTGATAATATACTTTTTGACCTTCATTGGGTACAAAGATACAATCGCGAGACGAACGCCAGAAGCTAGTCCAGACCGAGTCCTTACCTTCGCGATAATAGTCTCCTAGAATGGGTTTGATAGCCTCAGTCGCATCTTTAAGATAGTAGTGGGGCATGTTCAAAAAGATGTGATGGGCCACATGGGTGCCAATATTGTGGTGAATGTTGTTAAACAAACCATAGTCACGATCGATCGTAGACAGCGCCCCCTTGAGAAAATACCAGCTGTCATTGCGATACCAGGGAATATCGGGCTCCGTATGGTGCAAAAACGTGACTAAATCTAGCCACATTACAAACACCAGATAGGGCATGACGTAGAACTTAATCAAAAAGACCACACCAAACTGAAACCCGATCCAGCCTAGAAATCCAACAAACAGAGTCCACAGGGCTGTACTTGTTACGATGTCCCACTTTTCAGAAGAGCGGAAGAGATCGCTACCGGGCATAAAGTGAGATCCTTTCCGACCAGGAGAGCGCTTAAACAAATACAGCGGATACGCTAACAAAAACAAATTAAACCGAATGGCTCTACCAACGGTACCCATCTCATTGTAAGTATCTTCAGAAACAGGATACCAGCTTTCGTCGGTGTCGATATTCCCCGTATTGGCATGGTGGGTGCGGTGGCTAATGCGCCAGCCATGGAATGGAACCAAAATGGGTGTATGGCTGAGGTGGCCAATCAGATTGTTGAGCCACTTATGCTTTGAAAAAGATCCGTGTCCACAGTCGTGACCAACAACAAACAAAGCCCAAAACATTGTGCCTTGCATGAGCCAAAAGACAGGGAAAAACAACCAGGAGTCGAGGCCATAGGCCAGTCCGTAGAGACCAGCAATAATACCAATATCAAGGAAAAAGTAGGCTAGGGAGCGACCGGTTGAGGGTTCAAAACAATAGTCCGGAATCGCGTTTTTAAGATCTTTAAGGGTAAATGGAAGCTCACGCGTAGACGGGTCTGAAGACCCAGTTGGACGGGTGGTTAATTGCACTTATTACCTACACTTGACGTCTAAAATCAACATTGGCTGCTCAAGCGCATTGCGAACTTGCCAGGAGCGATCGCATTGAGCCTTACAAATTGATTTACAAAGCTTTACAGTACTATAGATCGAGGCGTGAATGCCAGACTAGACAGCCAATACCCCTACGTTTCTCCATGACCAGGGAAATCAGATATCGCTAAGTCATTAAACACGGTAAATCACGTGTTTGCCTGTCCCTTATTTGTGATAGCCGCCGCCCTGTAAGAGGGTTTTTCCACGATAAAGCTGCTCTAGCAAAAGTAACCGTGCCACCTCATGGGGAAACGTCATGGCCGACAGACTCAGGACCTGATAGGCCTTTTGCTTAAGACGAGGACTAACCCCGGTGGGACCACCAATAAAAAATACCAGGGTGCCAGAGGCTTCCCTTCCTAGCCAGCTGCCAAAGGCCACTGAGTCAAAGTGCTTACCGTCTTCCGATAGCACCACAAGCCTGTCATAGGTTTTGAGCAGAGTCAGAACTTTGCTGGCTTCAGCATCTGGACTACTGTCCTTGATTTCTAATAGTTCAACTTCGGGCAGTCGCTGGGTATATAGACTAATTCCGTCTTTTAGCCAGCCCTTTTTTACTTTGCCAACCGCTATGATCTTGACCTTGGGAAAGCTCTGTCCCATGTGTGTTACGGGTTTACTCCACCGGGGTTGCGACAAACTCGGGGAGTGTCTCAACTTGGGCTGAGAATGCGGCTAGCTGAGGGTAGTCCTGGGGGGTAATCACATCGGCCGTGTAGAGCTGGGTAAATCGCCAGGCAACAGCAGTCGTAATATCCGGCTGCATCAGCGGCTGACAGGTGAGGACATCGGCCCCCTGCTCTAGCTGGGCATAGGCAGCGTGGAGCTGGGTGGCGACCCGGTCGAGCCACGGCTGATGCTGTTTGTCTGTCGGACGCAGCGTACGCTCGTAGACGATCTGCACGGTCTTGTCACAGGCCATCAGGGCTAGACCAATCAATCGCAGCGCCTGGGCATGTTTAGCATCAGGCATCAAGCTACTTTCTGAGAGCCTTTCAAGGTGCTGGAGGATGAGGGTGGAGTCCATTAGAACGGTGCCATCGTCGGTGACCAGGGTAGGTGCTTTGACGATGGGGTTGATGCGACTAAAGGCATCAAAGTCACGAAATACCGACAGAGACTGATGCTCAAATGGAATACCCAAACGCCTAAGGGAAATAGCGACCCGCCTGACATAGGGCGAGTCGAGCATGCCAATCAGCTGCATAGGGGTACAAAAATATTTGATTGCTGAGGGCGGATATCGATTAACTAAGCCTGGTCATTGACATAGTCAATGGACCACCTGGCAGCGGCCAGACTAATACGGGCCTGCTCCATGGGGGATAAGGCGTCCCATTCGACATCACGCACCGAGCTGATAGTGGCTTCTAGAATTTCCTCTTGACCACGCATGGCATGGGCTAAGGGCCGCGCCATAACCTGCAGATCGACCTCCTCCCAGCCGGTCAGGGTATCGCGAACACAGGCAATAAGCTGCTCTGCCAGGGGCCGCCCCGTACTGGCGACCTGGGCGGCCTTGGCTGTGATTTGAGCGATCGCAACCTGGGAAAGGCGACGGGCAAAGCGCTGGGCTAACGCTGCTTGAATAGGCGACGGCGACCCATTCCAAAGCGTATCGAGCTGGGCTGAGAGGGCCTGCCAACCCTGTTGAGCCTCCTCATCGGAGAGGGCTAACTCATCGCCAACCGCGATCGCCTCAGCAAAATACTCATCGGCCTCGGCGGGTGTCCATGGGTACAGTCGCTGAGGCGATAGTACCGACTGCAACATTTCTTGCTGAGCTTCGGTTTCGGCGGATAAGTGCTGCTTTGACGAAGAATCTTTGTGGCTGATCATGGTAGTGTTACCCTCCCATAAATTCATTGAGCTGTGACAGGAAGAGGATACAGACTTGATTTTGTATGTTCCGCACCCAATTATTGAACTTACGGCAAACTTACGTCAAAAAGCGTAGGTTCGGATACTTAAACTCTGAAAATGCGCTGGGCATAGATCTAGATAGACCCAGCTAGATAGACCCAGATACCCGTCAGGCTAGGTCTGGGGTGTGGCCTCAATGATAAATTCCAGCAGACAGCCATCGGAGCTACCAAACCGTAGCTGCATCCCTGATGATAGGGGAATCTCCTGACGATGGATCTGCTGCCACCCCTGGGAGCTGAGGTAGTAGGTGCCGTAGCGGGAGAAGTCGCGCAAAAAGTAGGTCGGTTCTGAGGTTTCCTCGGCGGCGGCCCGACGGTAGAAAATTTCGGCATGTTTGCTAGATACCCAGGGCTCTGCTATGACCAAATCATTGTCGGGTAGTCGTCCCACCCGCATCAGCCCCCGGTAGATGGGCCAGACTTTGCCATCGCCACCAATTTCGCGAATGCTAATGGTGTGGGCAGCGGCACGGCTGCCGATGCCAGAATCGCCGGGTAGCCGGGTAATATCCGTGGGCATCGGTGTGAGTAGCTCACCGTCAAAGTCGGGGTGCATATAGAGCACCGGTAGGGTCCAGGCTGGCTGGTTAAATTTGTACAGGGTCAGCAGGTGCTGACGTGCGATCGCAACCGCCTCATCCACCGGTTTACGCTCCGCTAGCACCTGGGCAAACACCTGGATAAAGCTGAGGGCCTCTTCATCGGCAATAGAATCCCGCATGGCCAAAACGGCTGGCACCCCGTGGTGGAGCAACACCTCCGCCAGACTGCTGCGGGGAATCGCCTGCTGGCCGCTCCGCTCCGGCTGAGCCCCCCAGCAAGTATTAAACACCGACAGCTTGACCCGACAGCGGGTAAGCACCTGGGCTAGCTCGGTACCATTGAGGGTGGTGTTGGGCTGCAAAAAGAGCAGCCCGCCATCGGGGGCAGGTACCCCATGACCCGCATAGAAAAACACGTTGTAGCGATAGCGCTCCAGGTGCTGGATCAGCTCAGCCGGAGACGGCTGCAGCAGGACATCCACCTGCCGCACCACCGGGCGACGGCCAATATTCGATTCGCCACGGCTTTCCAAGATGCTCTTGAGTAGGGCGGCTTCCTTTTCGAGGCTAAGGGTGGCAGCGGCGCGATCGTCGGTCGCCGCGTCGTCGTCATGACCCACCACCAGCAATATTCTTAGACCGTTATCTAAGCCCCAGTCTGCCAGGGGGTCAACGTCACTGGTGGTGCGGCTAAACAAAATCTGCTGGTTGAGGGCAACAGCTGGCCGCCCCGGCTGAGACTGCATGATTTCCCACGGCACGCTAATCAACTCTGGATCGCGCACCTCGAGCCGCAGCCGCATTACCGTACTCTGGCCCTGGGCAATCCCGCAGCTATGATCGAGGCTACTTTGAACCGGTCCATCAAATAACCACTGCCAAAGATTTAGCCCCAGATGCTGCATCAACCGGCTGCTGTAGCTATGGGACTGTGCGGTCATGGTGCCATCTTCGCTATCCTCCAGCAGCTGGGGCACATAGGCCGATGGCACATGGGGAACCTGGGGCAGCCCGCGCAGGGAAAACATAGACTGCCAGGTTTGCCAAGCCTGGGATAGGGTGTGGTTCCAAATACGGTCATGGTGGACATGCCCCCCCGGATAGGGAGACTTGAGCACCCAGATAGCATAATGCTCTGGATCAGCAGCCGTTAGCCGATCTAGCGCCAGCCATAGACACAGCGACTCAGAAGATGACATGGAAGCGGTCATAAACATCCTGCCACGTTACAGACAGAGTACACAGCACAATACACAGCTAGTTGGAGGGACAGGCAAGCGCCTCAGCCGCACGGGCAATGGGCGCTAGCCGTGCTTCTAGAATCCAGCCTTCGGTGCCAGAGGTTAGTGGCGTTGGCGCAGACAGTGTGACAGCTGACTCTGATGGGTTTACTTCAGTTCCATTGGGGCTAGACTCTATGGCTCCAGTCAGAGCCTGGCCACTGGACTGAAGCTCATTGACAGCACAGACTTTTAATTTTACCCAGCGGGACTGATCGGCGGCTAGATCCTGTCGGGTGATAACCTGCACAATCGCCCCCGTGGACAGCTGACCGAGGGCATTGTCCTCACTCGCCGCCGCTGGCAGCTGGGGGGCACCTAGTAGGGCCACGGGCTGGGCCAGCTGGAGATAGCTCCTAGGGGCAAGGGAGGGGCTTGCCAGTCCACTGTCGGCAATACCCACCTCACTATTTTCTGGAACAGCCCCTGGAACGGCCTCAGAGGAGGACGGTGTGAAACTCGGGGGAAAGGCGATGGGACCCTCCCTAAAAACTATCATAGTGATGGCTGTGGCTAGCCCCAGCCCACCCACTAGTCCCAATAAAATGGGCCAGGGGCTATTCTTAGCCGGGGCGGCAACGCTGGGTGCCTCAGCCGCTGACACCTCTGGCGACTGGAGCCCTGGCTGAAGTCCAAGCCGTGTGTTTGATAGGCTCGGAGTGAGCAGCGCTGACGGGGCTGGTTTTGCCACCGGCGGTGGCGATGACTTGGGCGGTTGAATACGCCCTGAAATTAGGCCCACGGTGATGTTGTCATGGCCGTTATATTGATTGGCTAGCTGGATCAGGTTGGTCACCGCCGTGGCGGGTTGGGCCTGTCGCTTCAGCACAGGTAGCAGCTGAGTCTGCCAGAACTGCTCCACCCGCTCATAATCGCTCAAGCCATCGGAGCACAGGAGTAAAACCGTATCCTCACTCAGAATCAGCCGCTGTACGGACATGTGTAACGAGGCCGAACTCCCCATCCCCAATGCCTGGATCAGCGCTCCGGTTCCGGGACGATTGGCCACATCGGCATAAAAACCATAGCCCAGGCGGACCTCACGGGCGGCGACATCATCGTCAAAGGTGATCTGACGGCAGCTGGTAGGGCCAATGTGATAGGCCCGGCTATCCCCAATGTGGGCAATGTAGATTTGCACACCGATCGCTAGGGCCATGACCAGGGTGGTGCCCATGCGATCGCGGGCATGGCGATGCCCCTGATCGTTGTGCTGGGAAATCTTGTCATTGGCCGCCCAGACAGCCTGCTCAATGGCCAGATTTACGGCTACCGGGTCGTGGGTGGCCTGGGTGGAGAGCTGCTCTAGCAGCGGAGCCAGCTGTTGTTGGATGGTTGCGATCGCAAGCCGACTGGCCACATCGCCGCCGTCATGGCCGCCGATACCGTCACACACCAACAGCAGCAGCGGGGGATTCGCCTGGGAGCCCGGACCGGCAATGTGGGTCTGGCTTGTACCGCTAGCTGGGTAGCAGGCATCTTCATTGCGTTTACGGCTAGGCCCCTGATCGGTTTGCACAGCCAGCCCATAGTCCACCGGGTGGCTTGCTGCCGCCGCCACAATCGCCCGATCCAAACAGGCAACTAAGACTTCTGGGGTAGCAATATCGCCCTGGGTCAGCTGAGTACACAGACTGTCTAAAAATTCACGGATAGAGGGCTGGGCCTGGGCAACCAGCGTTCTCCCAAAGGCTCCCAAGGCCTCTAGGGTAAGCGGCTGGGGGTCTGGAGTCAGCTCTAATAGGGTCACCAGGGAGCCCTGCACCCGCAGTCGCTCCCCCAGCAGGCTGCTGGCTACCTGCTGCTCCGTAAAATCTGGCCACAGCCCCGCCACCTGCCAAAGCCAGCTGAGCTGCTGCAGAGCTGACGCGCTCTGCCAAGCCTCCGCCAGGGTAGGCAGTAGCCTGGGTTTTCGCTCTCCCGAGGCGGGGGCAATCGCCGCCGCATCCAGCAGTAAGATTTCTTGATCCGTACCGGCATTGAGCAAGGCATAGGGCTGGGGCATATGCAGACTGTGGGGAGCCAGCATAAGATAGGGCCAAACCTCAGCCGGCATTGGCTCCGGTGATTCTGGCGGCAGTCCAGGCTGGGTGTCGAGCACCACCCGCTGATGCCGCCAAACATAGCGCTCCCCCAGGGACTCCGGCCCCAGCTTGGCTGGGCCCGCTGCCCACAAATAGCGATGGGGCAAAAAGGTCTGACAGGAGGCACAGTTTTCACGGCCTTCTGGATTGCTAGCCTGACATTCAGGATTTGGGCACCTAATCACTCTCAGACACCACGCGGGGTAGGCCCATACTATAGTTGAGGACTCGGCTTCTCAAGTTGTAGCTAATTTGTCCTGACTGTAATAGCGTTCTGACAAAATGCTCAAGATCGGACCCGACACGACGCAGATTATAGTCTGTCAGAGCCTCTCCAGTGGCAGCCTCAACTAGACGATCAAACTCTTTATAAACCTGCTGAAGCGCTTCATCGGACCAATTAAACTCATTATCAGGATCCACATCTAGGGTGAGCTGGTTTTCGCTAGGAACCAACTCATTTTTCTGAATATCTGCCGCAAAGATATGGATATGGCGTGTGGTGGACTTGAGCAGCATGGATTCGGTTAGATATTTTTTAGACGCCTACATTGTAAACGTTTCCCAGCAAACGATTCCTTGTGTCATCAAGAGCTTTGTTGTCAAGTTATACAGGCGATTATCCAGGGTGACAGACTATCTCAAACTCGTGTTAATCCGCCACGGCGAATCGTGGGGGAACGTGGCGGGCCGTTTAGAAGGGCAAATGTCCACCCCCTTATCGGCCCAGGGGCAGCGACAGGCTCAGCAGCTAGGGGCTTACCTACAGCGGCAAACACCGCCCACCCATCTATACAGCAGCCCGCTCCAAAGGGCCGTTGAAACCGCCGAGGTTCTGCAGCAGGCCACCGGTTGCCCCCTGACCCTAGACCCCGATCTCCAAGAATTACACCAGGGAATTTTTCAGGGATTGACCTGGGCCGAGGCGAGCCAGCGATATCCGGAGGTGTGTACGCAGCTGACAACATGCCTGGACTATCGGCCAGTGCCGGGGGCAGAAACCTTGGAACTGGCCCACCAGCGGGCGACCGGCTGGTATCGTGCCCTCTGGCAGCGCCATGGGGCAGGCGACGTGATTTGGGTAGTTAGCCACGGAGGTTGGATGCAGCAGCTGATCGGGGTGATTATGGGCTGCGATCGCACCTGGCAAATTTCCATCCATAACACCGGTTTGTTTGAGTTGTGGCTGTTAAGCCCCCAGCTCACCCACCACAACCGGCAGAATCCTGAATACTGGAAAATTATAAAGTTTAACGAAATCCCCCATTTGGCTCGTAATAGTTAGGGGGTCAGCCGGATGCTCGTTGCTCTAGCGGCACGGGTAGTCCATACAATCAGGTACAAAATAAGCTAGGTAGTGCCGTAAAAACACTGAACTTAGTCACCGAATGGGAAGGTAATGCCCCTTTTGGGGTAACCTTGATGCCCAGCATTGTTGGCAATCTAATTGGCCCTATGCCAGCGGTAATTGAGTGATTTTATCTTGCTTGAAAACTGCTGCGATAGTCTCTTGGGGACTTTTCCCATGTCTACGACCACGCTTACCGACATTAATGATGTTTTTGGACAGGCCCAAGACGGCAGTGTTGCCGCCATTATTCAAATTCTCAACGAGCAGCTAGCCGAGAATGGCATCCGCACCCGCGCCGTGTTTGTCGACAATGTGCTGCAGCTACTGTGCGAAGCATCCACCGATCAGCAGCTAGAAAAAACCACCCTGGTGGGTGATATTCGTAACATCCTAGAAACCATTGCCCCCCGGCGTATTCGACGGGTCAAGATCAACAGTCGTTTGGTCCAGGAGCAGCAGCTGCTGTGGTTTGAAGAAATTAGCCGGGATCCGGGCAAGCATCTGCTCTGGGCAGAGGTGATTACGCTCAAACAGCCCCACTGGGTGAAGCGAATTGCCCGCGATTTGAGACGCCCCAAACTGCGGGGAGGCATGCCCACTGGGGCTTCCAAATCCGATCTGCGGCAGCGTAAGTCGTTTCTCGGCGGCCTCATTGGCGGGCTATCCGTCGCCATATTGCTGATAGGTTTGAGTATCTGGGCCCATCGCCGCTACGCTGTGGGGAGCGTTTCCCCGGCCAGCGACTCAATAGCACAGCCCGCCGCCGAGCAGCTACCCCTGCCCGAATCCTATGATTCCTTTGCTCGAGCTGTTCGTATTGCTGAACAGGCGGCCAAGGATGGCTTGGTTGCCAATACGTCGGCTGACTGGTTAGCCCTAGCAGCCCGCTGGCAGCAAGCCTCCGATCTCATGGCTGAGGTACCGACCACCGACGAACGCCATAAAATTGCCCAGGACCGGGTAAATGCTTACAAATCCAATAGTGAGAGCCTGCTGCAAAAGGCCCGCCAGGTTGATTAGGTTTTAGCCACGGGCAGGACCTGCAAGGCGTAGAGTAAAGACTTAAACGCCTGCAGAGTTTTTGGCATGGTTAGCTACTACCAAATTGGTGGCAGTCTCGATTATGACGCTCCCACCTATATCGAACGCCAGGCCGACAGAGAGCTTTCCACGGCTCTACTAGCTGGCGAGTTTTGCTATGTGCTTACCTCGCGCCAAATGGGAAAATCATCCCTGATGGTGCGCAGCTGGCATCAGCTGCAGGAAAAAGGCCATCGCTGTGCGGTGGTGGATGTAACCAATATTGGCAGCGACCATATTACTCCAGAGCAGTGGTATCGGGGCATGATGGGCACCCTGGCGCTACAGCTGGGTCTATTGAAAACGATCGATATTCGTAGCTGGTGGCAGGAGCACAGCTATCTGTCGCTGACTCAGATTTTAAGCCAGTTTATTGAAATGCTGCTGGCTCAGTGCCCAGAGCAACGGCTGTTTATCTTTGTGGATGAGGTTGATAGCCTGCTCAACTTATCTTTCTCCGTCGATGACTTTTTTGCACTGATTCGCTACTGCTATAACCGGCGCTCGGTGGAGCCAATGTACCAACGCCTCACCTTTGCGATATTTGGGGTGGCGGCTCCAGCCGATCTGATTGCCGACAAACAACGAACACCGTTTAATATTGGACGCTCTGTGGTCCTCAACGGCTTTAGCTTGGCCGAAGTATCCCCCCTGGCCCAGGGGTTGGCGAGCAAAGCCCGCAACACCGAGAAAATTTTGCAAGAAGTTCTTAATTGGACCGGCGGACAGCCTTTTTTGACCCAAAAAGTCTGTCAATTATTGGTTTCATCCAGCCAGGCAGCCCAGGATGACTCATTGAGCCTGCCGCCGGGCATGGAAAAGTTTTGGATTGATAGCGTGGTGCGATCGCACATCATCGCCCATTGGGAATCCCAAGACGAGCCCGAACATTTGCGGACCATTCGAGATCGCTTGCTTTATGACGACCGGCGTACCGGCCGTCTGCTGGGTATCTATCAACGCTGGTTAGAAGGCGCTGCCATTGAAACTGACGACAGTCGCGACCAGATCGAGCTGCGGCTGAGCGGGCTGATGGTACAGCGTAATGGGTATCTGGTAGCCAAAAATCGGATCTATGAAACCGTCTTTGATCTGGCCTGGGTGCAGCGCCAGCTAAAGGCTCTGCGCCCCTACTCAGAAGCCTTAGATGCCTGGAGAGCATCGAACCAAACCGATGCCTCACGTCTGCTGCGAGGGCAGGCCCTGCGCGATGCCCAGGTCTGGGCTCGGGGCAAAAGTCTGGGGGATTTAGACTATCGCTTTCTGGCCAGTAGTCAGGAGCAAGAACAGGCTGAAACCCAGCGTTCGTTGGAGTTAGAAAAAGCGCAGGCGGCGAAACGGACTACCCGACTACAGCGGATTTTATTGGGTATAACCTCAGGCGCTCTGGTGGTGGTCTCCCTATTGGGTCTGGCCGCCTTTTGGCAATATCGGCGGGCCATTGCCAGCGACCAAACCTCTCGCCTCAATGAAATTCGGGCGCTAATTTCATCGGCGGAAGGTCGGTTTGCCTCCCACCAAGAATTAGACGCTCTGATGGATGCGATCAAGGCCAAGCGTCGATTAGAGGAGCTAAGGGATGTGCCAGCAGAGCTGACAGCGGCGTCTGACCGGGCGCTCCAGCAGATTATTTATTGGATGAGTGAGCGCAATCGATTTTCTGGCCATGAAGCATCGGTTTTGGAGGTCGCCTATAGCCCTGACGGGGAGTTAGTGGCCACCACCAGCGCGGATCAGACGGTCAAACTGTGGGCAAAGGACGGTCAACTGCTGCACTCCTTTACCGGCAATGCCACCACCTTCGGTTTGGCCTTTCATCCCCAGCAGCCGCTGTTGGCCGCCACCGATTTGGATGGGAGCTTACAAATTTGGAACCTGGAGACCAAAACCTTAGAGCAAACGATTCAAGCCCATGAAGGGGCTGCTTGGGATGTTAACTTTAGCCCCACGGGAGATTTTTTGGTCTCGGGTGGAGCCGACCGTCAGGTAAAGGTGTGGAGCTTAGGTGGCCGCTTGCTCAATACGCTATCGGGACACGCAGGGATGGTGTGGCAGGTGGCCGTTAGCCCCACAGACCAAACCATTAGCTCAGCAAGTCTAGATGGTACGGCCAAGGTATGGACCCCAGAGGGACAACTTTTGCGCTCCATACCGGCAACAGAAACAGACAGCAGTGTGTGGAGTGTGGCCGTTAGCCCCACCCAGAATGTCATGGCCATGGCGGGCGATGACGCCGTTATTCAGATCTGGCAGTCGGCAACAGATTTACTCCAGTCTTTGACGGGTCACACCAAACGTATTGATCGGTTGGCCTTTAGTGCGGATGGGGGTGCGATCGCGTCTACGGCCCTTGATCAAACCATACGGATTTGGAGTAATGAAGGAGAGCCCTGGCGCGTGCTCCAGCTATCAGGAGAGATTCGCAGGCTAGGTTTTTCTCCTAATCAGAGGCAGTCAATTGTCACGGCGGGCAATGGCCTCACCGCCCAGCTGCGCCAGTGGCAAACACCCCTACTCAAAACAATCTTATTAGACGGCAACAGCTGGGATATTGACATTAGCCCCAATGGAGAGAGAGTCATTGGTGGCGACAATTCTCAGATCACGGTCTGGGATACCAATCGCAACGCCATGGCCACCCTCCAGGTTGAGCAAGATACCCTCTTGGGGTTTGACTTTAGTCCAGATGGACAACTGATTGCCACAGCCGGCAGAAGTGGCAACATTTATTTGTGGACGCAGACAGGAGACTTTTTAAGAGTACTCGAAGGACATCAGTTTCAAACCTGGGATGCGGCCTTTAGTCCGGACGGCCAACGGGTAGCCGCTGGGTCAGAAGATGGCACCATCCGCATTTGGACTGTGGATGGAGAACTGCTCCATACCCTGTCGGGGCATGAAGGTCGAGTGTATCGTGTGGCTTTTAGCCCCAACGGCCAGCAGTTAGTTTCTTCTGGTGCCGATGGAACTGTTCAAATTTGGGATCAAGGTGGCAACCGCCGTCATCTCCTTGAGGCCCATGATTCAGATATTTTTGGACTCTCAGTGAGCCCCGACGGTCAGTTTTTTGCCTCTGCTAGCGTCGATCAAACGGTTAAGCTATGGCGCTGGGATGGCACCTTAGTCAGGACATTTGAGGGCCATAGTCACAATGTTTAGGCGAATGCATTTAAATAGGCTACCTATGGATTACAGTATATAGAGTCGCCTATAGGATGCTCTGTGCCCATGCTAAGTGACCCAATCAAAGCAACGTTCAAGGATGCGGCGCGAAAATTAACAGGC
>JBCCAQ010000083.1:0-17868 GCA_039814735.1 Cyanobacteria bacterium P01_A01_bin.15
ACGCCCACCGAGGACTACTATCACCGCTACCCCAGCGATCTATCCGGCGGGCAGCAGCAGCGGGTCGCCATTGCCCGAGCCCTGATCACCAGCCCCAAACTGGTCATCTGCGATGAACCGGTGAGCATGCTAGATGCCAGCATCCAGGCCCAGGTGCTAGAGCTGATGCTGGAGCTCAAGAATGAGCTGAATTTAACCTATCTATTTATTACCCACGATCTGTGGGTGGCTCGGTATCTTTGCGATCGCATTGCCGTCATGAGTGAGGGCAAAATTGTCGAGCTAGCGCCAACGGAGCGGCTGTTTAGCGCTCCCCAACATCCCTACACCAAAACCTTACTCTCAGCGGCTCCCCTCTTGGCTAAAGTCCCCTAAGGGCTGTCCCCAGAGTTGGGACAAACGGTGTTGCCAGAAGCCAGGGGTGTGTCAGCGGTTTGAAACCTGCTCTTTTAGCAAGCACGTCGGATCAAAAAGCGCCGCCTTCAGTATAAAGGCGGCGCTTTTTGAACACTAGGGCAACATCGTCGCAACCGGGTGGTTATTCAACAATCACCTTACCCACCATGCCAGCGCCTCGGTGGGGCGCACAAAAGTAGCTGTACTCACCGGGCTCACTAAATGTAGATGAATAGGACTCACCGGGGGCAAAGGTGAGCTGAGTCTGGGACAGCTTATCAGCCATTTCCTTACCACCAGGCACCTGAGCCGCATCAAAAATGACGTTGTGGGGAGCCATTTTGTTATTGACCCAGGTGACAGTATCGCCAGCTTGGATAGTGATAGTAGCAGGCTCAAACTGGAGCAAACCAGCGTCAGACCCCATTTTGACTTCATAATCGGCTGCATAGGCGGGAGCCATACTAAAGCAGGTACTCGCAAAGACTAGAGCGGTCAAAGTCAGCAGTGCGCCTAGGGCTCGAAAAGCTCGACTGAAAAAGGACATAGTAAATTTCTCAAGGTTGAATTTAGAGGCAGCTAAGATCGCTTAACTGCGTATGCTCTGTTATTTTAGAATGCCTTCTGTCTCCGTAGGTGGATAACCAAAAATAAAGCATTACTTAAGCTGCCTGGTTTTTGTGGGACCGATATTCGTCAGGTCCAAACGATTGGCCTCGACCGCCCTCACCCAACCCAACAGTTCAGGTACAACCACCCACGGGCAACGGCTACAGAGATTGAAGCAGCACCGCTAACGGCCATTAGCTAGGGAACAAAATCTCGGAAACTCAACGGTGTCCTACTTTACAGTTATTCATGTTTGACCCAATGTCGTTTGACTTGGCAAAAGAAAGCTATGGACAATTCCCATTGACCAAGAAAATTTGGCTAAATCAAGCCAGATTGGTTGAAATCCAAACTGTGATTATTTTTTGAGAGGAGTACCCGATGAGGTCCATTTTGGCTACTGCGGCAGCATTTGTAGTAAGTGCTGTTTTTTTCTTTGCGTCCCCGGCGATGGCTGCTGGCGCTGGCGCTCAGGTGTTTTCAGCAAACTGTGCAGCCTGTCACATCGGTGGCGGCAATGTCATTAACGCTGCTAAAACCCTGAAGCAGGATGCTTTAGTTGCGAATGGTAAGGATACGACCGAGGCAATTGCCTATCAGGTGACCAATGGTAACGGTGCTATGCCAGCATTTGGTGGTCGTCTAACCCCCGAGCAGATTGACAACGTTGCGGCCTATGTCCTTGCCCAGGCCGAAAAAGGCTGGTAGAGACGCAGGATCCACCTCGACCAGCCCGAGTCGGGGGATCAAGGCGTTTACTCGAGTCACAATTCAAGTCTAAATTTATCCATTGAGCCTGTTTTCAGGGGTATTCCCCCTCTGGAAGCAGGTTTTTGTATTAGGTAATGTAGTTTTAAAGCCTAAAAAGATTCTCAAGAAACCCTTAAAGGAGATCGCATCTATGTAAAAAATGATACTTAATTAATGGGATACCGATCGTGGATAATACGAGACCGGTGCCGGACACTTTTGAGGCGATAAAAATGCTGATTAGATCTGTTGACGTGATTGATTTTGCTGCGATCGCACGCGGTGAATCCCAGTGGATCCCTTGGTAGGGGTGGAGCGACTAAAGCCGGTGATCCGGCGCTCGGCGGCAGTCTTCTGGGCCTTAGGCATGGGGGGATGTCAGGTGGCGCAGCTGCCCCCGGCAGCGGGCGGACAGCAGACATCTAGCCCTCGCTCGGTCATTGTGCAGCTGTTTGAGTGGCGCTGGTCGGATATTGCCCAGGAATGCGAGGTTTGGCTAGGCCCCCGTGGCTATGGCGCGGTGCAGATTTCGCCCCCCCCAGAAAATTGGGAAATTAAACAGGAGACAATCAATTTTTCCGAGCAGCGCTATCAACCGGTGGGCTACACTCGCTTCAGTCGCAGTGGCAGTCAGGCCGAGCTGGTCGATATGGTAAGCCGCTGCCAGCGGGCGGGCGTCAGGGTCTATGCCGATATGGTCATCGACCCCACAGCCGCGACCTGTGAGCTTGAGCCCTGTGGCTATGGTGCGGCGGAGACGGCCGGTCACTTGGCATTAGGGACCGACCGCGAAGAGGTCCAGGCTGAGATTGCAGTAGCCATGAATGAGCTATTAGCGCTGGGCGTGGCCGGATTTCGCATCGATTCAGCCAGCCAGATGTCTCCCCAACGCCTCGCTAGTATCCTCAGTCGTTTGCACCCCCTCAATCCTCAGTTTTATCCCAACGGCGGTTATCCATTTGTCTATCAAGAAGTAAATAGCACAGCAGACACAGACGCTTATTTTGGCAACGGGGCTGTGACTGAGTTTCGATATGGTCGTAACCTGGGCGAGCAGGTCCGCTACGGCCAGCTCAAAAATCTGATGCTGTTTGGTGAAGCCTGGGGATTGATACCCAGCCACAAGGCAATAGTATTTACGGATAATCCCGATACCCAGCGCAGTCGCGATCGCAACATTGTTAGCTTTTACGCCCCTAGGGACGAGGGGGTCAGCTACCGACTGGCAAACGTATTTATGCTGGCCTGGCCCTATGGCATCCCCAAGGTCATGTCTAGCTATGACTGGTCCAGGACACCCGGTGCTGGTCCCCCGGTCGACGACCAGGGGCAAACCCTGCCTGTCGCCTGTGGTGAGGCCTGGGTCTGTGAGCATCGCTGGCCTGACATCGCCAACATGGTGGAGTTTCACAATGTCACCCAGGGAGCGACCACCGTAGACCACTGGTGGGACAATGGCAATAATCAAATTGCCTTTGCCCGCGGCGATCGCGGTTTTGTGGCCATCAACAATGAAGAAACAGCCCTCAGTGAGACCCTAATGACCGGTCTACCAGCAGGCATTTACTGCAACGTTTTAGCCCTACCCGAGACCGGGGACGTGGGCGATGGAACATTAGACGCCTGTGAATATGAAACCGTTGAGATCGACTCGGTTGGCAATGCCAGTATTGAAGTTTCCCCCCACCAGGCACTGGCTTTACATGTGGGAGCCAGGCGTTAACGAGCGTTGAAAACCCGACAGCTGGAGTACGGTTTTCAATCGGGTTTTTCTCAAGCTGCGTTGATAGGCTAAGGCTAAAGACATATGTGCAAGGAACTTAGCCATGCCGGTAAACAAAGACCCACGACCACCGCGCTCTCGACAAATTAGCAATCTGCTCTTCTTAGCTGGGGCCGTACTGCTAACGCTGAATATTTTTCTGCCTACACAGCGGGTGCCGCGTGCCCCCTACAGCATGTTTATCCATCAGGTGCAGGAGCAGGAGGTGGTCAAGGCATCGGTGGGGCAAAACGAAATTCGCTACCAGGTCAAAGATGAGCTGGGGGACCCCGGCACGGTGTACTCTACTACGCCGATTTTTGACCTTAAGCTGCCGGATCTCTTAGAAGCCAACGGCGTAGAATTTGGCGCAACGCCCCCCCCCCAAAACCAGTGGATTGGTAGTTTACTAAGCTGGGTGATTCCGCCGCTGATCTTTATTGCGGTGTGGCGCTTTTTCCTGGCCCGTGGTGGCGGTCCCCAGGGAGCCCTTTCCATTGGTAAAAGCAAAGCCAAAGTCTATGTAGAAGACGAAGCCAACAAGATCACCTTTGAAGATGTGGCGGGTGTAGAAGAGGCCAAAACCGAACTGGTAGAAATCGTGGACTTCTTAAAAACTCCCAAGCGATTTACCGATATCGGTGCCAAAATTCCCAAGGGTGTCTTACTGATTGGCCCTCCCGGAACAGGAAAAACCCTCCTGGCCAAGGCCGTCGCCGGTGAAGCCGGTGTCCCTTTCTTTAGCATCTCTGGTTCTGAATTTATTGAGATGTTTGTGGGTGTAGGCTCCTCACGGGTGCGCGACCTGTTTGAGCAGGCCCAAAAACAGGCCCCGTGTATTGTCTTTATTGATGAGCTAGATGCCATTGGTAAATCCCGCGCCTCGGGTGGTTTCTATGGCGGCAATGATGAACGGGAGCAAACCCTAAACCAGCTGCTCACCGAGATGGACGGATTTAGCGCCGGGGAAAAAACCATCATTGTGCTGGCCGCGACTAACCGACCAGAAACCCTAGACCAGGCCCTGCTGCGCCCCGGTCGATTTGACCGTCAGGTATTGGTGGATCGTCCTGACTTAAAAGGGCGAGAAGCTATCCTCAAAATCCATGCCCAGGAGGTCAAGCTAGGGGACAATGTGGACCTCAATGCGATTGCCACCCGCACCCCTGGATTTGCCGGGGCCGATCTTGCCAACCTGGTCAACGAAGCGGCCCTGTTAGCGGCCCGTAACAACCGTCAGGCCGTTCTCCAGGAAGACTTTGCCGAAGCGATTGAGCGGGTAGTCGCCGGTCTAGAGAAAAAGAGTCGAGTGCTCAACGATAAGGAAAAAGAGATCGTCGCTTATCACGAAGTCGGCCACGCCATGGTGGGTGCCCTGATGGAAGGCAATGGCCAGGTGGAGAAAATCTCCATTATTCCGCGTGGTATGGCGGCTCTAGGCTATACCCTGCAGCTACCCACAGAAGATCGATTTCTCCGCAGCAATGAAGAGCTTAAGGGTCAGATTGCCACACTTTTGGGTGGTCGCTCCGCTGAGGAGGTGGTCTTTGGTTCGATTACAACCGGAGCCGCCAATGATCTGCAGCGGGCAACGGAAGTGGCGGAGCAAATGGTCACCACCTACGGTATGAGCGAGGTGCTGGGACCACTAGCCTACGACAAGGGCCAACAAACCTCGTTTTTAGATAGTGGTATGCCCAATGCACGGCGTAATATGAGCGAAGAGACCGCCCGAGCCATTGACTCTGAGGTCAAGGAGCTAGTAGAAACAGCCCATGAGCAAGCCCTAGGAATCCTGCGGAGTAACCGAGAGCTGCTGGAGACTATTTCGCAGCAGCTACTTAAGGAAGAGGTGATCGAAGGCAGCGTATTGCGAGAGATGCTGGCAAAGGTACAGCCCCTGGAGGCCATAGCGTAGGCTGAGATCGCAACCCGACAAAGTCAAACGGTTTAAAGCTGTACTTTTTGGCCCTGGGTAAATGCCTGGGGCTTTTTATCTCGGTACCGTATTGGGCTTAAGGGATTGGGGGTAGCAAAGTCGCCAGCCAAACATTACGGTCTGGGGCAGCCATCACATAGCCATCACATTGTTAAAACAAGCCCACATTTTTTTAAGTGAGGATGCTAGCCTCTTAAAGTAAAAGAATTGCTAGCTTAGGCCCAATAATTAGCTTTAATTGTTCAGCTCGCTGAATCTAGTGCAAGGAGTGCCCTCGTTGACCAGAGTGCGTCGCAAAAATCGTCATTTGACCCTAGCCTCTGTGTTGCTGCTAGCGACAGGGCTATGGCTGGGGCAATGGCATATACGTGGCCACCTGTCGTCGCCAACGGTGGCACTGGTGCTGGGCGGAGACGCCAATCGCGAAGAGTTTGCGGCCCAGTTTGCGATCGCACATCCCGATCTCGATGTGTGGATATCGTCGGGTGCCAATCCTGAGTATGCTACCTGGGTGTTTCAAGAATCCCAGGTCCCCCTAGAGCGCCTGTACTTGGACTACCGAGCCGTGGATACGGTCACAAACTTTACAACGCTGGTGGATGATTTTGAACGGCTTGGGATTAAAAGCGTTTATTTGATTACATCGGATTACCACATGCGGCGGGCCAGCACAATTGCGGCCATCGTTTTGGGCAGTCGCGGGATTCACTATAAGCCGTTACCGGTCGTTTCTGAACGTCCGCCTGAGCCATTGCTGCGCAGCGTGCGGGACGGGGGACGCTCAATTTTGTGGGTCTTTACGGGTAAAACGGGCTCTGAATTAGCCCAGCTTTCCTCTAAGCTACCCATGCGCCCCTAGCCATGGGGTCTACGGTCGTTATTTTGATGTTTTTTAAGGCTGGCTGATGACATCTGCACTACAAGATTCCCGTTATACCGAAGCGCAAATTAAGGCCTGGCTGCGGGGTCTTTTGGCCATTGCTTGGGCCGACGGCGAGTTCGACGCCCAAGAGCAAGAAATGATCCACACCATGATGGATGAAGACTTTGCCCCTGGGGTCAATTTTGAGACCTTTGATCCGATTACACCGGCAGAGCTAGCCGAGGTCCTCAAACCAAATCCAGTGGCGGCGGAAAACTTTCTGCGGATGGCGGTGATGGTTGCGATCGCAGACGGACTTTACTCCGCCGCCGAAGACAAAGTCCTAATGGAATTTTGTCAGGTCTTACATCTCGATACGGCGGTTCTACAGTCCCTCCAATCCACCCTTTACAACCTGCGGCCAGTAACCGAAGAGGTCTCCCCTGGTACCACCGCCCCCGAACCATCGGCAGCCGCCAGCCCCCTGACGCCCCCAGCCCCCCACGATGACGGTCCAGATCCCCTCAAACCCATGCGCGAGTGGCTAGACCAGCTCCACGTGGACGATCCCCGCCTGGCTCGCTTTGTGTGCAAAATGATTCCATCCCAATGCCCCTTTGAGCGAGATGTCAAACTGTTTGGCAAAAAAGTAATTCATATTCCCCCCATGTGTAAGCTCAATCCCCTATACGAGCAGCTGGTGGGGTTACGATTTCGGGCATTGTCGCACCTGGCAGATGATTTGGGTGAAGACGTGACGCCTTACCTGTGATGCCTTACCGATAGGGGCATATGGAACAGCTAAAAACCGACGTCCTCGTCGTTGGCGGGGGTACCGGAGGAACGGCAGCCGCCATTCAGGCGGCACGGATGGGGGCCGAAGTCCTGCTGGTCAGCGAGTGGCCCTGGCTGGGGGGCATGCTGACCGCTGCTGGTGTGAGCGCCCCCGATGGGAATGAACTGGCAGCCTTTCAAACCGGTCTGTGGGGAGCTTTTTTACAGGAGTTGGCGCGACGACAGCCGGGGGGATTGCACCACGGCTGGGTCAGCTTTTTTACCTATGAGCCCACTGTGGGGGCAGCGATTTTTGCTGACTGGGTGGCGGCCCTACCCAACTTAACCTGGCGTTGGGGGCATCGACCCAGGGCCGTACTGCGCTCAGGTGAGCAGATAACCGGCGTTGAATTTGACCAGTTTTCGGTAGCCGCCCAGGTAACAATTGACGGCACCGAGCTGGGAGATATCTTAGCGCTGGGGGATATCCCCTATCGCTGGGGTTGGGAGGTCCAAGCCCAGTGGCAAGAACCCAGCGCGCCCCGATCTTTGAGCGACCCCAGCGAGCCGCTGTTGCCAATTATAGAAAAGTACCCGGTGCAGTCACCCACTTGGGTAGTGGTGATGCAGGACTATGGCGAGGGCAATACCGCCCCCCCGATTCCAGCGGCGGGGGGCCAGGCTGCCTTTGCCGGTGCCTGGGAGGGCTATGGCCCGGAGCGGTTTCTAAACTATGGGCGGCTGCCGGGCGATCGCTTTATGCTCAACTGGCCCCAGCAGGGCAATGACTATGGGGTAGCCTTGAACCGCCTGGTGGAATCTGCGTCGGCCCGCTATGCCTATTGGCAAGAAGCCAAAGCTCACGCTCAGCAGTTTGTGCGCACAATCCAAGCTGAGCTAGGGGCTCGTTACGGTCTGGCACCGGGGGTCTTTCCTCAAGTAGACAATACCCCCGGCGGCGGTGCGTTTGCACTCTACCCCTACTACCGAGAGAGTCGACGGCTAATAGGAATAACCACGGTGAGCGAGCGGGATATTTTGCCGGTGCCGGGGGGGCGCGTAGCACCGCTGCCGGTCAATGGGGAGGGTGTGGTAGATGCGATCGCATTTGGTAACTACCCAAACGATCACCACTATCCAGGCTTTGACATGCCCCTTGCCCCTAAGGCTATCCGCTGGGGTGGCCGTTGGACCGGGACCCCCTTCACCATTCCCTACAGGGCACTCGTACCCGCCAATATTAATGGCCTGTTGGCCTGTGACAAAAATATCTCCGTAACCCATATTGCCAATGGTGCCACTCGGCTGCAACCGATTGTGCTGGGTATCGGGCAAGCAGCTGGGGCAGCGGCGGCCCTATGTGTACAACAGGGAGCCCAGCCGCGCGAGCTGTCTCCACAGCACCTTCAGCAGGTCTTACTAAACGACACCCATGCTCCGGCCATGGTAGTGCCCTGTTTTGACCTACTGCCCAGCGACCCGCGCTGGGTTCCACAGCAGCAGCTTTACTTAAACCAACCAGACAGGTATGCCACCAGCGGCTTGGTATATCCCACAGGTAAAGTGTCCCCAGCCCCATCGCCTACCGATACCAAAACCTTCTGCGGGCGGTATCAGCGGCTCCAGAACGACAGACATCAGCTAACTAGTGAGACCGCTATTCAACTAGTTGCCGTATCCCCCCAGGCCGTACATCAGCTGATGCAGATTGCTGACGGCACCACAGTTCAGGTTGCTGGCAACCATAATAAAGGTGGAAACTGGATCCTGGTAAATAATTTATCAATAACCCATCGAGTATAGCATTCAGCACAAAAAATCAGTGATGCTACTTACACATTTTCTAGATAGATTTTCCTGAACGATTTGCAAATTCCATGTAATCAGAAAGTAGCAATACTACTCATTTTCTGACCCATGAGAATTTCTCTATCGGCAATAGCAGTTGCTGCTTCCATCAGTGTTTTCAATTTGCTAGGATTGACTGTGGCTTCTTCTAGTTGGCAGCTAGTCGACCGGGGCAGCGGGCGTATCACCACCGAACGGGCCGACCGGGGCAGCGGACGCATCACCACCGAACAGGCCTATCGAGGTAGTGGCCGCGTCTCTAGCGATCAGGCCGATCGGGGTAGCGGGCGAAACACCAACAACCGGACCTACCGGGGTAGCGGTCGTTTCGTTGCTTAAACTTGATGCTGACCGAGGCCCAGGGGCCATATCAGCTGCGGGTATGTCGTCCCTTAACAGCATTACTCCAACAGCGCCACTGCGGTAGCCCAGGAGTGTATCCCAAGACTACGGATATCAATCGAAAGATATTAATCAAAGAAGTTTTACGTTAACTGTTACAGACTAGGGTCACAAATAAATATCACCGACATCTTTCAACCTGACCTAACTCATCAATTATTCTCTATTTGTATGGCAAATCAAAAATAATTGGTGCTTCTTGAGGTAGCCTAGTGCCACCAGCAATATATTATTTACGCTTTCAGCGTGTATCTATTCCTAAGCGTCCATGACAGATGTTCAATTACCGATGACTGCCGACTCAGATCTGATTAAGCGCCTAGAACCTAGCGCAATTGATCAGATAATGATGTACCTCGCGTTTAGTGCAATGCGCACTGGCGGGCATCGCCACGGTGCATTTTTAGATGCAGCCGCAACAGCTGCCAAATGTGCCATCTACACAACCTATATGGAGCAGGGGCAAAACCTGCGCATGACGGGGCATTTGCACCACATCGAGCCCAAACGCGTCAAGGCCATTGTAGAAGAGGTGCGGCAGGCATTGAGCGAGGGCAAGCTGCTAAAAATGCTGGGGGCCCAAGAACCTCGCTACCTAATTCAGTTTCCCTACGTGTGGCTGGAGCAGTATGCATGGACTCCCGGACGATCCAGGCTGATGGGCACAAATCTCACCTCAGATGAGAAGGCTCAAATTGAGCAAAAGCTGCCGTCTAATCTGCCCGATGCCCAGCTGATTACATCGTTTCAGTTTGCTGAACTGATCGAGTTTCTCCATGCGCGCTCCCAGGAGTCTGTGCCCAGCGGCCGACAGCTACCCCTCAGTGAGGCACTGGCGGAGCATATTCGGCGACGGTTGATTTATTCGGGAACGGTGGCTCGCATTGACTCCCCCTGGGGGATGCCCTTTTATGCCCTCGCAAGAGCATCCTATGTACCAACCGATGACGCGGAAAGAACGTATACCATGATCGAGGATACGGCTCGCTATTTTCGGCTTATGCACGAATGGGTAGCTCGAAAAGACGGTACTATGCGTGTCCTTGAGTCCCTCGATATCCCAGCCGAGAATCGTCAGCAGGCCCTCGATGAGCTAGATTTGCTACTACGTCAGTGGGCTGATAAATACCATCAGTCTGGCGGTGAACCCATGGTGTTGCAAATGGCCGTGGGCGACAGTGACATAGATGCCACTTAGCCGCCCAAACGACGAAGCTCAGACGCCGCACCGGATCAAGTTAGCACGCCAAAACCTGCGACCCCGTCTCTAAAGCGTATTCCATGCCTGGGTCAAGATGTCTCTGAGGAGATGTCGGCTTTTGGAATCTAGTAGAGCATCGTCAATCATAAGTTCGGTGATGACATCATCGAGGGTTTGTCCCTGGGAGCGGGCCGACTCTATGACATGCACAATGGCCGTTGCTATGTGCGCTTCACTCACAGCCTTGTCTGATGGGGAGCTTTCTAAAACAGTCTTTAAAGATACCGGTCTCATATACTTGATATGGGTAGGATGCAATTGCCGCCTGATGGGCTAAGACAAACTCACAGGATGGTTAAGGTCATCGCTGAAGATAAACCGAGCAATACCCACAGCCTGGAAACACTAGGCGACTAAATGCAATCAAAGCAAAGACCTTGAGTGTCACCTGAGGAAACCCATAATTTTAGGTATAGATGTAGCTTACCAACGACTATTCAGACCTATATTGGTCTGAAGTTAACAAAGTCTAACCTAAAGTTGCCTAAGAAAGAGATTTTATTTTGAGGAATTATCTGTAAAGTTTCTCTTTGCTAGAGAGAAATTAAAATCTAAAAAAATGGTGGATTGCCCTACCCTACCTTCTCTAAGGAAACAAAATTAATGAGTCTCCACCCTTGGCTGTATAGACGTTGAAGGCAACGTCTATACAGCATTAGCTTTTGGAGCTGATAAAATCCTTATCCCTAACCTACTCTTTAGACGGCTTTTTAAGCCGAGGAAAACTAGGCAAGTCAACAGCGGCTAAGGACCCAATTCGCTTTTGAGGCTTTAGGGGATTTACTAACGGAGATGGGCTGGTCTGTACAGACATGGCGGGCAGGTAGGTGTCCGCCGTTGTCAATCCCCCCGCTGCTTGAACTCGAGCAAGAATTTCCTCGGCTTGTGGGGAAATTTGCAGAGGGGTGGCGTCATCTTCAGCGGCTGAATCTGTCGGCTCAAATTCGTTGCCCCAGGGAGAGGGCTCTGTAAACTGAGCCGGGGGTGTAGGTTCCACCGTAGAAACGTTCTGATTGTCTAACTTTGGTATTTCTTCTGTTGGGACCATTACCCTTGCTAGATCGTGCCAGAGCTGATCTTCGGCTTCGGTTTCTGAAGTAGGGATGGACATAGCGGGCGGACTATCTACACTCGCCTGCGCACCCCGAATCATTGACTCCAGCTGAGGGTCTAGCCTGTTGGGTACAAGGTTGGATTCCCAAGGACGGATCTGCTCGGTTTTGGGCATGGTGAGACCCGGTGTCTCCAAGACGGTGCCAGAGCTTTTAGGGGAGGCTCCTGCTGACATGCTTAGGCACTTTTCGAGGGCCGCTTTGAACTGTAGGGTATAGCGCTGCTGTCTCTGTAATCGTGCTCTCAAATCGCGACAGCCAGTGTTGGCCTGGAGCAGGGCCTGGGACTGCTCGGTATGCTGACGGAGGAGTGATGTGTGCTCGGCTTCCAACTGTGTGAGCCGATCTTGAGATGCGCTCAGCTCCGTTTGGAGAGTCTCGTTTAACATCTGGTGGGTCTGTAGCGCTTGGTTGCTTTGCTCTAGCTCAGTGATTAGATGGGCGGTCTCACGATCGCCCACAGGGCCACCAGAGCGATCAATTTCAGCCTGAAGAGCCGCTTGCGATCGCTCCAAGGACTCTTCTAGCTGAGATACTTTGGCCAGCAGCACATCGTTGCACTCGTTTAGATCTCGAACCAGGTTGAGCAGTTCGGTTTCACGTGGGTGGGTACCACCGGGTGTGCCGTTGATTGAGGAAGTGCTAGAGGAATCCATAGCGTTAGTCCGCAAATGAGAAACAGGCCCTGGGATTTGATCGACAGCGATTGTCCCTGGGAAATTAACGGTCTGCCAACTAGTGTTATCTGATTGTTCAACCGACGAATGTGCCCCATGAGACAAATTTTCCTGGGGGGTATTGTCCTGGTGAGAGCGACTTTTGTCCTGCTTACCGGTGTTAAACATGCTAGGGCACGGCCATAATACAGCGGAGACGAGGGTATCCTACGCCAATCCCATTAAAGTATTAACATAGAAAATCTGATTGATACTGAATTATTCACGCAAAACACTGACAAATCAGTACATATACTTAGTGTTTGGCCCCTGGAGAACGTATTAAAAATTAAGATAATTCACATTTTTTGAGGCTTTGGCAGCGGGGCGGTTGTGAGTACTTTTTTAAGTAACATACTGTGCAAGAGCGCTCGATCGACGTGCGATCTCACCTGAATATCGCTCAGGCCATCGCCGTTGGCATAGTGTTCTAACCACTGCTGGGTCATGGTATTGGCCTCGTCCGGCAGCGGCGGCAGCGGCGCGTCAGGGGAGAGACCCCAGCCCGGTAAAGACAGCTCCTGCATAATTTGAGTCACCTTGGGATCATAGCTAATGGCAAAACAGCGACAGCCCTCGGCGGCGGCCATCACCACAGCGTGAAACCGCATGGCAATAGCCAGCTCAATGCCACGAAAAATACCTTTGAGCTGGGCGGGGTTAGCCACTTGAATAATCTCGTAGGGGCCGGTAAGGGACTGGGCGATGTGGGTTGCGATCGCGCCATCTTTTATAGGCTGAAACGGCAGCAGTACGATGCAGGTCTGGGTGGCCGTCTGCAAATCAGCGATGGCCTTAGTCAACTGTGTCAGACGCTCGGGTGTAAGTTGAGCATGGCCCCGTAGGGCAACGGCGATACGCGGTGCGGGCAAATCTGCAAACCCTTTCAAGGGGGCAGACTGAAGGGCCCATACCGGATCTGGAGCCAGCTGACAGCGCAAGCCCCAATCAGTCAAAAGCTGGGCCGAGGCCCCATCGCGGACACTGACCGCATCACAATTTTTCATCGCCCAGCGAGTGACCCAGCGGCTGCTGCGCCGCTGTAGAGGGCCAATCCCCTGTCCCCAGGCAATCGTACGTAGGCCCATCCACTGGGCTAGTTTCATCACTCCCCCGTAGTAAAAGGGATTGAGGGCGCTAGTGGCATCTTGCATCAGACTACCACCGCCCCAGATAAATGCCTGGGAACGTCGTAGGGCGGACCAAACAGACCCTAGGGATTTCCGTGGCACGGCTTCTACACCATAGCGCTGGGCCGTTTCTTGAGGGTTACCCGAAAGGACGATGGGCGTTACGGATTTTGGCAGCAGCTGTAGCAACGTTGCCAGTAGGGCCTCATCACCGCCGTTGCCCATGCCATAGTAACCACATAAAACTGCTCGCATGTCCGCCCCGCAATCCCGATAAAATTAAAGCCTGACAGGTAGGCCCGGTCGGCTATCTCCATGGTCGACGGCCCCACCGCTTTAGACTACCGCCTCACCACAGCCAAATCCACTTTTGCTCACTGCCTATGCACGCTCTATCATTACCCACCTGGATGGTTCACGTTTCTAGCGTGATTGAATGGATTGCCGCCATCTATTTTGTCTGGCAGTTTGCCGATATCAGCGGCTGGCCTGCCTGGCGATGGTTATCTTTTGGCATGCTGCCAGCCCTAGTGAGCGCCATGTGCGCCTGCACCTGGCATTTTTTTGATAATTCACCATCCTTAAGCTGGTTGGTCATTTTACAAGCAGCGATGACGGTTGTTGGTAACTGCACCTGCTGTGCGGCTGCTTGGTATATCTGGGGGCAGGCCCGTGTCTAAAGAAACATTGTTTGCGGTTTCGCTGTTTCCCTATCTGGGGTTTCTCTATTTTGTTACCAAGTCTGGTCAGACACCGCGATTGGCCTTGATTGGATTCTATGTGCTGCTAGTGTTTGTCGCGGTGACGATTCCCGCCGGTATCTATGCCCAGAAGGCCTACGGGTTGGAGTTGGCCAATGTGGATTGGCTCCACGGCAGCGCTGAGGTTTTTCTGACGCTATCCAATATTTTTGTGGTGTTAGGCTTTAGAAACGCGGTGCAGAAACTAAAGGGTAGCTGAGTTTCTGAGCGCCCTTAGGTAGCCCTTAGGAAAACTGTGGCAAAGGTAATGATCATGTCTGCTGTTGTAACTGTCAAAAATCGGTCGAATTTTACAACCTGGCAACGGGCCAGTTGGGATGATTATGTGTGCGATCGCAACCGCTTGCCCGCTGACCAATATCGCTTATTTTTTCATCAGGGCTACCTACTAATCACTGAAATGGGCTGGGAAGGCATCAACCACGCAACAATCTGCGATCTTTTTACGGCCATTTTGTACGTCTGGTTTAGTATCCATCCCGAACAGATTGCCAGTTCCCTGGGCCGATGTCTACTAGAGAAAGCAAAAGAAACAGCAGGTGCTCCAGACCTGGTGCTATACCTGGGGGATGACTATCCTCGCTGGCAGCCTGGGCAACCCCGCAGAATTGATTTGAATCAGTGGCGTGTACCTGATTTGGTCGGCGAAATTTCAGACACCACCTTGGCTAGCGATTTAGATGAGAAAAAGCAGCTGTATGCCGCCTTGGGCATCCCCGAATATTGGGTCATTGATGTACGAGGCAACCGTGTGTTTGCCTTCTTGCTTCAATCCAGTGGCAAGTATCAGCTGATTGAAACGTCCCAAGCTTTACAGGGGTTGTCCATAGAGCTTTTAGAGCAAACCATTGCCAAGCTAGCAACTGACAGCAACATTACCGCCGCCCAGTGGTTTAACCAGCAGGTAGCAGCCCAGAAAAACTAGAAAAAAGTTTACTAGAGCCGCCTAAGGAGCATAGCCATCGAGACAGTGATATCTGGAGAAACGCCCAATTGCACAGTGCCGTCATTGAATATTTGCTGCGTCCGATAGTCACCCCACTCGGGCTTTTAAATACAACAATGTTTCGCTCTTTTAGGTTTACAGCCCAGCACTCCAGAATATTAGCCGCTGTGTAGACTTGGCGTTTGACTTCTAAGTCCTCGGATGTAATTCAGCACAAATCCTCACAGTGTCCGATACTAAAGCTGATGCTACGTTGCCCCATCCTTTGACCACCGAGAATCCTTTTCTAAAGCTGACCTATGAGCCTGCATTAGAAGCTCTAGGCGATGACTACTATGACGTTGTTGCAGCGGCTAGCTTTCCCCAACACAGTCTGCGCTTTCGTAATGATGATTTGTTGTCTAGGCTAGGGCTGCAGCCTGATGTCGTCAGCGATTTTGACTTTATTGAGGCCTTTGGGCAGTTTTATCAGCGAGCGCCGTTTTTAGCCCTGCGCTACCACGGCTATCAGTTTGGTAGTTACAACCCTATGCTGGGGGATGGTCGCGGATTTCTCTATGGCCAGGTGCGGGGAACCGATGGGGTGCTCTATGACTTTGGGACTAAGGGTTCAGGCACCACACCCTATTCTCGCAACGGCGATGGGCGACTGACCCTCAAAGGAGGGGTGCGAGAGGTGCTGGCCTCCGAGGCACTCCAAGCCCTCGGAGTCACTACATCCCGCTGTCTTAGTTTGATAGAAACAGGGGAACAACTGTGGCGTGGGGATGAGCCATCGCCGACGCGCTCCTCGGTAATGGTGCGCTTTAGCCAGTCTCACATTCGGTTTGGCACCTTTGAGCGGCTACATCACCTGGGTCGCGCCGACCTGATGCAGCCGCTGCTAGATCATGTGATTGAGGTTTACTATGCCCACCTGCTGGCGGTACAAGACCCCCAGGAACGCTATGCCCAGTTTTACGCAGAACTAGTGCAGCGAGTAGCGCTATTGGCAGCCCAGTGGATGTCGGTGGGGTTTTGCCATGCGGTGCTCAACACGGACAACATGTCCATCACTGGGGAAAGCTTTGACTATGGCCCCTATGCCTTTATGGATCAGTTTGACCCGCGGTTTACGGCGGCCTATTTTGACTACGGTGGGCGCTACAGCTATGGCAACCAGCCCAGGGTGTGTGAGTGGAACCTGTGGATGTTGCAAAAGCCGCTTAAGCTAGTCATGGCAGCTGATGATCTAGAGACCGGAATGGCCCCCTACCGGAACCATTATTACAAAGCCTACAAGCAAAGAATGCTAGCCAAACTGGGATTTGAGGAACTACTTCCCGAACTTGGAGATGAGCTGCTGCGGCTAACTCTAGAGCTGCTGGAAAATACTCGGGTCGGCTACCACGACTTTTTTACAGGGCTGACGGGGCAGTTTTCAGCCACGTGGAGTGAGGGGCCAGAGCACATTCTACAAAAAACGGCTGACAGTTCTGATGAGGCGGCGTCTGCCCTGTTAGAGGCCTGGCGTCACCACTATCACACCTGTTTGGCTACCCTATCGCCCACCGAGATTGCTCAGGTGGCTCAATGCCTGTGCCAAAGCAACCCAACCACTGTGTTACTGCGACCTGAGATTGAGACTATTTGGGAACCGATCGTGGCCGAAGATAACTGGCAACCGTTTTATAACCTGTTAGCCAAAATTCAACAGCCGTTTGCCCGATAGGCCGGATGCGTTAGGGTCCCCCCTTCAACTCCGCCAGGGGGACCTTAACGCATCAAAATTCAAACTTAAATTCAAACTTATTAAATGGTGATTAGACGTCTGAGACCGCTGAGGCCAATGCCAATGTAGCCAACGGCCAACAAAAGGCTACTCAGGGAAATACGGATGCTGACCTTGGTGGCTTCAGCACGGACACGTTGGGCGGCTTCTTCGCGGCGGGAGCCAATTTCGGTTTCCAGCCTTGTACGTAGCTCCGATGCCTGGCCTGTGAGAAATTCATCCAGCGAGTTGGGATTATCTTCAAACTGACGAATTTGGGCCGCTTGTTCGGCTGTCACTTCACCACTGGCGATCAGCTGCTCGATCTGCTCTGGGTTGCTGAGTAAGCTGATGATGCGATCGCGTTGCTGGGTGACCTCTGCATTAAGGCGCTGATCTAGCTGATTGGTCGCTTCGGTGGCTTCGCTGGACACCTGAGTCAGGGCCTCCTGGCTTTGTAGACGCACGTTGTTCATATGCACTGGCGTCAGGATGGCAAAGAGCAAACCCAGGATACAGGCCAAAAGACAGGTCCAAAAGCGGGCATCTAGTAAAAGATTGACACGGCCCCGCTTGCCACTGACGTAGCTATCAATCCAGAAGCCAGTAAAGAGCAAAGCAATCCCCACCAGGGGTACAATGCCACGATCCACCAGCTGGGTGGTCGTATTAATTTGCCAGGTACGGTTGAGTAGATCGGGTGGCAAGAGCAGCACCAAAAAATCTACGAGGGCGGCCAGGATAGTAACGCCACCCACTAGCTTGAGGGCCAGAGCAGCAATAGGGGAAGGTGCATTGCCTGCCGATTCTGCGGGGGATGTCATAGGTTAGTCACGAAAGGCTACAGCTA
>JBCCAQ010000134.1:0-13923 GCA_039814735.1 Cyanobacteria bacterium P01_A01_bin.15
GGCAACCACCGACATCCCGCTTGAATTCAATGTCCACCTGTTTCCGCGAGACGAGTCGGACGTGCCTGAAAATCCCAACGACCTGCTCTCAGCAAAAGACGTCGGCGAGGTTGGCTTACCGGCGGAAAATGCGGCCATTGATCGGGGTATTCCTCCGGCTAAGTGGACCTATCAGAATGTGGGTCAGATGCGGGAGCAGCTGAAGGAATTGGGGCTTTCCTATGATTGGGACCGGGAAGTAGCGACCTGTTCGCCAGATTATTACCGTTGGACCCAGTGGCTCTTTTTGCAGTTCTATGAGGCGGGGCTGGCTTACCAGAAAGAGGCGGCTGTTAACTGGGACCCCATTGACCAAACGGTGCTAGCTAATGAACAGGTGGATAGTGAGGGTAAATCCTGGCGCTCTGGGGCGAAGGTAGAGCGTAAGCTGTTGCGCCAGTGGTTTTTGAAGATTACGGACTACGCCGATCAGCTTTTGGCTGACCTTGATCAGCTCAGCGGCTGGCCCGAGCGGGTAAAGACCATGCAGGCCAACTGGATTGGAAAATCCACCGGTGCCCATGTGGTGTTCACCACAGAAGCTGGCGATGATATCAAGATCTATACCACTCGCCCGGATACGCTATGGGGCGCATCCTTTATGGTGCTGTCGCCGGAGCATCCGCTCGTGGAGAAGCTGACGACGGCTGACCAGTGGGATGCGATCGCAACCTACCAAACCACCGCTGCGGCCATGAGTGAAATGGACCGCACCGCCGAGAACCGTGAAAAAACCGGCGTGTGGACCGGCAGCTATGCCATTAATCCGGTTAACGATCAGAAAATCCCCGTTTGGATCGCGGACTATGTGCTGATGGACTATGGTACCGGCGCAATTATGGCGGTGCCGGCCCACGACCAGCGGGACTTTGAATTTGCCCGTAAGTTTGATCTGCCCATCTGTGTGGTGGTGCAGCCTGACGGAGAAATCTTGGATGGAGCCACGATGGAAACGGCCTATGCCGACGGCGGTGTAATGGTGAATTCTGGCCCGTTGGACGGCATCCCGGCGGGTAAGGGCAAAGGTAAAAGCGTTAAGGCGGCGGTAAAGTGGCTTACGGACAATAATAAAGGCGAAGGCACGGCCAACTATCGTTTGCGGGACTGGCTGATCTCTCGTCAGCGCTACTGGGGGGTGCCCATACCGATGATTTACTGCGATACCTGCGGTACGGTGCCGGTACCCAACGACCAGCTACCGGTCGTTTTACCTGAGGATGTGGAATTTAGCGCTCGTGGCGGATCTCCCCTGGCCCAGATGACGGACTGGGTTAACTGTAAGTGCCCCAGTTGCGGTACGGACGCCAAGCGGGAAACCGACACCATGGATACGTTTATCGACTCGTCCTGGTACTTTTTGCGCTATGCCGATGCCAAAAATACTGAGCTGCCCTTTGCCAAGGATAAGGCCGATAGCTGGCTGGCGGTAGACCAGTACGTGGGCGGGATTGAGCATGCGATTTTGCATTTGCTCTATTCGCGATTTTTTACTAAGGTTTTGCGCGATCGCAACCTCATTTCCATCGATGAACCCTTCCAGCGTCTGCTCACCCAGGGCATGGTCCAGGCCATCACCTACAAAAATCCTGCCACCGGCAAATATATTGCTCCCGGCGATGTCACCGACCTCAACGACCCCAAGGATCCTAAAACCGGCGATCCGCTCCAGGTATTTTACGAAAAAATGTCAAAGTCAAAGTACAACGGTGTAGAACCCCGTGTAGTACTTGGCAAATATGGGGCCGACACCGCCCGCATGTTTATCTTGTTTAAGGCACCGCCTGAAAAAGATCTCGAATGGGACGACGCCGATGTCGAAGGCCAGTTTCGGTTTTTGAACCGGGTGTGGCTTTTGGTCACCGGCTTTGCAAAAACCCACGGCAGCAAAAAACGGATCACTAACCTGGACCAAAACAGCCTTAGCAAAGCCGATAAAGATCTGCGCCGTGCCATTCACACAGCCATCAAAGAAGTCTCAGAGGATGTCGAAGCAGGCTATCAGTTTAATACGGCGGTCTCCGAGCTAATGAAGCTCAGCAATGCCCTCAAAGATGCCAAACAGCAAGACACCGATGTCTATGCTGAGGGTGTCCAGGCCCTGGTGCTTTTGTTGGCTCCCTTTGCCCCCCACATTGCGGAAGAACTCTGGCAGCAGCTGGGCTTTGGCGAGTCGGTACACCGCCAAAGCTGGCCCACATTAGCCGCCGCCGCCCTGGTCGCCGATGAGATTACCCTGGTGATTCAAATCAAGGGTAAAACCCGAGGCACCATCTCAGTCCCAGCCAGTGCCAGTAAAGACGAGCTAGAGCAGTATGCCCGCGACTCCGACATTGCCAAAAAATATCTTGAAGGCAAGGAGATCAAAAAGGTAATCGTAGTGCCCGGTAAGCTGGTTAACTTTGTAGCCCTGTGATCTGGTTAGGTGGATATACCTAATTGTGACTATGATAGGTAGCGTGCCAGCGCTAACCTGTCATGTCAAAACTCCGGAGTACCTTCCCCTATGGCTGCCGAATATATTCCCGATGAAGCCACCCTTGACGATCTGCTTACCAGTCAGCCCTTGGTTGTCATGGACTGTACGGCTTCTTGGTGTGGCCCTTGTAAACTGGTGGCTCCCTTAATGGATCAGCTGGCGGACGAATATGGCGACCAGGTTACCGTCGTCAAACTCGACATTGACAACAACAAGTCCGTTGCCAAACGATTTGGCATCAAGAGTATCCCCGCCGTCATGTTCTTTAAACAAGGCGAACAAGTAGATACGGTCATTGGTGCTAAGCCCTACAGCGAGTTTAGTGACACCCTGGCAAAGCACCTGTGATTTTGACAGGTCCATACAATTCAGCCGTTTGTCCACCAAATCTCAGCTATATTGCATAGACCCGATAGGGACAGCGCCTTTAGACTAGGTGGTATCACCCGCTAGATAGGCTGATTTGAGACTGATAGAGACTAAAGGTGTCTCTTCGATAGATATTTTCTATTGGTATCGGTCTGGTTGGTGTTCCCTTTAGTTTCATTTTTTAGCGGGCAACGCGTTTGTGTTTTTTATTGCCTGGTGAGCCAATTGGCCCACCAGGCAGTTTTTTTAGGGATCCTGTAGAAGCGACCAGGGATGCGACTGCCATAAAGCCGGGATCAGGGGTATGTGACCTGAGTGGGCTGGGTAGACTAAATAAAGTAACATAATCACTGTCCTCGTACTGAGAACTACGGAGATGGCTTGTTAATGCCTAGCCACCTATTGCGTAAACCTACCTAGTAATTTGCTCAACTTTATCGATTTTTCAACAAAATCAGCGAGCATCTAAAAAAATACGTTCCCCAGACCTTTTCTGGCTTTGCTGCCCACACGTAGGTCTACTATATGACTACATTTACCCTGAATAAGTCCATGCGGCCCGATCTATTAAGTGATTTATTTCCACTGTTTAACGCCGCAAATCCCGATACTCTCAGTGGTCTGCTGGCCGCATCCAGCGAGCTTACCTACCCGGCCGGTCGCACCGTCTTGATGGAAGATTCCTGGGGCAATGCTATCTATTTGATCCTGGCCGGATGGATCAAGGTACGTCACGACATTGGTAGCGACTACATTACCCTAGCCGTACTGGGTAAAGGCGATTTTTTTGGGGAAATGGCCATCCTTGATGAGTCCCCTCGTTCTACAGATGTCGTCGCCCTCTCACCGGTCAAGTTGCTGAGTATTCCGGCCCAGCATTTTATTGACACCCTGTTTCAAGATCCCCAGCTCCACCACCGGATGCTGCAGATGATGGTGCAACGTCTGCGTCATGCCAATAGCTATTTCCAGCGACGCCACAAACCGGCTGCGGTCAAACTGGCCCATACGCTTACTACCCTGGCCTCAGCCTATGGCAAGGTCAACGATACTGTTCCAGAAATGTTTAACCTGGCAACGGACGATCTAGCTGCGATCGCAGAGGTCCCCAAGGACGACGTCGCTAAGATTATGGAAAAACTGCGGGAGAAAGGCTGGATTGTAGCGGATCAGAGCGGTCAGGTCCTTCAGCTAAAGGGATTTAGCCACCTAACCCAGCTGGCCCAAAAGTAAGGGATCGCACCAACGCCGACAGTTTGGGTTACAAGTTATTTCAAAATTTTGAAAAAAACCTTGGTCTCCTAGGGTGTGGCTGTCAGTTGGCCAGATACTTAGGGGGATGTGCCTTCCTAAACCCTATGGCTACTCAACCGCCTCCCTCCATTTCCCCCCGCCAGATGACCCTGCTACGGATTGTGCTGGTGCTGGCCTGGGCCGATGGCAACCTGGCCACAGAAGAAGCCGATGTCATGCTTACCAACTTTAGCCAGGTGTTTGCTGCCACCCCCAAAGACCAGGAAGCTCTCAAGCAAGAACTGCAGGGCTATCTGGTGCAAAATCTGCCCCTAGAAGAGCTGGTGCCCCGCCTGACCACCCAGGCGGAAAAGGAGTTTGTCCTGCGTCTCGGCTATGAGGTAATCAGCGCCAGCGCCCGCACCCCCGATGAAGACCTGATCAACCAGGATGAACAGGCCGCATACCAAACCCTAGTCAGCCTGCTCGACCTGCCGGCCCAGACCGTGCAGCGGATTGAACAAACCGCCCAGACTGCCATGGGTCAGTCCCAGGGCGGCAACAACGTGGTGGACCTGCTGACCTATCAGTTACGGGAACATCTCAAGGCATAGCCCATCAAACACTCATGGCCAACATCCGCTGGATGGGGGCTAGGGCCTGGTGCTGGATAGCGTCTGGCAGGGTAATTTCTGGCGTGCGGTTTTGCATAGCCAGATAGAGTTTTTCCAATGTGTTTAGGCGCATGTGGGGGCACTCATTACACCGACAGTTGGCATCCGGGGGGGCAGGGATAAATAGCTTGCTGGGTACCTGCTTTTCCATTTGATGGATAATGCCAGCTTCAGTCACCACAATAAATTGCTCGGTTTGACTGCTTTCTACATACTTGAGCAGAGCTGTAGTGGAACCAATAAAGTTGGCGTGGCGTAAAATCGCCGCTTCACACTCAGGGTGGGCCACAATTTCGGCGTTAGGATGCTCCATTTTGAGCTGCAGCATCTTTTTTTCTGAAAAGGTTTCATGCACAATACAGCTGCCCTGCCAGAGGACCAGGTCGCGCCCGGTCTGGGCTGCCACATAGCGCCCCAGGTTGCGATCCGGAGCAAATATGATCGGCTGCTCCGGTGGAATTTGATTGACGATTTTGACGGCGTTGGAACTGGTGCAAATAATGTCGCTCATGGCCTTGATTTCGGCGGTGCAGTTGATGTAAGACACCACCACATGGTCGGGATGGGCCGACTTAAATGCGGCAAACTCCTTGGGGGGACAGCTATCGGCCAGGGAGCAACCCGCCTCTAGGTCTGGCAGTAGCACCAGTTTGTCAGGGTTCAAAATTTTGGCTGTCTCAGCCATAAAATGCACCCCGGCAAACACAATCACTTCGGCATCGGTGGCGGCGGCCTTTTGCGATAGCCCCAGCGAGTCGCCGATATAGTCAGCAATATCTTGAATATCCGGCTCTTGATAATAGTGGGCCAAAACAACGGCGTTCAGTTCTTTTTTGAGATGCTCAATGGCACCAAAAAGGTCTTTGGGCAGCCTGACGGTGGCAGCAGCGGTTGTGAACATAGAGACAAACCCTCTGATTAATTTTGGTTTTTAATTTGCTTTTAACGAGCTTTAATTATAGTTATTTTAACCATAAACGTCAGCCTGTCCCAGGAACCTATCTTTGAAGCGTCACATCAAACTGCTGGCAGATGGCGACGACGGCATCAACCCACCCCTGGGGAGCTGGCGACGGTGCGATTTGCCAGCCTCGATCCTGGAGCTGGGGATGGGGACCGTTTACCCCCGGTAGGACAATGGCATGGTCCACATGCTCTAACATGTCTAAATCGTTGGGACTGTTGCCCAAGCCGATGGTAACGATGGTTTCCGCCGGGGGCAGGATGCTTTGATAGAGCTTCACCAGCTGTTTTACGGCATTGCCCTTACCCGCTTTGGGGCCAATCAAATGGGAGAACCGATCGCCTACCACCACCTTAAACCCGACGGTTTCAACGGCTGTAATTAGCTGCCCAGGGGTGACGGCTTTGGGGGTAATAAACGGTTCGCTAAAGTCACGGGCCTTGGCTTCTTGGGCGTCTTTGGCCGATAGCCCCGTATAGTTCTGGAGACGGCTGATGGTCATGTCGCCAAAGCCCAGAAGAGAATGGTGCAGCTCGTTGGCAATTACCCGCAGCCCCGCCCTCGCTTGCACATAGGGACAGCCCAAATCCACCACATAGTAATCTCCATCCTCGTCTCCGGGAGGGCTATCAAAGGGATTATGATTAACTTCAACAAAAATACCGCTGCCGTTTTCTGTGACAAACGGATCGCTTAGCCCCACGTCCTGACGGAGGGTGGTGACTTCTGCTCGGGTTTTACTGGTGACGGGAATAACTGGGATTTTTAATGACTTTAGCTGCTGAATAATCGGCACTGTCGCAGCATAGTCGTAGGTTTCACCATTGAGCAGCGTGCCATCAAGGTCGGTAAAAATAATCAGCTGGGTCATAGAAAATAAACCTGTCCCGGCGGGGCAATTAGAACATGTTTAGATTAAACAATGATTTATGACCGCGCGGCGAACCGGCCAGGGGCGGCGGGGCATGGATGCCCTAGGCCAATGCTGAAAAAATTTGGTCGGATATGGTCATGGGGTCGTAGGGCTTGGTAATGACGGATAGGACCTTTAGTTGACCAAAGTATTCCTGCTCGTGGGACTGGGCTTTGGCGGTCAGGATAATGATAGGGATTTGCTGCGTTTTGGGATTGTCCTGAAGTCTTTGTAAAATTGCTAGCCCGTCCATACCTGGCATCATCATGTCCAGCAGGATGACATCGGGTGCCTTTGACTGTGCGATCGCAATCCCTTCTGGACCGTTACTCGCCTTCCAAACATCCCAATGTCCGGTCAGTTCTAAACAAAGCTGGGTGGCTTCTCGAATATCGGCATCATCATCAATGATGAGAATATGTTTGGTCTCCATCGATAGGTTCCTCATGGACGTGAGCGCAAATCATCTTTCTAGAGAAAACTCAGTCTGGATGGGCAACGTAACGTAAAAAGTGCTGCCGACACCAACGGTGCTCTGGGCCCAAATTTTACCGTCGTGCTGTTGGACAATATTGCGACAGATCGCCAGCCCTAGTCCTGTCCCCCCCTGGCAACGAATATCCGAGGTATCAAGCTGCTCAAAGCGCCCAAAGATATCTTCAATTTTGTTATCGGGAATGCCTGGCCCCTGATCCTTGACGGAAATCAGCAGCAGCGTCTTTGAAATCCCTAACATCGCTTGGAGCGAATCTCTTCCCCTGGCGTTTAGCTGTTTTTCTATCAGCAGCAGACTGTCGCCATCCACCCGTTGGGCCTTCATCTCCACCGCCGTATGGGGTGGGGAAAATTTAATGGCATTACTAAGCAAATTGGTCAGCGTCTGAATAATTCGATCAGGCGCGGCCCACAGCGGAGTCGAGATGGGAAAAACATCTAGATGAATGCCGTGATTTTCCGCCATGGCCCGCATCTCATCGGCAGCCTGGGACATAATATTAGCCAGATTGCAGGCTTTTTTGTTGAGCGTCCCCAGCTTAATGCGCTCCACATCAAGGATGTCATTAACTAATCGCACCAGGCGCTTGGTGTTTGAGAATGCAATTTCGATCATCCGCTGCCGTTTTGGTCCTGGAATCTCTAAGGTTTCCTGGGCCAGCAGACCGAGGGCGGCTCGAATAGAGGTCAGTGGTGTCCTCAGCTCATGGCTGACCACCGCAATAAAGTCATCTTGCATGGCTTCGATGATCTGGCGCTCGGTAATATCCTTAAAAATAACAACGGCACCAATAATGTTGCCATTCTCATAGATTGGGGTGCTGACATATTCTATTGGAAAGCTAGATTTATCCTGGCGCTCAAACACATCGCCGGTCACATGGTGGATTTGGCCATGGGTCAGGGTTTTAAAGATAGGACTTTGTTGCCAGGGACGGGGGGTGTTATCTGCCGTTGAATAGTTGAGCAAACCATGCATAAACTGGCCAATCAGCCCGTCCCTGGTATATCCCAGTAGTCCAGCGGCGGCCGGATTAACAAAGACTGTTTTACCCTCGGTATCGATACCATAGATACCTTCTCCGGCCGAGTTGAGAATCAGCTCGTTTTGATGGCTCAGACGCTTAAGAGAATCTCGGGCCCGTTGGAGTTCTTGGAAGGTCCGCTCCCGCTCGATTATTTCTTGTCTAAGGCTCTCATTTAGACGCTGTAGTTCAGCCGTTCGCTGGATGACCCGTGCCTCTAGGTCGGTATTGAGTGTCTGGACCTCGTGATAAAGCTGGATTTGGTAAATAACAGACGAAAACTGATCGGTCAAATCCTGGGTCAGCCCTATTTCTCGAGCAGCCCAGGGCTGAGGCTGATCGCGTTTAATTTCTAGCCAGGTTTCAAAAGACTGACGCGGACGGCGCTGACGTGGATCGGTCTCATCTAGCCGACCGGCCCAAACAGTCTCAAAATCAATCGACTGACGGAACAGACTCAGATAGCCTAAAAATCGATTTCGGTGGGTAAGTTTGGCCACCAGGATACCGCGAATATCTTGACCCATCAGGGCAGAGACCAGGGGCCAGGAAAGCTGAGTCCGCGTAATATCAGCAACTGCCCATAGCCGGTTGACCATCTGATGCGGGGTTTCAGCATCAAGCCAGGCTTGCCAATCGGGGTGTTGTTCTAATATCGGTCGCCGCTGGGCAGATGTTTTGCTGAGTTCAGGTTGGATGCCGCTGGTGGCGAGCTGAAATTTTGCCTTGGAGCCGTGCCCTGGGATATAGAGCCGCCCACCCGCACACTGCAGGGCCATCACCGTCTGATCGAGGGCCTTTTGTAGCGGGTCTTGGGACGTGGAGTGCAAAAGCGAGACCACCTGGTTGATCAAAGCTTCGTGCTGTCCCTGCAAACGGGTGAGCTGCAGCAGGCTGGCATGGCTAATGGCCACGGCTACTTGATCGGCAATCAGCTGCACAATCTCTAGTTCCTTACGGCTGACCCGTCGGGGCACCCTGTGGTGGGCCACGAGTAGTCCCCACAGCTGACGACGATGAAGCACCGGCACCACCAGAGAGGAGCGCACACCCATCGCCGTCAGATATTCGACATGACAGGAATCAACGGGACGCACCCAGAGATTGGTCTTGAGGGGTTGTTGGGTAGTGTGGCAGAGGAGCGGACTGATGCCAATTTCCCGTTTTGAAACGTTGACGATGGTGCGCTGGCGAGCGTTTAAAAACATTTCGCGGGCATGGTCAGGAATGTCATCGGCTGGAAACCGATGGCCCAACAGCGAGGGCAAACGCTCATCTTTGATGGCTTCTGCAATGACTTCACCGCTGCCGTCGTCGTCAAACCGATAGATCTTGACCCGATCGGTGCCGAGAAACCGGCGCATTTCATCGACGGTTGTGTTTAAAATTTCGGGTAGTTCAATCGACTGACGAATGCGATCGGTCATCCGATGCAGCAGTTCTTCAGGGGTTTTGATGGCATGAACGGGTTGGGGGACCATGGGCAAAACAGACTCACAGAGATGCTTTAGCAGGCAGGGCAGCTGGGGCCACTTTTAATGGGCCAGGGTGGCCATTGTCTGTTGCAGCTGGGAACGTCTGAGCTGATCGCAAAGACGCCCAAAGAGATCCGAATCAGCTAGAGACTTTTCGACTAGATCGTTGGCTCCGGCTCTAAGGGCGGCTGTTTTGGCACTGGCATCGCTATGGGCCGTAAAAAAGACAATGGGCAGCTGGTTCCAGACCGGGGCCTGACGGACTGCCCGACAAAGTTCAATACCATTGAAGTTGGGCATTTCCATATCCAACAACAGTAAATCTGGGGTCGAGGCCTGCAGGGTAGCCCAAAAATTGAGGGGTTGATTGAGGGTGATCAGCCGCAGGCCCTTGGGTTCTAGCAGAGCCCGTAGAGCCTCTAAGACCTGAGGATCGTCGTCCACGGCCAGCACTGTGTTGGCGGGCTGGGGCAGGTGCGATCGCACCGCCAGTATCCTCTGTAGCAGGGTCGCACTATCCGGGCTATGAAAAAAGGAGTGGCTGCCTAACCGGGCGGCCTTGACTCGACTCGCCAGACTGCCATCGGCGCTACCCACCAGCACCAGCAGCGGTGGCACCTGATTAATGACTTCTGACAGCCGCTCCAGGGTAGCGGTATCACTGTCGGCCAAGGAAAAATTGAACAGCATCGCGTCCGGCAAAGTTCCCCCTGGCTCCCCAGCTGTGTTTGAAGGGCGAGCGCCGCTGGTCTTTTCTAAAGACGATTGACCGTTCCCCTGCCGCAGCCTGTACAGGTCGGATTCATGCAACGCCACTTCCACCGTTAGCCCCTGGGCTCGGAGCGCCTTTGCCAGCTGCTGTAGCAGCAAGACATTGTTATCAATCAAAACCAACAAAGGAGACAGCCGCCGTCTTGGTTTTGATTGCTCTAGCTGGTTAAGGGCCTGGTTGAGCTGTTCTGCAAGCGCATTGACCAGACTTGAAAGCTGTTGTTGCCCATCATCGGCAATGGGGACCTGCCCTTGTAAAATATGCTCAATGGCTCGGGCCAACTCAGAACCTGACTTGAGACCAAATATACCCAGGGCTCCGGTCAGGCTATGGGCGGCTCGAGCCGCTGCCTGTCTTAACTCGTCGGTAAGCGTGTGCTGCTGCAGAGCTTGGGCCGTATTTTTAAGAATCTCCAACCGTTCGAGATGCTGAGACTTGACCGCGTGCCACAGGGTAACCAGCGCTGTTCGGGTCTTTTGTTTTTGGGTAACAGACCCGGTCTCTGCGTCTGGGGTCGATGTTTCAACGGGGTTGAGACGATAGCCAACACCATAGACCGTTTTAATCAGATCGCTCGGCGCACCGGCTTGACTCAACTTACGCCGCAGCCCTTTAATGTGAGAGGTCACCGTATCTTCACCGGGGGCTTCGCTACAGCTCCAGAGATGATCCAAAATCCCCCCCCGGCTAAACACCTGGGATGGATTTCTCAAAAACAGCTCCAGCAGACCGTATTCCTTGGGCGTAAGACTTAAACAAGTGTCTCCGTAGGCAACCTCTCGACTGCTGAGATCTAGCTGCAGCTTTCCCGCTTGCAAGGTGGATAAAACAGGCGTTTGAACCCGTCGCAACAGGACCCGCACCCGAGCCAGCAGCTCTTCTAACTCGAAGGGTTTGGTGATGTAGTCATCGGCCCCGGCGTTAAACCCAGCCATTTTCTTAGTACTGGTATCTAGGGCCGTTAGCAGCAGCACAGGCATCGTATAGGAGCGCTTTCGCAGCCGCTCACACAGCTGCAAACCGTCTAACTGCGGCAGCATGACATCCAGTACCACCAGGTCATAATCATAGGTATTGACCAGCTGCCAACCGACCAGACCATCATAGGCAACATCTACGGTGTAATGTTCATCAGTCAGAGTCTTCTCAAGCGCTTTGGCAACTGATTCATCATCCTCAACGAGTAGAATCCTCATGATTGATTGCCTATACTAAACAGTTTTTTATTAAAGGGAAATGGAATGACGGTAATTAAAAGGAGTTCAAGATTATGAGAAAGTGCCTTCTATAATGGCAAGAATATTAAGTAAGTCCGTTAATATTTTATCAAAGTTCATAAAAGTCCTATTAACGATCACATTAGCGATTCAAAAAATTGTTGCTAGACACCGGTTTTGCCATAGAAAAGTTTCTACAAAGGCACTCAATTGCCCCTGCAGAAACCTTTGTTCTTAAAAAAGAGGCGACTACCGAGCGATGTTCAAGATACTTTCTTCCGGTAGAGCGGTAATTAAGGGGCACCGTGAAAGTAGGTACCGTACTGCAAGCCGGGAAAGATGCGGTTAAGTTCAATCATGACCCCAGATAATACAACCAAGGTAACCGCTGCCATAATTGGAGCACTGGTCAAATATTTGGCAAAATATTGCATCGGGTTCTCCTTGTTTCTCAACGCTGGTGTTTGCTGATGTTTAACGGGTATTTGCTACCGAGGTGACACTGAGAGTTCAGATTCTTTTGCGGTCAGTTCTCCCGTGGTCAATTCTTTAGTCACTAGCAGGGGCCACAGAAGACCTTGGATAAAGGCCCGAATGGCTAACGGAATATCGATAAAGATTTCGGCTTCTTCCGGCTTAGATGTTTGCTTGCTGCCGATTAAATAGGCTCGGCCCGACCAGCCCACAAAACCGGCGAAGTAAAAGAAAATAGCAAAGGGAATAGCAATGTCTATGGCTCGGTCAAACCGCAGCTGTAGGTGGGGCAGCCCTTCTTCTCCACACAGCAGATTGGATGAATAGGCCTGGTAGGGCTGATCAAAATAGTAGTTCTGCGGCGCATTGTGCATCCGTTCTTGAAAGGCAGCTGAGGTCTGGCAAGGAACCAGATGGGTGTCGGATGCGGCAAGTGCAGGGGTTGTAAACCCGGCCCAAAATAACATCGTCAACAAAACTGCAAAAAGCGTTTGCATGGAACTATCTCCTAACGGATTAAAACATAGGGTGAGCCTGGTTGAGTCCCGCCTACGGGCGGGGCGGCGCTGCTCCCATGGATTCAGCTCCCATCAGCTCAGACTGGGAAGGCAGATCTTGCCCCATGGCTTGCTCGCTACCGCCTTCCCGCTCGATCCAGAGAAAAACGATGGCAATAATGGGGAATGGAAGAATATAGAAAACCATCGGAATCATAATCCAGGGCAGCCAAGAGATGGCATAGTCCCCGGTCATTTGAGTCATATCGGCCATGGAGGTCTCCTTTTAAGGTGTGTTAACAGTGATGGGGCTACTGCCCTTGCTAAGGCCAGCTACTAGCCAATCCCGGCGGATAAAATCCCCTGACTAACATTGACGGCTCCACGGAGAATGGCGTCGAGCTGATCAAAGTTTTCCAACAGCACATAGGCAAAAACGGCTCCGCCTGTGGATCCTAGAAAAATACCGCCGCAGAGTTGAAACCAGTCTTCTTTTTTGCGCATGGGGCGGAGGCGATCCTGGGAGTAAGAGTTGTAGGCCCCCTTGGGATCGCCTTGAAACGTGCTGAGGGCAAAGATAGAGATCCCTAAACAGGCCGAGACAGTAATATAAATGGCGGTGATTAAACCACTCAAATTAGCGCCGTGGGCTGTCTCTCTTAGGGGGCCTACCACCACTTCTGGTCCCACTAGGAAGTACCCGTGGGCCATGCCGATTTCTAACCCCCTCAAAAACGGCGTTAGCCCCGGACGATAGGCGGGCAGGTTGTTGATATAGGCTTTCGCTAGACTAGAGCTGTTGATGGGGGTGGCCAAATTCCCCAGCCAGGGATTGCCCTGATAGGGCTGAATCGGATCTGTTTGGGAATAGGCATCTGACCAAATGGGTTTGGGGGTGGTTGACATGGGTATTAACCTCTCTGTTGTGTGGAACCGTTAGCTGGGCCGAGAGCCAAGCCAGTTGGAGAAAAAATCTTGGCCGCTGGTTAACGGCCAAGACTCGTCTACGCAAAGGGAGAGTTTTAAGCTTTAGAGCCAATGCGTAGCTAAAACTGTTTTGGCTAAGATATCGCTATGGGCAATATCATGGGAATCTGCTCGCCGTCGACGCGATCAAAAATGCGCCGTAGGTGGCAATGTAGCCAACGGTGAAATGGGTAAGCCCCACCAGTCGAGCCTGGACAATGGACAGGGCGACGGGTTTATCTTTGGGATAGCCAAAGGATAGGGGGGTATTTTCATGGGCCCATAGCAGGGTCTCAATCAGCTCTTGCCAGTAGCCCCGCCAGGTAATCAGGAA
>JBCCAQ010000335.1:0-4665 GCA_039814735.1 Cyanobacteria bacterium P01_A01_bin.15
TAATAGGGCATGTAAACACCGACATCTTGTTTAGGGGCGGGCTGAATGTCTGCAATAGGCATGGCGTTAAGCAGTAGTGTCCAGTCTTACGACATTATGAACGTGGATAAACAAAAGCGCCAAACTCTCGTTTGGTTGCAATCACTGGGTCTATGAATAGTTTCTGCTCATCGGCTCTGCTATTGCTGGCGCAGATCCTGATGATTTGGCCCGGTGAGCATTAGTGTACCCAGAGAACCCTTGACCCCGTGCACGGCCAGACAGAAGGATTGATCAGGACTTAATCTCTTAAAACAGTGCTGTGTTACAGATTTTAATAAGATATTAATAACCTGTAACCCTATGCTCAACTAAATGGAACCCATGGCGATTGAAGTAGTGCCTAATGTTTTACCGGATGATCTTTCAGAGGGACGTCGACTGAAAGCGTTGGCTGCTTTGGTGGGGTTGTGGAGCCTAACTGTGGTGCTGCACTGGGCCGCGTGGGGACAGTCGCTGGTTTGGGCCGTCACAGCACTGGTGGCCGCCTACATGGTGCGCATTGCGATCGCAAATCCAGCCCATGCCGTTAGCCCGAATAAGCTAGCCGTTCCAGACGTTCTGGCCGAGGCGGACTGCCCCCAGGTATCGCTGCTGGTGGCTGCCAAAAATGAAGCGGCTGTAATTGCCAATTTAGTTGACTCCCTGTGCACCTTGGACTATCCCCAGGATCGCTATGAGCTTTGGGTGATCGACGACAACAGCGACGATGGTACGGGCAATATTCTAGATCGGCTGACCCATAAACACCCCCAGCTGACGGTGCTCCACCGAGGACCGGAGGCAACCGGGGGCAAGTCCGGGGCGCTCAATCTCGTCTGGCCCAGGGCTACGGGGGAAATTTTGGCGGTTTTTGATGCCGATGCCCAGGTCCCTAAAAACCTACTTCAGCGGGTGGTGCCGCTGTTTGCCAATGAGCGCACTGGGGCAATTCAAGTGCGGAAGTCCATTGTCAATAGCGCGGCTAATTTTTGGACCCAGGGTCAGGCGGCGGAAATGGCGTTGGATCGCTATTACCAAGAGCAGCGAGCCGCCCGCTGTGGCATCGGAGAGCTGCGGGGCAACGGCCAGTTTGTGCGGCACTCAGCCATTGCCCAGTGCGGTGGCTGGAATGAACTTACCATTACCGATGATTTAGATCTGACGGTGCAACTGCACCTACACCATTGGCACATTGGCTTTTTGGCGACACCCCCCGTGGGAGAAGAAGGCGTCACCAGTGGGGTGGCGCTGTGGCACCAGCGAAACCGCTGGGCCGAGGGCGGCTACCAGCGTTATTTAGATTACTGGCGACTATTGCTGCGCAATCGCCTGGGCTGGAATAAGTCCATCGATATGCTGGTGTATTGGATATTGCAGTATATGTTGCCGATTGTGGCCCTGCCAGATTTTGTGATTGCGATCGCACTGCGCCAGCCCCCGGTATTTGCCCCGTTAACCACCCTGGCCGTCGGTGTCTCCTACTGGGGAATGGCCATGGGCATTCGCCGGACTCAGAAAATATCACTGCCGCTTGCCATGGTGCGGGCGGTCAAAGGCACCCTTTATATGACCCACTGGATTGTGGTGATGGCCTTTGCCACTACCCGGATGGCGGTACGACCCAAGCGTCTAAAGTGGGTTAAGACCATCCACGGTGAGGAAGCCGCCAGCGCGTAGCTACAACACCCTTAATAAAAGTCCTTAGGAGTCTAAAGAAACGTTGCGATACCTGTATTACAACGTTTCTTTAGACCATTTGCCAACTCGATCCGCTAGCGTTGAGGCATATCCATCCATAGTTGGTTTTGCCCATGACACAGTTCACATTGCCGTTACCCAAACTTTCAAATCGACAGTTTGCTTGGGATAGCGGTGTTCTCTTTCTAGCTATCTTTTGGCTTGGCGGCAGCCTGATTCTTGATTTGGTGGTCATGCCCATGCTCTACATGAGCGGCATGATGACAGCCCCCGGTTTTGCCAGCGCAGGCTACAGCCTGTTTGAGCTGTTCAACCATGTAGAGATGCTGCTATCTGGACTGATTTTGACCGGGGTGCTGGCCATGCGCCAACAGCCCACTGAAGGAGCCATTGAGGTTAGTGGCAGCCGCAGTCGCTGGGCGCTAATGCTAGCGATTGGGCTGGTTGCGATCGCGCTGATCTACGCCTATGTCCTCACCCCCTACATGGGTGCCCTAGGCATCGCCCTCGACCTGCCGGGAATCATCCACATCGTACCGACCACCATGGGCTGGATGCACGGCACCTACTGGCTGCTAGAGTCCACCAAAGTTTTGCTACTTGGCGGCTTACTGAGCCTTTGCTATGGCGATATCGCTGCTCAATTTAGCGATCGCGCCTAGTGCTAAAGGTCTCCATCGGGCCACAGCAGCCGTACGGCCATCAGCGCAAATCCGATAGCAGCAATTCCTTTTACAGTCTGCTCAGGGAGTATTTGCGCTGTCCCTTCCCCCAACAAAACCCCTAAAAAACTGGCCAGCACCAGGGCTGCCGCTGTGCCAAAGAAGACGGCCTTAGGGGACGAGGAACTTCCCCCCAAGGCAATGGCAGCCAGCTGGCTTTTATCCCCTAGCTCCGATAGGAATACGGTAACAAAGCTGACCCCTAGTAGATTCCAGTCAAATGGCATCGCAGTTTTTAGGCATAGGGCTAAAGGGCAACCACATCAGCAACAAGACCCACCGAAATCACTAGCAGCAAAATCCCCGCTAGGATATCCAGGGTTTCCGGTGAAACCCGCTGTGCCAACCACTGACCCAAAAGCACCCCCACCAGGCTAGTGCCAATTAGCGCCGCTGCGGCTCCGATAAAAACCGTCACGGGCTTATGGGACTGGGCACTAATTAACAGTGTGGCCACCTGGGTTTTATCACCTAGCTCGGCTAGAAAAATAGTGATAAATGTGGAGAGAAAAACGCCCAAAAAGCTCGCTTTCGCAGTTCTCAAATCAGATGCTGCGTCCGTAGAGCGATCGGCGTCTATAGACAGCTTCGGGGGAGAGGGCGTCATGGACGGGTCTTTCATATTTCTTTCATTATCCATTAGAAAGCATCTAGGAGCAAGGGTTGTGGCTGGCTCCCATTAGCTATCGCTATCAATCGCAGCTGCAAACCGCGCCATCTCCTGACTAGCTGGGCCATAAACGCCGCTAATTTGATCCTCACAGCAGTCGATGGCAAAGTCATTGAGTTCGCTGCTGTCAATGCCAAACATCTGCTCAAACGTATCGGCCTGCACTCGGCAAAAGCTGGGGCGCTGCTCATAGATTTTGCACAGACGTTGCTCGGTATCGTAGTTGATACACCAGCCGTCTGACCCCACTAACCCCTGATAAATTTCTAGCTGCTCCGGACTGAGGTAGTCGGCTAACTCGGGTCGATCCGACGGGGTGAGGTTGCAGCAGGCACCGCAGTTTTTTATACATTGCCAGGTGGCCATGTCATCTGTCCTTGTAGGGAATGGGTTTGTTGTACCAGAATACGAGGTTAAGGAAGCGCCAAGGAGTAGGGATTAGGCTAGACCTGTTTAAGCCAGGTTTTTGGAATTTTGTAAACTTCCTTAAAATCGGGGGGATCGAACCAGGTAGAATGGCGATGCGCCTGGGCGCGAAAAGGTCACCGTTATTTGGTCATCGGAGGTTCAATGGGTCTTCTGGGTTTCTTGGGTCTGGGTTTTCTCAGCAGTATTGATTTTCTGGTAGTGGCTCAGCTCACTGTCTTGGCAATGGTGGTTATTTCAGGCCCCGCGATCGTGTTTTTGCTGGTGGCCCGGGGCGGCGATCTTTAAATCACAAGAACCCCGGTTTTTAGCAGCTCCTGAATCTTAGAATTTGGGTGGGTCTTCACCGGGGTTCTTGCCGATTAAAGCCGCTGACGTAGGATGAATTCTGCGATCGCAAGATCCACCGGGGTAGTCACCTTTAAGTTGGTTTCTTCCCCCTCCACAATATTTACAGCCAGACCACATTTTTCAAAAAGGGCCGCATCGTCGGTTACCTCCCATCCTTGGGAGCGGCCCTTTTGGTGGGCCTCTTTGAGTAGGGTCACATCAAATCCCTGGGGAGTCTGAGCGGCCCATAGCTGAGCGCGATCGGGGGTGGCCTCAATCAGCCCAGCAGAATTTACCTGCTTAATCGTATCTTTTACCGGCACCGCCGCAATAAATCCGTCCCCATGGGCAAACGCGGCGGCACAGCGGTCAAACAGGGTCGGTGTCGCCAGACAGCGAGCGCCGTCATGGATCAGCACCCGGCGCGCATCGGGGGGCAGCGCTTGGAGACCATTTTCAACCGAGGCCTGGCGGGTCTCCCCACCGCGAATAAAAACCAACGGCTGAGCTATATCCAGCTGGCTGACAACCTCCTTTAAAGCAGGTTCATCAACCGCCTTACAGATAATTCCGATCCATTTAACTGTACTGGCCGCCGCCGCCCGCAAGGTCCAACCAACAATGGGATAGTCGAGCAGTGGCAACAGTAGCTTGTTGCCATCAGCGCCCATGCGCTTGCCAACCCCGGCTGCCGGTATAAGTAGGTGCATACTATCTCCAAAAAAACTTGAGAGGTAATTTACATACTCCCAAAAACCTCAGCCAAGAAATAATTTTTGCAATTTTGCTGTTTCGTGA
>JBCCAQ010000272.1:0-7136 GCA_039814735.1 Cyanobacteria bacterium P01_A01_bin.15
GTACGGGAGGCCCAGCAAAAGATCCCCACGGCAGCCGGTATTTTGACCGGTCTGCGCAATATTCCAGTTCCCATCAGTCTGATTGAGGCCAAGGCCAACTCTGCCCGGTCTTCCGGTCTTGGTATGGCTTTCTTCTTTTACGAAAGTCTTTGGGAGGAGACTCCTGAGTCAGCGGATACTCGCTTGGCAAGTTTCCGCAGTCTGTTTGCAATGCCGATGCAGCGAAATAACTATCGAGCAGAGGTTTTCTAGCAAATGTCGCTGGCTTTCTGTGCTCTGCCTTGGCACCTGCTAACCGCGCTATCCTAATAACCTGTAACCCACCGTTATTTGTGATATCTCAATGGCAGTATCGAATCAGCGTGTTGTTATTCTCGGCGGCGGCTTCGGCGGCTTATATACGGCCCTAGCCCTGAGCAAACTGCCATGGGAAAAGATAGCAAAACCAGAAATCACGCTAGTGGATCAGCGCGATCGCTTTGTGTTTGTACCGCTGCTGTACGAGCTGGTAACCGATGAGCTACAAACCTGGGAAATTGCGCCGCCTTACTCAGAGCTGCTGGCGGGCACCGGCATTAAGTTTCACCAGAGCGGCGTAGCGGGGATTGATACGGCGGCAAGCTCGGTGCATTTGCAGGATGATACCGTACTGCCCTATGACCAGTTGGTACTGGCCCTCGGTGGTGAAACCCCCATGGATATGGCAGCGGGTGTGGAGGATCATGCGATCGCATTTCGCACCCTCAACGACGCCTACGCCCTCAAGGGCCGCCTCCGAGAGATAGAAAACTCGAACGCCGACAAAATTCGAGTCGCGGTGGTCGGCGGCGGCTATAGCGGAGTAGAACTGGCCTGTAAACTAGCGGAGCGCCTTGGTGAGCGGGGTCGTCTGCGCATTGTTGAGCGCGGTACGGCGATTTTGCAAAATTCGCCAGACTTCAATCAAAAAGCGGCCCAGGAGGCCCTCACCGAAAAAGGCATCTGGATTGACTATGAAACCACCGTCACCGAGGTGGGTGCCAACACTATTTCCCTGGAATACAAAGAACAGATCGACGTTATACCGGTGGATCTGGTGCTGTGGACCGTGGGCAACCGGGTCAATCCCCTGATCACGGGCCTGCCCTTTGCCAAAAACGAACAGCAGCAGCTCAAAATTCAGCCGACGCTGCAGCTGCTTGACCAAGACCATATCTTTGCCCTGGGCGATTTGGCCGAGGGTAAAGACGCCGACGGCAACAAGGTGCCCACAACGGCTCAGTCTGCTCTACAGCAGGCCGACTATACCGCCTGGAACATCTGGGCTGCCCTCACGGGGCGACCGCTCCTTCCCTTTAAATACCAGCACCTGGGCGAAATGATGACCCTGGGTAGCGACAGCGCCACCCTTACCGGGCTGGGGCTCACCCTAGACGGTACTACCGCCCATATTGTCCGCCGCCTGACCTACCTATATCGCATGCCCACCTTTGAACATCAGCTACGGGTCGGTCTAAACTGGATTAGCCAGCCCCTGCGAGAGCTGTTGTCGGCATCGTAGATTTCATCCCATGTCTTATCCCAAAGTCATTTTTCTCGACGCCGTCGGTACCCTTTTTGGCGTTAAGGGCAGCGTCGGTCAGGTCTATCAAACCCTATCTCAACAGGTGGGGGTAGCAGCCTCTGCTGAAGAGCTAGATCAGGCGTTTTACCAGAGCTTTGCCGATGCCGATGCGATGGCATTTCCCAATGTTTCTGCGGTCGAGATTCCCCACCGTGAATATCTGTGGTGGCTAGCGATTGCCCAAGAAACATTTCAGCGAGCGGGTATATTTGGGCAATTTTCCGACTTTGAGGGATTTTTTGAAGGGGTTTACCAGCATTTTGCCACCGCTGAACCTTGGCTAGTGTATGAGGACACCGTCAGTTCCCTAAAGCGCTGGCAGCGGCTGGGTATACCCTTGGGGATTATTTCCAACTTTGATTCACGCATCTATGCCGTGCTCGATGCCTTAAAGCTACGGCAGTATTTTCAAACGATTACTATTTCCACAGAGGCGGGTGCCGCCAAACCCGATCCGCTCATCTTTACCACCGCCCTACGGAAACACGGCTGCTCTGCTTCAGACGCATGGCACGTAGGGGATAGCCAAAAGGACGATCTGACAGGGGCTAAAGTTTCAGGATTACAGGGCATCTGGCTCCAACGACCGCCCCAATCCACCAGCTAGCCGCCCTCAGACATCCCAAAAATTTGCCTACTGGCGATGGCAGACCTAAATTTACCGTGTTTTTGGCCAGACCGATTTCAATTTGCCCAGTGGGCTGCTAGGGTTAGAAGTCGCCATTCCCACGCCTACCGGTTACGCTGGTTAACAATATCCGTTCACCGTTTCTAGTTGTCCACCGTGTCTCAAAAACAGCAAAATCCCTGGGTTGAAGGTCTCCAAACCATTGGACTTAGCGTCGCACTTGCCCTGGGAATTCGTCAATTCGTAGCGGAAGCGCGCTATATCCCCTCTGAATCCATGAAACCCACCCTGCAGGTCAACGACCGGCTGGTGATTGAAAAGGTCAGCTACCGCTTTCAAGAACCCCAGCGGGGCGACATTGTCGTTTTTTGGCCCCCGTCAGAAATCGTACCTGCAGGCCAACGGCGAGATGCGTTTATCAAGCGCATTGTTGGGATACCGGGGGATACGGTGGAGGTGACCGATGGTACAGTTTTGGTCAACGACGAAGCGTTAGATGAAAGCTATATCCAGGCACCACCGACCTACGAACAGGAGCCGGTGATGATTCCGGCAGAGAGCTATTTTGTGCTGGGAGATAATCGTAACCAGAGCTACGACAGCCATGCCTGGGATATTTCTCAACCCTTTGTGCCAGAGGATCAGATCATCGGTAAGGCGGTTGTACGGTTTTGGCCCCTGACTCGCGTTGGTGGTTTGGATTAATTCAGACCGCAGGCACCCATAGGTGTGTCGCCTGTCCCCGGATTGTCTGGTGACCGTAGCAGGTGTTGGTCACGGCACAGCCTAGGGTGGCTGGGGTGGCTGTCCAGGGATGGTTGGGGTCAAATAGGACCAGGTTGGCTGGGGCATCAATTTGTAGGGTGGCTGGAGCAATACCCAGGCATTGGGCGGGTTGCAGGCTCAAGTAGCTCCACAGCTGCAGCGCGCTCCAGCGCCGGGTGGCAACAAAGGTATGCCAGAGTACCGGCAGGGCTAGCTGTAACCCAATCGCGCCGGGTGGCGCAACGCTAAAGGGAACCGCTTTTTCTTCATAGGTATGGGCATGGTGGTCAACTGCGATCGCATCCAACGTGCCATCCTCCAAACCTTGAATTAGCGCCTCCCTATCGTCAGGGGTACCCAACGGCGGCGCTAGCCGCAGACTGGGGGCATAGCTAGCCAGATCGGCGGTGCTCAATAGCAGATGTAACCAGGTAACGCTGGCGGTAATCGGCAACCCACGGGCCTTAGCCGTGCGAATCAGGTCAACGCTGCGGGCGGTGGAAATTCGCATCAGATGCACCGGTCGCAGACAGGCGGCCACCTGCTCTAATAGGGCGCTGAGGGGTATGGTTTCAGCCGTAGCTGGCAGCGGCAACAGCCCCAGCCGGATCGCGTCTGCCCCCTCGCGACAGGTGCCGGTTTGGAGGTTAGCTGACAGGTCAGGGGCGCGATCGCACGGCCACAGCGCCAGCGGCAATGACAGCGGCTGGGTATATTCCAACAAACGCTGCACCATTAGCCCATCGCCCAGGGGATATCCATCGCAAAACCCCACGATGCCAGCCCCGCTTAGCTCCATAAGATCCGTCAGCCGCTGCCCCTGACTGCCAAGGGTAATCGCACCCCAGGGCAGGATCTGGGGCTGGGCTATAGCAGCCTGGGTCAACAGCCGGGCTACCTGGGCCGGATGATCCACAGCCGGCATCGTATTCGGTAAAATCCCCACCTTGGTAAATCCCCCCTTTGCCGCCGCTGCCAGCAGCTGCCCTAGGGTTTCCCGTGATTCATGCCCCGGCTCACCCGTTTGGCTGTACAGATCCACCAGCCCAGGGGCGAGGATACAGCCTCGACCATCAATTTCTGTGCCCCCAGTATTGCTAGCCAGATCAAGAGACCCACCGAGCGCCTGAATCTTGCCATCTCGGACCAGCACATCGCCCAAATGGTCCCGCTGCGTCAGCGGATCCAGGATGCGTACCTGCCGTATCCAGCTATCCATATCTCTTTGCTCTCAGCTTGTCTTACCCTTTCTTTACAGCGCCCCTGCCGCCGTCGTATCAAACAGGCTCCCCGACAGATGGGTCGTAATATTAGCGGCACTAAGCATTGGTTCACTACCCACACCATCCGGATAGTCAATCACACTGACAGCACCATTTCCCTGCTTAAACTGCCAGAAAGCCTCTGGTCCTAGCCCTGTAACCTGACACAAAATAGACTTGTTAACCGCGTCATGGGCCACCACTAAAACAGTTTTAGGACTGTCTTGCTGACTGTACTGACGAACCAGCTCATCCCAGGCCTTAGCAACCCGCTCCCACACATCCTGCAGGTTCTCACCAGCGGGCATTTGGACCGTTTCAGGCTGCGATTTCCAAGCATCCAGCATCCCCGGAAAACCGGCCTCAATTTCATGCTCAAACTTGCCTTCCCACTGGCCGTGGCTGATTTCCCATAAATCGTCAGTAACGGCTAAAGACACCTCGGAATGATGTTTCAATATAATCTCAGCGGTTTCCTTCGGACGCATCATAGAGCTGGAGACTGCCCCATCAATGGGAATTGCCCTCAGAAATTCCCCAGCCTGAGACGCCTGGGCTCGACCGTTATCATTGAGCGGGATATCGATCTGCCCCTGGAATCTCGACTCTCGGTTCCATTCCGTTTCCCCATGGCGCACCAGCAGCAGTCGGGGTCCTTTAAATCCGCGCCGGAGCACAGGGACCGCAGCCCCAGTATGACCGGTTAAATTCATGGATTCTAGCTGAGCAGGCTCTCCCCAAACCCCTGGAAAATTGAGCACACTGATTCCACAATTAGCCTGATACATGCGATTGAGTGCTACTGGACCCAGACCAATGGCCGTTCCCACTAGGGCACGATTAATTGCACTGTGGGCCACCACCAAAACAGTCTGCTCCTGGTGCTGCTCCAGTAGTCCTTGCCAAAACTCAGATGCCTGATGCCATACGGCCCGCACCGGATAAAATTCCTGGGTAGTCCCATCGGCCTGGGGAACAGCCATTTTGAATTCGTTGGGCTCATGTCTCCAGGCCTGGTAAGCCTCCGGATAGTTGGCCTCAATCTCTGTAAACGACTTGGCTTCCCAAAGGGGGAGGCTAATCTCTTTAAGTAATTCAGTGGTTTGTGGAACAGGCGCACCCTGGCCTAAATTTTGCGTAATCAGCGCTGCGGTTCGAGCCGCCCGCTTAAGCGGGCTACAGTAGACGGCATCAATGGTAATACCCTGCAAAAACTGCCCTACCTGACCCGCTTGGGCTTCTCCTTTTTCCGTGAGAGTAGACTCATCATGGTGCCCTTGAATAATACGTTTTACGTTAAATGTACTTTCACCGTGCCGAACCACAATCACACGCAATTTCAAGGGTTTATCCTCTTCTGACTGTACTGTGCTAAGTCAAACAGTGTTGATTGTACGTGATATTCACCAGACTCAACCGGATCAATACGTCAGCACATTTGGTGAGGGCATCATCAAGCCTATGCACATCGGCTTAGGTTTAATCGGACTACTGGCGGATACACTCCCAGTTTCCTAGCGCTGTAATAAATCCAAAGACATCAAATGGGCAAATTTAAAAAATCGAACTTTTCAAACCCAAAGCCAATAGTTATACCCAGTGCAGAAAGCCCAGCTCGAAAGTCAGTCATTTCTATACTTTTTCTATACTTTCAGGGCTTTACGGTATCTTTAGAGCAAACTATCTAAAATCAATGATCTTACCCTAACAATTCTCGTTCAGATCAGCCAAGAATAAAAGGTAACATCCATCTAAGTTAATTTCTATGAAATCTACTCGGAATGCAGCTGGACTAGATACCCACAGTCAGCCGACTGCAAGGGGCCAGGCTTCGTCTAAAACACAGCAAGCTCAAGAAAATACGATGGTGTTGGTCTATCCCGACGGCCAAGTTACCAATGTAAAGCTACGTCAGAAGAAAGTTTGTTCATAGGATCTGAAGGTTACATCAGCTAGGTCTTCAGATGCATTTATCCAGGTCCCTAAGACGGTTGACCAAAGTTTTTCTGACGGTTCCCTGTCCGCTGTGCCAGCGCCCCGCTTCACCGGTGTTGTGCACCGACTGCTATCGGCAGATTCAAACCTGCCGGTGGCCTAGCGCGACTCGCGGAAAAACGACTCAAAATACCAGTGCTCCTACTCTAACCTTGCACGACGACAGTGCCCTATCGGTCTTGGCATGGGGCCGGTACCATGGTGTACTCAAGCAAGTATTAGCCCTTTTAAAGTATGGTGACCATGCCGATATTGGTCTGTGGCTAGGGCACCTACTGGGTCAATACTGGCAAACTAGCCAGTGCCGTACAGCCTATCGTCAGCTACCCGTGGTTGTCCCAATCCCCTTACATGAAGAGCGACGTCAGCAGCGAGGGTATAACCAAGCGGCACTGATTGCGGCGGGATTTTGTCGAGTGACCGGACTTTCTTTAGTAGAGCATGGTCTAGTACGCATTAAGGCCACCGAAGCTATGTACGGCCTAGGAGTAAACGCGAGACAGACAAACCTCGCCGATGCATTTCGACTTGGCACCGGTTTGCCGTCAAAAGCTAGGCAAATTTTACTGATTGACGACATCTACACCACAGGAACAACCGCCCAGGCAGCTCTTATCCCCCTGATACAGGCGGGCTACACCGTTACAGGAATTGCTACTGTGGCTCGAGCGGTTTTTGTGTCCCCGTCGGTCTAGCTGTCAATACCTGACCTTCTTGATCAAATACCAGACTGGCATCCAAACCCGTAATTTGTTCAAATTGCTCAGGTGTTAACGTTATATCTACGGACGTTGGGTCTATCGGACTTTGATTGGTTGCCCTAACGCCTAAGGATGTCGTCCCTAAAAATCTAGGATTCAAAGGTTTGAGCTGCCCGGGAACA
>JBCCAQ010000093.1:0-17170 GCA_039814735.1 Cyanobacteria bacterium P01_A01_bin.15
ATAAATAGGGCCGAGGCAATGACAATGGAAAATCGGGAGACCAGGGGAGCCACCAGCAGGCGGTTTAAGAACCCAAACTCCCGGTCAAACATCACCGGCAAACCGGCATTTAATGCGCCGCCAAAGGCTGTAAAAACAATGATGCCAGCGCCAATAAACTGACCGTAGTTGACGCTGTCGCCAAACAGCCCCTGGGGCACGTTCTGGAACAAAGCACCAAAGAGGATTAGCCACATGAGGGGCTGGACAATGCCAGCGGCCAGGGTGGAGGGACGGCGCTGCAGTTGGATAAATAACCGCTTGGTGAGGGCCAGGGTTTCTTGAACGAATTCGCTGAAACCGGGGGATGCGATCGCATCATCCTTCCACTGCTGTAGCTGACTGTTTTGAATGCTAGAACTGCTCATAGGAAATCAAAGAACGTTAGTGAATCAAGTAAACGTGTTAACCAGTACAACGGGGGCAAGCATCGCGTCTTTACCTAGCAAACGTCCAACACAAATCCAGGCAAAACTTTATCTCCTGATACTTTAGCGGGCAAGTCAATCACCTCAACAGACTGATCGGGGCGATAGATTTCGATCTGTTGATCTTGGGGATTAATTAACCATCCCAGCCGTAGACCGCTATTTAAATATTCTTGCATTTTGTCCTGGAGGGATTTTAACCGATCGGTTTCAGACCTTAGTTCAACCACAAAGTCAGGACATAGGGGCGGAAACTTTTTTTGCTGTGCTTGATTTAGCTCATTCCAGCGTTCTAGAGACACCCATGCTGTATCTGGAGAGCGATCACCCCCATTGGGTAGTTTAAATATTGTTGAAGAACTAAACACCTTACCCAGCCGCGTTTGACGATTCCAAATTACTAAATCAGCGATGTAGTCCGCTTCTTTTTCACCGCTTTCTCCACCGACTGGAGACATAATTATCAGCGTTCCTACAGGACTCCGTTCCATTGCAACATCTCTGTTTGCCATGCATAGCTCGTAAAACTGCTCATGGGTGAGTTTTTGAGTTAAGGGTCTTAAGTCTAAGCTAATGGCAGTCATCGGAGGTGACCTATCCTAAATTTCTCTATCTTTGGGTTTCAAGTCATAGCGGTTGAATTAACTCTGAGCGGTATATTTCCTCCCGCTAGTGTTTTATATTCTGCTGCTTTGTTTCTTTGTGTGTGTCCTGCTTTGCAGCTTGCTGACGCTGTGCCAGCTTCATTAATAGGCGTAATGCTTGATTAACTTCCTCAGCATTAGGAAATGCTTGAGCAACATCGGGCTCCAAAAGTACCAGGTTAGTGCCCTCACGATATCGCTCAACATACTTACCACGGACACCACCTTTAATCTGAGCAAAATCATACTCAGGTCTGAGGGTATCCTCTACGCTGCTGTCAGAATCCTTCTTCATAAAACGTTCTCTCTTTGCGTGTAGCTTTTCGAGCACTTATGATTCGGAGTTTTTGACCTCTCTCTGTATGTGCGACTACCAAAAGCAGTCCAATAACTGATGCCCCAATAATAATGTAGCGATTTTCTCCGACTGAATGATCTGGATCCGGAAATGTTACGGACAGTGGATCATTAAATACGGTTGTGGCTTCTTGAAATGAAACACCATGTTTCTCAAAGTTGATGGATGCTTTATCAGAATCCCATTCAAACTCAATGCCAAAAGGAGACATCCTCAACTCACAATCAAAAATACTCTTCAGGAAGCCGTTGGGGGCGTCTAACCCAACAATTACTGACGCTATCGTTTCATATTTTGCTGCTTCATTTCTTTTTTCATATCCCGCTTACTGGCGGCTGCCACTTCTGCGTCCATGATGGTGCGTCCCGTGGCAGCCAGGTAAACATCATCTAGGCTAGGCTGGGATTGGGCAATGCCAAATGTCGGTAGGCCCGCTTCCTTAAGTGCTTTTTGCACGGTCATCAGTGCTTCAGAGTCAGACTCGACCACCAGATTCAGTGAGTTACCCTGGGCGCTGTTGACGATCACCTCTTGTACCACAGGCAAGCCCTGTAACATTTTGCTAGCTTGTTCTGCCTCATCAAGGGGGGTAAACTCCCGAATTCTGAGGGTGATGCGTTCACCGCCGACATTGGCTTTGAGTTCGGTCGGTGTGCCTGAGCTAATCACCTGACCCTGGTCAATAATCGCCACCTGACCCGCCAGGGCATCCACTTCCTCTAAATAATGGCTGGTGATGAGGATGGTTGTGCCCGCCGCCTGCAGCTGTCGCAAAAATCGCCACACGGCTGAACGGCTTTCGATATCAAGACCTACGGTGGGTTCATCTAAAACGAGGACGTCGGGCTGGTGCAGCAGCCCAGCTGCCAGGTCCAGCCGTTTTTTTAGACCACCGGAGTAGGTGCCGGTTTTTTGGTCGGCCCAGTCGGTTAGCTCCAGCAGCTCGATCATTTGGTCAATGCGTGTCTTGGCTAGCTTGCCGGGCAGATGGTAAATCGCGGCCTGCAGCTCTAACAGCTCGCGACCGGTGAGAACTTTATCTAGGGCCACTTCCTGGGCGATGTAGCCCAGCCGCTGCCGCACCCGACGTGGGTTAGAAACAACCGATACCCCCATCACCTCCAGGCTACCGGCATCGGGCAGAGTCAGGGTACACAAACAGCGAATGGTGGTCGTTTTGCCAGCACCGTTTGGTCCGAGTAAACCAAAGATTTCTCCGGGTTCAATCTGTAATGACACATCTTTTACCGCTTGGACATCGCCATAGCGTTTTTGCAGACCTTTGATTACAACTGCGGGCTGTGACATCCTAAACCTCACGTAGACACCCCAAGCACCCTGGAGCTTACGAATCACCCTACATTGTAGTCGCCAACCGCAGGCCTAGGTGGTTCGCGACTAGCATCGTTAGAATGAATAAAGACTCAGTTGTGGGCTGCCCTATGGCTAAAAAACCTAACTTTCCTGGAATGAATCCGTACTTGGAAAATCCCACACTGTGGCCAGAGGTTCACTATGGCTTAATCGGTGGGCTGATGCGCACCCTCAATCGCTGTATTACTCCCAAGTACAGAGCCGCCATTGAAAAACGGGTTTATACTGACACCCTTTTGGTCGGCATTCCAGATACCACCGTGTTCGAGAGTGCGTCTCGTAAATCAGAGGCATCTCAGGTTACTGCTGTGCTCACAAAACCAGAGCGAGTAGAATTGCCAACCGCTATAGATGTCCGAGAACCCTATCTAGAGATTCGTGAAATCTCTACTAACCGGGTAATTTCGGTAGTAGAAATTCTTTCCCCTGCCAACAAGCGACCTGGTGAGGGTCGACAGAAGTATTTAGCCAAACGTCAAAAGATCTTAGCTAGTCAAACCCATCTGATCGAAATTGATCTGCTTAGGTCAGGTCTTTCCATGCCATTTGAAGGGGGGAGCAAGTCTGATTATCAGATTGTGGTGAGTCGTAGCCAAGAGCGACCCAGTGCGGAACGCTATCCCTTCAACCTGACCGATGATCCGATTCCCTGCTTTTTGTTTCCACTCCGAGGGGGGGATACAGAGCCAATCATTGATTTGGCCGGCCTATTGGGTCAAGCCTGTGATGAAGCGGCACTTGATCTATCGATTGACTATAGTCAGCTGCCGCCCCCACCACTTTCTGAGCAAGAGCGGCATTGGCTAAAAACGCTGGGAGACTAACCCAAACCAACGGTGCCGAGAAGGGCATGAACGCCGTGGCGAGTGACGGGTAGACTATCGACGACCATGGCGGCTGACAACAGCATCATGTAAAAGATGGAATATTTGAAGACACCTCGGGCCAGGTCGCGATCGCAGGGGCACTGCTTCAAATCATAGGCCTTGCGTAGAAACAATCCACCCAGTATCAACGCCAACAGACCATACAGCCATCCACAGGCTTCCGTGGGGCACACCATCAGCAAAGTGACGGGGACCAGCAGTAAGGTATAGAGCCAAATCTGATTGGCGGTCTCTTCATTACCGACTACTACAGGCAGCATGGGCACATCCACCTTGGCATAGTCATCTTTGATCAGCATGGCCAATGCCCAAAAGTGGGGCGGGGTCCATACGAATACAATGGCAAAGAAGATCCAGGCGGCCCAGCCAATATGACCGGTAACGGCGGCCCAGCCCACCATGGGGGGAATGGCCCCAGCCGCACCACCGATAACAATGTTTTGCGGTGAGGAGCGCTTGAGCCAGTGGGTATACACACCGATGTAAACAACAATACCGGTCATGGCCAGACCCGCACTCAGCAGATTTGCAAACCAGCTCAGCAGGCCAAAGGACAGCAGAGCTAGAACAGCGGCAAAAATCAGCGCATCGCGTACCTGAATGCGACCCGATGGGATCGGTCGGTCGCGGGTGCGCTCCATGTCATAGTCAATATCCCGGTCATAAACGCAGTTGATCACCTGGGCTGAGGCGGCGGCTAAGGCTCCCCCCAGCATGGTGAGCGCCACCAGCACGATATCTGGGCGTCCTTGGGCCGCGACCCACATACTGCCCGCCGTTTCGATAAGCAACAGGGGGATAATGCGAGGTTTGGTGAGTTTGTAGTAGCTGCGACAAACTTGACCAAAGTTCTCATGGTGAATTGTGGGCGCGAGATTAGAAGGTTGCATAGAAAAAATGTGAAGGGTGGAGAGACATTCCATGGAACGTCTGTACAAAGATAAATGGCGAGGAAGAGTTTGATGCTTAGGGCATTGCCGGAGATTTAAGATTCTCTTCACGTAGGGAACAGTCTCTGATGGATAAAACCGTGAAACAAACCAGGGTGCCCAATAGTGCAGCCCCTATGGCCTGGTGGCAGACGGTTAGCGGCTCAACCTGAAGATGTAAACGGAATGTGGCAACACCCAAAATCAGCTGGAGAATCAGTAGGCCAAAAGCAAGGGTAGCCTGCGATCTCAACATGCCATCAAGGGCCGGTGTCCGCCAGGCAACTACCGCCAGTACCGCCACCGCCAGGGTAGCTGGTACCACCCCGATCAGATGGGCATTGACCACGCTACACAGCTCGGCTAAACCAAAACACTGATGTGCCGCCCAGCGTGATCCCACCAAACCCCCCAACAAACTTTGCCCATAGACCAGGGCTACGGCCACACCGCCCAGCCACGGCAGCTTGCCAACGGTTCCCTTAGCCTGGTATGGCAGTAGGCCCATGGCCATGGCCAACAGGGTGCAAAACACCAGCAGGGCGGTACCCAAGTGGGCGGTAACAATATCAAACCGCAGCATCTGCGTGACCGTCAGCCCGCCCAAAACACCCTGGAAAACAACCAAAAAAAGAACCAACCCCGCTGCCCAGGGCACCCAGTTCGCTAGGGCAAGCCGCCATCGGATGGCCAACGCCACCAGACCAATGGCCATAAGACCAATCAAGGAGGCATCCAGACGGTGAAACCATTCTAGAAACACCTGCAGATTCATCTGCTGACTGGGCACTAGCTGGCCGTAGCATAGGGGCCAGTCCGGACAGGCCAAACCGGCATTCATGACGCGGGTGGCACTGCCAATTGCCATCAGTATTAGCGTAGCAACGACCATTTTCCACACCCAGCGTCGCAGATAAACGACTGGATCGAATCCTGTGGCTACGTCTGTACGAAGAGCGGGTAACGAAGAATGAGCCATAAACCTAAAAAATCTCTTAAGAAGCTAGGAGGCCATAGCGGGGTGACTCCAACTACAGCGTAGAGAGTTTTTTTGCCTCTGATGAAATACATTTACTATTTCTTCTCGTTTGAAGTAATTTGTAAAATTACTTACATTTGTTAATCGGACTTTTTATACCGGGTTAACCGTTTTCCCGAGAGAGTAAACGCCTGAATTGGCAAGTCCTTTGGTGGATCTTTCGGGTCTTGGCCTAGAACCTGAAGAAAATCCTTAAATACCTTAAATCCATTGAATAAGGACTGCCATTTCCATAGAGATGGCGCTAACTTGGAATTGGCTTAGCAGGGCTTTTTCAATCTTTCTATCCACTTCGTTGAATATTGCTTCAAATCACCCACGGCCTGGCTACGCTCGATTGTTTATGAATTGATACAGCTTGGTAGCCTGGGTTAATGACTCGCTAGGAATGCCTTATCTTAGGTAGCTGTGGCGCTTGGAAATCTATTTTCCTGTGCCCATGGAATAAAGAGCGATTTTCGACCCGTTCTGCCTGACTAACTATTAGCTAATTCTGTTTTTTACAACAGACCACCCCACAGGAGAGTGTTTGAGCCGTGAACGGTATTCCTAGTTCTATTGTCACCATGCTGGTGGGCATTGTCGTAACGCTGGCCAGTCTTTGGTATGGCCAAAATCACGGCCTGATGCCCGTGGCCGCATCCACTGAAGCGGATGCCGTTGATCAGCTGTTTAATCTGATGATGACCATCGGCACCGGGCTGTTCCTCATTGTTGAGGGTGCCCTGATCGTCGCTGTCATCCGGTTTCGCCGCAAAGACGGGGATGAAACCGACGGTCCCCATATTGAAGGAAATATTCCCCTTGAAATTGTTTGGACAGCGATCCCAGCCATTATTGTGCTGGGTCTATCGGTGTACAGCTTTGAGATTTATAGCCAGATGGGGGGATTAAACCTGATGGAGAATCAGTCCCCCAAGGCGATTCAGCTGGCCTATGCCGCATCCGATGGGGAGACCGGTTCGCTGGTGGCTGCCTCTGGTTTGGGGGAGCCCCGACCCTTAGACGGTCAGGCTGAAGACGTGCTTGATATCGATGTGCTGGGGCTGCAGTTTGCCTTTGTGATGACCTACCCCAACACTGGCATTGTCGATGGTGAGGTGCATGTCCCGGTCGATCGGCTAGTAAAGCTGAACCTCAAGGCCCAGGATGTGATCCATGCCTTTTGGCTACCAGAATTTCGGATCAAACAGGACATGATCCCAGGTCGGGAAACGTCGCTGGTCTTTAAGGCTACCCGCGAGGGCACCTACCCGGTCGTGTGTGCCGAGCTGTGTGGCTCCTACCACGGCGGTATGCGCACCCAGATGATCGTCCATTCCGCTGAGGAGTACGACGAATGGGAGCAGAGCCGCATCGCTGCGGGACCAGCGGATCTATCGACGGCTATCGCTGCAGCCAGTCAGATCCCGGATGAAACCGACGCTGAGTATTTGGCCCACTTTGTTGATTCCCTGAATCCTGCTATGGCAGCGGAGCATTTGGCCCACTCCCATCTGGATATGGCTTTGCTGCCTTAGCATTGGCCGCCCAAACGTTCTGAGTTCAGACCTGTCCCTTTTTCCCTCTTTCCCTTTACAACTCGTATGGCACAAGCAGAGGCTATTAAAACACCTGAGTCCTCACCGTCTTCTCAACCATTGGGTAACGAACGCAAATGGACTGACTACTTTACCTTCTGTACAGATCATAAGGTGATTGGTATTCAGTATCTGGTCACGTCGTTTGTGTTTTATCTGATTGGGGGTGGACTGGCGACGGTGATTCGGACTGAGCTAGCAACGCCTGCTCCCGATTTTATTACCCCTGAGACCTACAACGGCGTGCTCACACTCCACGGCACTATCATGCTGTTTTTGTGGATTGTACCGGCGGGGGCGGGGCTGGCAAACTATCTGATCCCGCTGATGATTGGGGCCAAGGATATGGCCTTTCCGCGAATTAATGCGATCGCATTCTGGATGATCCCCCCCTCCGGCATTATGCTGGTGGCCAGCTTTTTCTTTGAGCCCCCCCAGGCCGGTTGGACCTCCTATCCGCCCCTGAGTCTTTCCACCGGTATGCTGGGCCAGGGTATTTGGATTCTCAGCATTCTGATTGGGGGGACCGCCTCGATTTTGGGCGCGTTAAATTTTCTCGTCACCATCTTAAAAATGCGGGTGCCCAGCATGCCGCTGCTCAAGATGCCCCTATTTTGCTGGGCGATGATCGCCACGTCGCTGCTAATTTTGATCAGCACGCCGGTACTGGCGGGGGCGCTAATTTTGCTGATGTTTGACCTGGTGGCTGGCACCGCGTTTTTTAACCCCACCGGCGGCGGCGATCCGGTGGTCTATCAGCACATGTTTTGGTTTTACTCCCACCCGGCGGTGTACATTTTTGTGCTGCCGCTGTTTGGGGCTATTTCCGACGTGCTGCCGGTCCACGCCCGCAAACCCATCTTTGGCTACCGGGCCATTGCCTACTCCAGCCTGGTGATTAGCTTTTTGGGGCTGATTGTGTGGGCGCACCACATGTTTACCAGCGGCACCCCGCCCTGGCTGCGGATGTTCTTTATGATCACCACCATGGCCATTGCTGTCCCCACGGGCATTAAGGTCTTTGGCTGGACCGCCACCCTCTGGCGCGGCAAGATCGCCTACACCAGTGCCATGCTGTTTGCCATTGGCTTTATCGCCATCTTTGTCATCGGCGGTATCAGTGGCGTCATGCTAGCGGCGGTACCCTTTGACATCCACGTCCACGACACTTATTTTGTCGTTGCCCACTTCCACTACGTGCTGTTTGGAGCCTCTATTTTTGGCATCTACATGGCCCTCTACCACTGGTTCCCCAAAATGACCGGGCGGATGCTCAATGAGTTTTGGGGCAAGGTCCACTTTGTGCTCACCTTTGTGGGCATGAACCTCACCTTTATGCCCATGCACCAGCTGGGGCTGCAGGGAATGAATCGCCGGATCGCCCTCTACGACCCTCAGTTTACGGATCTTAACGTGTTGGCCACCATTGGAGCCTACCTGATGGCGGTCTCCACGGTGCCCTTTATTATCAATGCGATCTGGAGCTGGCGCTGGGGTGAAAAGGCCCCCACCAACCCCTGGCGGGCACTGACCCTGGAGTGGCAGACCCTGTCGCCACCGGCCCATGAAAACTTTGAAGGCATACCTGTGATTAAGACGGGTCCCTATGACTACGGTCTGGGCTATATTCCCACCAAGGACGATCCCGAGATTTACGAAGAAGCCATTGCTGCGGTAGCGGCCCATGCTCACTAGGCAGTAACCTATCCCCTCCTAAGGGGGGGATGATTGTAGAAAAGATTCAGCCCAACAGATTTTTCTCTTTTTACTCTTCTCCTATGCAAAGCTCCGCCGTTGATCAGTCCGATACGATTGCCGTTTCCCATGTCGAGCAGGGGCATGAGGAGCACCCCGACCTGCGTATGTTTGGGGTGCTTGTTTTCCTCTGTGCCGAGAGCATGATTTTCCTCGGGTTGTTTATTGCCTATCTGAGCTTTCGGCTGATGGCACCGGCCTGGCCGCCGGAGGGGACAGAGGGGCTAGAGCTGCTGCTGCCGGGGATCAACACGATTATTTTAATCTCTAGCAGTTTTGTGATTCACAACGCCGATACGGCCATCAAACAGGATGACATCGGTAAAATGCGCATGTGGTTTGGCATTACGGTGGCCATGGGCGCTGTCTTTTTAGGTGGGCAAATCTATGAGTATACCCACCTTACCTTTGGGCTAACTAGCAATATTTTTGCCAGTACGTTTTATGTGCTCACTGGGTTTCACGGTTTGCACGTGCTGTTTGGTTTACTGATGATGCTGGCGGTGTTGTTTCGGTCCCGCAAGGCAACCCACTATTCCCACGAGCAGCACTTTGGCATTGAGGCCACCGAGCTTTACTGGCACTTTGTGGATGTGATTTGGATTATTTTGTTTGCGCTGCTGTATCTGTGGCGCTAGTGTTGTTTTATCTTTGTTGGGAAGGGGGAAGGGGAAAAGGGGAAAGCGATAAAGGTAGGAGCCACGACAACAAACGTAGGTGGGTTTGACTACATCGATATCTGCCACATGTTTCCAAAATTCTCATTAACCCAACATTGCCTTGCTGGTAAATAAGGTATCCGCCAATAGCTCCTTTCCCTTTAACCCTTACCCACTCTACTCCAGGGATTTTATTTTTTGGCAGCTCCCTTAGCAGAATGCTCGGAAGACACTAGCTGTTTAACGAACAACACACGATCTTCGCCCGTGCCATCATAGTCGCTACTGTACGGTATGTCATTTAATTGGCGATCACCGGGGGCAGCTTTAAACCCCATGGCCAAATGATATGCAATCGATTGGTGATTGATGGGGGCGGTCACACATCGTACTTGGTCACAGTTCAGCCGTTGAACAGTTTCAAAAAAAGTCTCATATAGGGTACGACCAACCCCTTGTTTTCTACAGGTAGGGTTGACCCCAGCAAAATGGATATAGGCTTGTCTAGGATATGTTTGGGAGCAAAATCCAATTAGGAACCCCAGCATATGGCCGTTGGATTCCATGATGAAACTTGTTTTACAAAAGTGAACAAAAAATAGCTTGGGCAGCATATTGCTCATGGGTCGGCCACCCCACCAATGGTTAAGCACACCAATGACGGGTCGATAGTCACTGGGACAAATGTTCCGAATGGTCATGAACAGTCCTGCTGTAGTGGTGACTCTCTCAATTTATAGCTTTGCACATTGATTTACAACATCCGCGATCGCTGGAAGCTTGAGATGGCGACGGCTCGGCGAGTGCATTCATCGGTTGCCTCAGCGCTAGGAATGTACCATGCGACGGCCTATCTGGGTAATTAGGGTTGCCAATAGACCGGCCAGCAGCCCCCAAAATGCTGAACCAATCCCGAGCAAACTGACGCCTGATGCGGTAACTAGAAACGTGATTAGCGCCGGTTCGCGTTCTTTTTCCTGGGCGAGGGCGGTGACCAGACCTTTGCCGATGGTGCCGAGCAGGGCAAGACCCGCGATCGCAACCACCAGTTCCTGGGGCAGTGCCGAAAATAGCCCCACCACCGTGGCTCCAAATAGCCCCACCAAGATATAAAACACCCCTGACATCACCGCTGCCACATAGCGTCTGTCCGGCTCCTCATGGGCTTCGCGCCCCATGGAAATAGCAGCAGTAATCGCCGCCAGGTTAATGGCAAATGCACCAAAGGGAGCCAACACCAGGGATGCTACACCGCTCCAGGTGATCAGCGGCGAGGTGGGTACCTGATAGCCAAAGGCCCGGATAGTGGCCACCCCCGGCACGTTTTGCGACGTCATGGTGACAATAAATAAGGGTAAAGCAACCCCCACCAGTCCATTGAGCGAAAACGTCGGGGTGATCAACACAGGGGTGGCCCACTGCAGCTGTACGGTATCCATTTGCAGTAGTCCCTGGGCTCCGGCCAGCAAAATCCCCAGAGCTAGGGCAGCAATCACCGTGTAGCGGGGAGATACCCGCCGCATAACCAGGTACAGACCAAACATGGCAAACACCATGACAAACTGGGTTTGCATAGCGGTAAAAACATTTAGGCCAAACTGCAGTAGCACCCCGGCCAGCATGGCCGATGCCAGGGAAAGGGGCAGCCGATCCATCAGCTGCTCGAACCAGCCGGTAATACCAAACAGAACAATCAGACCGGCACAGACCATAAAGGCTCCGGTGGCCTCTGGCAGGGTGACATCGGCGGTGGTGGTCACCAGCATGGCTGCTCCGGGGGTGGACCAGGCCATAACAACGGGCACCCGGTAGCGTAGGGATAGGGCAATGCCTGTTAGCCCCATCCCCCAACCCAGGGCCCATAGCCAGGAGCCAATTTCGGTGGGTGATGCGCCCATGGCCTGGGCGGCTTGAAACACAATCACACCGGCACCGGTAAAACCCACCAGCACCGAGACAAAGCCTGCGATCGCAGCAGAAAGCGAAAAGTCTTTAAAAAACGTCATGGCTGCCCCCAGATACTGATCTCCAGTCTGGGGAAACCTGCCCTCAGCCGTATTGGACAGAATTGCCCTTTTGATACTGACCGGGGGTGACGCCGTAGGTCTGCTTAAAAGCGCGGTTAAAGTGGCTTTGGTCGTAGAAGCCGTGGGTAGTTGCGATCGCAGCCAGGGATTCTCTCCCGGTTTGTAGGGCTCGTTTTGCCTGCATCAGCTGCCAGTGGCGCTGATACTGGTGGGGCGCACAGCCCACCTGCTGACGAAAACAACGAATCAAATAATAGGGGCTGAGGTTGACCAGCTGGCCCAGCTGATCGAGGGATACATTTTGAGTGTAGTAAGCTTCGAGATAGGTTCGCACGCACGCAACAGCCTTTGATTCTGGTTTGGCTGGTCTAATGTCAAAAGAGTTTTCTACATTTAGCTCAAACAGCTTTGACAGCAGCTCTAACAGCAGAGACTGTTGTTTTAGCCGGGGGGTAGCCGGTGTCATGAGTGCATGAAAAAGGTCATAAAAGATGGGCTGTAGAAAGGCAGCTTTGAGAATGGGTGCTTTGAAATAGGGAACTTCCTGGCCTGGCCAGTCTAGCTGTGCCAACACCTGTTCGATTAGCGGCGGCTCGATATAAAAATTGCGAAAACCCCAACCGTCTGGGGAAGCCACCTGCCCTGTGTGAATGTCGCCTGGGTTGATCAGATTAAAGCTGCCGGGACTGTGGAAATGATTTTCACCGTGGTGCTGACAGCAGCCTTGACCACTCTCATTGAGGCCGATGGTGTAGGCCCCATGAAAGTGTTTGCCAAACCGATGGCTGTGTAACTGCGCTTCAAAAAGTTCGATACCTGGCAGACTTGTTTTCCAAAGGCGGGCTGAGTTTGGCACAGATCAATGATGGACAGCAGATGTATAGCTAGCCTAACAAATTTTGAAGCAGCCGCTGCCAATAGACCGGTGCGGCAGCCTCTTAGGAAATCAGGACAGTTTTATGTTTTCTTGCGAAGATTAATTTTGTTTATCTAACTCTCAGCTGGATCTTAACTCACCATGCGTCATGTCTCAGAAGACCTCCCTATCTTGAAGATGTAAGAGGTAATCACCCAGTGGTTATCGCCTGAACTGAGGTTTTTGAAATGAAACGCTTTTTATTATCCGCACTGACTGTTTTGATGTCCACAGGCGCACTTGCTGGTGTTGCCAATGCACAACAGATTAGCCTCACCGATAGCAGAGGCGATTTAAATGGAGATGGTATAGTGACTCTCCATGAGGTGGTTACCTATAACCGCGACCAGCGCGACAAGAGCTAGATGTGACCATGTTGTTTACTGGCAGCTCAGAAGCACTCACCCACGCCGGGTTGAAAACCTGCCGCTAATTGAGGGCTGCCCACTAAAGGGACAATGTTGGCTGTGGGACTCTAGATACAGAGCTTTCAGCGCCCTCCTAAAACCCTTACCCTGCGGGATCTCGCCAGGTGCAAGGTATGAGCTCAGTGGGCAGCCTTCAACGGGCGTCAGGCTTTAAGTCTGGCGCTCGTTGAAGGCTGCACAACCAAGCTTAGTGCAAGACATCAGGGGACAGTTTTTAGCTCACGCCGAGTTGTTGAAACCCGGCGTGATAGGACATCTCTTTGGCAGTGTCTTAATCAACCCGGACCCGCCGGGTCAAAATGGCCATCATCTCATTGGGCCGCCCCGTCGGTAGCGGTCTGCTCCAGTCGTTGGGCTCAGCATAGTTGAGCTTATGGAGCAGTTTGATGGTGTTGAGGATGGCCGTGAGGCTGCCAAACAGGGTGTGGTTGACATTCTCATAGTCGTACTCGGGCAGAGTGTTGTTGGCAGGGGGAACGTTGGACGCCCCTGCGCCCTGAGCTGATTCTTGAAACATGGGATTTGGTCTCCGGATACGGTACAGGTCCCCCCTTAGGGCTGCGCCAACGGCGCAACCCCAGGAGGGTGGAGCCAAAACCCAATACCCAGCGACTCCTCAGAGATTTTGCAAATCGGAGCTACTGGGCCATAATGGCCAAAGCTGCCGGGATTGACTGTTAATCCTGGAAGTTAGCTGTCGGTATGGTGTTGCTAGCACCTGCCGACAGTGCCAAATATTGAGTTCTGAAGTGAGGCCATGGCACTGCCATAGCCCTAAAAAGAACATACGCTCTATGGCTAGCAATCGTCAAGTAAAAGATTGTGACTAAAGCGCTGAGAGAAAAGCCCTTCACTATAACCGGCAATTGAACACCAGATCAGTTAGTGTTTGACCGTTTGCAAGTTGCTGGTTGGATTGTTTGCTAAGGGCAGAGGCCAACTGCTGAATTGTGTTGTTAGACCTGCAGGTAAAATATGATCGAAATGAGACAGCCCCATGTCGTCGATGCGCCAGCTATAGCGGAACTGCTGGAGTCGCTCGGCTATTTGGGTACGGCATCATTTATCAACGAACGCATTACGCAACTTCTTTCGCATCCAGATGAGGAACTTCTTGTTGCCATTGATGGCGACAGGATTATTGGTATTATTTCACTTCACTTTATTCCGCAGCTGGCTCTGGCGGGCGATTTTTGCCGTATCAGCTATTTCTGTGTTGCCGAGACGGCTAGAGGAGCAGGCGTGGGCGCAATGATGGAGGAACGAGCCGTCAACATTGCCCGTGAGCGTAACAGTGACCGAATTGAGGTTCACTGCAATTCGAGACGTGTAGATGCCCATCGTTTCTACTTCCGGCAGGGCTATGCTGAATCACCCAAGTATCTGCTGAAAAAGTTGGCAAAAATCTAACAAATCACTTCGGAACAGGTTTTGTCAGCGTACCCGCCACCGCCCCAGTCCCACCACTCCAATCAGACCCAACAGTCCCAACGCTATTCCCGGCTCTGGAACCTGAGTGACCGGCACCGGCGATACAACTGGCTCAGCAACAACAACCGGTGTCGGTGGAGTTGGAGGGCTGGCGGGTGCTGGCGGGGCTGGCGGTGCCACGACGACAGGCGGGGCTGGCGAAGCTGGTGGGGCCACGACCGGCGGGGCTGGTGGGGCTGGCGGTACCGGCACCACACCGACACCACCAGGGGCAAAGTTAGGGCGCTGTCTTAGAAAAAACAAATCGTTGGGAGCATTGTCCAGGATGAAATAGCGAAAGGTAACCGTCTGATTTGGATTGACCACACCCCCCGAAAAATTTACAAAGTCTCGTACGTCCGTCACTTCATCAACGCTTGAAAATACATTTGACGTCGGTCTGACAGAATCAAATTGCTGGGCAAATGACAGACCATCTTCTTCGGGGCTAGCCACTCCAAACTGTTCTTGGAGCTCATGGTCAAAGAAAACCCAGGGCGTATCAGTACGGTTCGTTAGCACGGATTCAAGCCTAAATCCGATAAAGCCTGAGCTTTCTAGTCCCTGAATTGAGGTAAATAGGTCTATATTTGGCCCGGTCACATCCTGAAAGATTCTTAACGTATCTGTGCCTACTTCGCCCCCGGTAATAACAAAGTCACCGGCAACCTCACTAAACTCCAAACTTTCTAAAACAAGGGTGGCAGCTTTAGCCGGAGCGGCCATAAGCCCTAGGGCTAGCAATAGGATGACAGGCACTCCCTGTCTGTGGCGAATCAAATTGGGAACAGCGCTCGGCGACATATTTGAAGAAATTAAATCCTGCTTTGCCCAGTCTAGCGAAGCAAAAACGGATTATGTTGGTTTTGCAACCGTGAAATTCCATAAAATTCCCTGTAAGACCTGCTGTTTAGTAAGCAACAGACTTTTTTAGAGAGCTTAATAAATCTTCTAGCTGTGTGGTCAACCGATCTAAGGTGCTGGTTTTACTCAAAATAGGCTGTCCGTGTTTCAGCAGGCTCGCCATGCTGTCAACTGTGGACCGTCTCCACGGCCACGCCGTGGGTCGGTGTGCCAGGGTCTGCTGGCTCCATTGGGTCCACAGCCACCCTGCTTGGAGCGATGATCGCAGCCCTCTAGCATAGGTTGGATAGTCTGGCAGCGGCAACAGTATCCAAGGTCGGTATGGCACCCCAATAGAAGCACACCAGTCCTGCCATTTGAAGCTAAGAATTCTAGGACTGGTCACAACAGGAATCCAAGGCGTTCTCAGAGCATCTGCCACAATGGCACCATGCATCGCTTCAGCAAGTAAAATATCTGCTTCACTGATGGCCTGCAAAATCCGCTCTATGGGCCAGCGAGGATCAATATAATTAATGCCCACTTGATTACACAGTGTCTTCCAGGCGACATCTGCAAAGCTGGCATGGTGAATGTGGGGCATAAAGGCGTGGGAGCACCTTTTTGCTCCGGTCGGTCTAAAACACCGACCAACTAGAAGACCACCGTCAGTAATCGCTTTTCCATGGGGTAGCTTTAAGCGCCTAGCTGACAGCGGTCCCCGCACACAAACAATGTGCCAGTGTGCCGGCACCTGTGGCAGCGGTTGCTCATAGCCAGCGCCACTGCTAAAAATAATTAGGCGCTGGGCAGTGGCTGTTCGTTCTAGTAGACGATGGTTGAGGAGCGTACCTGTGCCGACAAATTGGGTAGATTCATCACTATCAAAGAAGTCTGGTAACAGCCGGGGCCACAGCCAGGTATTGAGTTCATCACCAAAGTTTGGCTGACCGTCACGACGGCGATAGTAGAAAAGCTTCATGCCTCATCCATTGGGTGCACAAAACAGGGCCTGCACGCTGTTCGTCTTTTGGTGTGGTGGGTACTTTAACCATATCAAATAAACAACGAAAGCAAGGATTTGTATCCTGACTCTGCTGTTAAATAATAGCTCTTTTGGGGCAGCAGATAGGGGCGGTGCACTGGTTTACATCGGTTCACTTGATTGAGCAACGGCTACCCACAGTAGCAGTTAAATCAGTTTATTTACTGCTAAAAACTGTTTTCATAGTCTTCTAAATCTTTTGAGAGAGAGTATTAATGCTTCAGTTTAGAGCCGAGCAATTAGGCAGTGCCATTTTAGAGCTGCAGTATAGTAACTTTTGCGGGGTCGCCCATGTGGAAACCCTATCCCATGCTCTAGATCTGAAGTATTCTAGAATATTAGTTTTTTCCAATGGAGAGATCACCTACGGTGGCATCCGTTTGCCAGAGCCTAATGATATATCTCAAAAGTTAGGGCAACACTTTAAGCTGCAAATCATGCATGCGGCTCTGCAGCTGGCTAGTAAAAAGGTCAAGGATCAGTCATCTATTCGTCAATATTTAGATCTCTACGTTCGACTTGATCTGTTTGATTGGCAAGATGTTGAAACATTTATGCGTAACCAGATTATTCTGACATTGGAGCAGCTTTTGCCCCATGCTGGGACAATCAAGTTAAACACATCTATCCTAATTGATCTTGCCTATGGGGAAGATAGCCATGGATTTACATGGGAGCAGCTCAAGTATGACATCGCTCAGCGTCAGCGAGTATGGGCATCCCTATCCCCTGCGATTACGTCTATAAAC